>JAIXXN010000045.1 GCA_027490725.1 Oxalobacteraceae bacterium
CACGACGAAGACGCGATCCGCACTGCCGACTTCATCGTCGACATGGGTAAGGGCGCCGGTGTGCATGGCGGCGATGTGATCGCGCAAGGCACGCTGAAAGACATCCTGAAAAACAAACAGTCGCTGACGGCGCAATACCTGAACGGTACGCTGAAAATCGCCGTGCCGGAGAAACGCCACGAGGCCGATCCGGAACGCCAGTTGATCATCACGGGTGCCACCGGTAACAACCTGAAAAAAGTTGACCTGCATCTGCCCGTCGGCCTGATGACCTGCGTGACCGGCGTCTCCGGTTCCGGCAAATCCTCGCTGATCAACGACACCCTGTACCCGGCGCTGTCGCGCCATCTGTACGGCTCGCAGACAGAACCATCGCCGCATGACTCGATCAGCGGGCTGGAACACTTCGACAAAGTGATCGCCGTCGATCAGGCACCGATCGGCCGCACGCCGCGCTCGAATCCGGCCACCTACACCGGTCTGTTCACGCCGATCCGCGAACTGTTCGCCACCGTGCCAACCGCCAAGGAGCGCGGCTACAGCGCCGGACGCTTCTCCTTCAACGTCAAGGGCGGCCGCTGCGAAGCCTGTCAGGGCGATGGCGTGATCAAGGTCGAGATGCACTTCCTGCCGGATGTGTACGTGCCGTGCGACGTTTGCCATGGCAAACGCTATAACCGCGAAACGCTGGAAGTGCAGTACAAGGGCAAGAACATCACCGAGATTCTCGATCTGACGGTGGAAGATGCCTACGAGTTCTTCAAACCGGTACCGCTGATCGCCCGCAAGCTGCACACCCTGCTCGATGTGGGCCTCGGCTACATCAAGCTGGGACAGAGCGCGACCACCCTGTCCGGTGGCGAAGCGCAGCGCGTAAAACTCTCGCTGGAACTGTCCAAGCGCGACACCGGCCGCACCCTGTACATTCTGGATGAGCCGACCACCGGTCTGCACTTCCACGATATCGACCTGCTGCTGAAAGTGATCCATCGCCTGCGCGATCAGGGCAATACGCTGGTGATCATCGAGCACAATCTGGACGTCATCAAGACGGCCGACTGGATCGTTGATCTGGGTCCGGAAGGTGGTGCCGGCGGTGGCCAGATCATCGCCAGCGGCTCGCCGGAACAGGTGGCAGCCAATCCGGCCAGCGTCACCGGCAAATATCTGATCCCGCTGCTGAAATAAAAAACGGCCACCATGTTGCGACATGGTAGCCGTGCTTACTATGGATGGCGTGCCTGAATCTCCGGCACGCCATTTTTTATTGCATGCTGACGCGGGCAGCTTTGGCCTTCTCGGCACTGACCCAGTCCTTGATGTGCGATTCCAGCACATCCATCGGCAGCGCACCGGCACCCAGCACCTGATCGTGGAAGCCGCGGATATCGAAGCTGCTACCGAGTTCCTTGCGGGCGTAGTCGCGCAGTTCGAGGATCTTCAGCTGACCAATCTTGTAGCCCAGCGCCTGGCCGGGCCAGACGATGTAACGGTCAGTTTCGCTCTGCACTTCCACTTCCTCGATACCGGAATGGTCATGGAAGAAGTCCACCACCTGCTGACGGTTCCACTTCTTGTAATGCAGACCGGTGTCGACTACCAGACGGATCGCGCGCAGCATTTCATCCTGCAGGTGGCCGTAGTAGCTGTAAGGGTTGGTGAAGAAGCCCAGCTCCTCGCCCAGACGTTCCGAATACAGCGCCCAGCCTTCCGCATAGGCGGTGTAATTGCCCTGCTGGCGGAAGTTCGGCAGACCGTCGATTTCCTGCGCGATGGTCAGCTGCATGTGGTGACCGGGTACGCCTTCATGCAGCGCCGTGGTTTCGATACCGATAATCGAGCGGTGTTCGAAATCACCGGTATTGACCATCACCCGGCCTGCACGTTTGCCATCCGGTGAACCGGGCATATAGGAGGCACCGGAAGCGCCTTTTTCGCGGAATTCCTCAACCTGTTTGATTTCCACTTTGCCCTTCGGCAGCACGCCGAACTGCTGCGGCAACTGGGTGTACATCTGGTCGGTATATTTCTGGTACAGGTCGATGATTTCCTGACGCGACTTCGGGTGCAGTTCCGGCTTGGCCGCAACCGCCTTATTGAAGCTCTTCAGATCCTGGTAGCCCAGCTTTTGTGCAGTAGCCAGCATCTGCGCCTCGATCCGCGCCACTTCGGCCAGCCCCAGCTGGTGAATCTGTTCCGGGGTCATGCTGGTGGTGGTCGACGACGCAGCCTTGAAGGTGTACCGTGCGGCACCATCCGGCAGCGACCACATACCGACTTCCGAGCGACCATGCGGCAGGTATTTGGTCTTGGTGAACTGGGCCAGTTTTTTGTAGGCAGGGATCACATCTTTCTGCACAGCGGCCAGAATTTCCTTGCTCAGACGGGCTTTGTCAGCCTCCGAAAACTCTTTCGGGAATTTCTTCGCCGGTTCGGCAAACGGCGACTCGGCCGGTTTCATGGCCGCCATGGTTTCGCACTGTTTGACGATTTTCGGAATCAGGAATTTCGGCGGCATCAGCTTGTCCTGCACGCCTTTTTCCATCTGCACGCGGGTCTCGTCGAACAGCTTGGGCAGCGCATGCAGACGGGCGATGTAGTCCTCGTAGTCCTTGACGGTTTCAAACGGCAGCGCCGAGACGATCTGCGGCAGATCGATGTGGATACCGGAATTCTGCGCCAGCGGCATCTGCCACTCTTTGAAGCGGGCAGCAGTCACACTGTCGCGCAGCTGGCGCAGCATCAGCTCGCGATTCAGCTGTTCCTGCAGCGGGAAGCCGCTGGTATCAACTGCCTCGAAACGCTTCAGGAACTCGGCCGACACTTTCAGATCCGCCTCGATACCGGCCTGCGAGAAGTCCGACCATTTATCGTTGTAGCGCTTATCGCCCAGCAGCGAGGCCCACTCCGGGCTCGCGCGCATGGTGTACTCCCACTGCTCCTTGATCAGGGAGTTCAGTGCCTCGCGGCGACTGGCCAGATCAGGGGCATCGGCATGGGCTACGCCTAGCATCAACGAGAACAGCAAAGCACTGGCAACGCCGATGCGGGAAGTTACGGTAATCATAATCGGACCTATCAGAAATGGTGAGCTTGCACTGTAATACGAGCAAGGGTTTGCGCTAGCCCGATTGAGACGAAATGTAAAAAATGCGGCATGAGCTGCAAAAAAAGCCCCGTGCTGCGTTGCGACCTTGTAGGGTCGCAAGCACACACGGGGCTTTTCAGTCTCCTCCAGGCCGGCTTATCGTGCCAGGCGCTTCTCCAACTCAGCCTTAACGGCGGTCAGTTCGGTAGGCAGATGGTAGGCCAGTTTGGCGAACAGTTCATCGTGCAGTTTCAGCTCTTCACGCCAGGCGTCCTTGTCGATCGAGGTGATGGTTTCGAATTCTTCCGGCGAGAACGGAATGCCGTCCCACTTCAGATCGCCGAAGCGCGGGGTGGTGCCGAAGATGTTCTCGATGCCGCCCGCCGTGCCTTCGATGCGTTCCAGCATCCACTTCAGCACGCGCATATTGTCGCCGAAACCAGGCCAGACGAAATGCCCCTGTTCGTCGGTGCGGAACCAGTTGACGCAGTAGATCTTCGGCAGCGTGGCGGCGTTGATCTGGCCCAGCTTCTCGCCCATGTTCAGCCAGTGCTGGAAGTAGTCGCTCATGTTGTAACCCATGAACGGCAGCATGGCGAACGGGTCGCGACGTACCACGCCCATCTGGCCAGCGGCAGCGGCGGTGGTTTCCGAACCCATGGTGGCAGCCATGTACACACCTTCTACCCAGTTACGCGCTTCCGTCACCAGTGGTACGGTGGTGGAACGGCGACCACCGAAGATGAAGGCCGAAATCGGTACGCCCGCCGGATCATCCCAGGCCGGATCGATCACCGGATTCTGGGTAGCCGCAACGGTGAAGCGGGCAT
Source organism: Oxalobacteraceae bacterium (assembly GCA_027490725.1). Classification (GTDB taxonomy): domain Bacteria; phylum Pseudomonadota; class Gammaproteobacteria; order Burkholderiales; family Burkholderiaceae_D; genus Rugamonas. The sequence continues at coordinate 3,919 of JAIXXN010000045.1, forward strand.
TCGGGTGGGCTGCTTTGGTGCCCGAGGCAGGCGTCCAGTCTTTGCCTTGCCAGTCGATCAGGTGTGCCGGCGCTTCCTTGGTCAGGCCTTCCCACCAGATGTCGCCATCGTCGGTCAGCGCGACGTTGGTGAAGATGGTGTTCTCACCCAGCGATGCCATGCAGTTAGAGTTGGTGCGGGTGTTGGTGCCCGGTGCCACGCCGAAGTAACCAGCTTCCGGATTGATCGCATACAGACGGCCATCAGCACCCGGTTTGATCCACGCGATATCGTCGCCGATGGTGGTGATTTTCCAGCCCTTGAAGGTCGCTGGCGGAATCAGCATGGCGAAGTTGGTTTTGCCGCAAGCCGAAGGGAAGGCCGCTGCCACGTAGTGTTTTTTGCCTTCTGGCGATTCTACGCCGAGAATCAGCATGTGTTCGGCCAGCCAGCCCATGCCGTCGGCCTGCGCCTGCTGATGGCCCATGTTCGACGCGATACGCAGTGCGAAGCATTTCTTGCCCAGCAAAGCGTTGCCGCCGTAGCCCGAACCGTAAGACCAGATTTCACGGGTCTCAGGGAAATGCACGATGTATTTGGTGGCGTTGCATGGCCATGCCACGTCTTGCTGGCCAGCAGCCAGCGGTGCGCCCACGCTGTGCACGCATGGCACGAACTCGCCATCGGTACCCAGCACGTCGTACACGGCCTTGCCCATGCGCGTCATGATGCGCATATTGACGGCCACGTATGGCGAATCCGACAGTTCCACGCCGATGTGAGCGATCGGCGAACCCAGCGGGCCCATCGAGAACGGCACCACATACATGGTGCGGCCAGCCATACAGCCGTCGAACAGCGGGTTCAGGGTCGCGCGCATTTCGCCCGGCGCCATCCAGTTATTGGTCGGACCAGCCTCATCTTTGGTCGCAGAGCAGATGAAGGTGCGGTCTTCCACACGGGCCACATCGCTCGGATCCGAGCAGGCCAGATAGGAATTCGGACGCAGTGCCTGATTCAGCTTTTTCATGGTGCCGCTGGCAACCATTTCAGCGCACAGGCGGTCATACTCTTCCTGCGAACCGTCGCACCAGTAGATACGTGCCGGTTTGGTCAGGGCAGCCACTTCTGCGACCCAGTTAACCAGCTTCTGCTGTTTGATATAAGTTGGGACGTTCAATGCCGCAACGCCACCCATAACGGGTTGATTCATAGTACCTCCAATGCCAATTAAGAATTCTGTGTCCCTGCACGGCAGGATCGTCGTCAGCTTTTGGCTTGCGCTCGGAAGCCCATACGGTATGGGTCGGCGGATACGGCGGTCTTGTCGGAAAGCACCCGATCCATGCGGGTGCACAGCCCTGTATGATGGTGGGGCTTTGTATTTTTTCCGGCGATTGTACACCCGACTATCGCTGTTTCAGACAAAAATGTAGGAGAATAAGTTGACTAAAGTAGTAGGCTATTCAGCTTTCTGCCCAGCCTGTTATTTCCCTACGAAATTCCTGTTAAATTCGCGCATCTACCATGAAAATCGCAATTTTAGATGATTACCAGAACGCAAGCTCGAGCCTCGCCTGCTTCGATTTATTGCGCGATCACGAGGTCAGAGTGTTCAATAATTCCAGCCGCGGACTGGGCCAGCTGGCGCTGCGGCTAGCCCCTTACGATGCGCTGGTACTGATCCGCGAACGCACCGCGCTGAGCCGCCCTTTGCTGACGAAATTGCCGAATCTGAAAGTGATTTCCCAGACGGGCAAACTGGCCGGCCACGTCGATGTGGCGGCGGCCACCGAGCTGGGCATCGCTATCGCCGAAGGAGTAGGCTCGCCCACCGCACCCGCCGAGCTGACCTGGGCGCTGATCATGGCCGCCAGCCGCAAGATCGTGCCCTACGCCAGCAATCTGAAAGATGGTCTGTGGCAGACCGCATCCATCAACCCGCTCCTGAATAGCCTCGGCGTGGTGCTCAAAGGGCGTACTCTGGGAATCTGGGGCTATGGCAAGATCGGCCAGCTGGTGGCCGGCTATGGTCGGGCGTTTGGCATGCAGGTGCTGATCTGGGGCAGTGACGCCAGTCGTGCCCGCGCTGTGGCGGACGGCTATCTGGCCGCCCCTACCCGCGCCGCCCTGTTCGAACAGGCCGATGTCCTGAGCCTGCACCTGCGCCTGCATCCGGACACGCGTGGCTGTGTCACGGCCGACGATCTAGCCCGCATGAAGCCGGACGCCCTGTTCGTCAACACCAGCCGCGCCGAACTAGTGCAACCCGATGCACTGGAACAGGCGTTGACGCGCGGCCGCCCCGGCTATGCGGCGCTGGATGTGTTCACTTCGGAGCCGCTGGGCGCCGATAGCCCGCTGTTGCGGATTCCCACCGTACTGGCCACGCCCCACCTCGGCTACGTCGAACGCGACAGCTACGAGCTGTATTTCCGGCATGCGTTCCAGAACATCGTCGATTTCGCAGCCGGGCGCTGCCAGACCATCCACAACCCGGCTTATCGGGAGCGGGCACGCCCGCTGGAAGCATAACCATTCAGCGCAATAGGGCAGGCGCGGCGCAAGTAGGCACTTACTCAGCAGCGCGTTCATGGGCGGTAGCAGGCGTGGCACCCGCCCCTGCCGCAAGGGACACGCCCGGGCCCAGCGCCAGCGGCGCTGCCGGCAGAACATGCTGGCCACGCCATAATCCATTCCAGCCTGGCGGCCATGGCAGAGCCGGCCCCGCATAGGGTGGCAACGAGGCGCGTACCGGCACCACCGGCAAGGGCGGCATATCGCTCAGTTGGCCGTCCGCAGAGCGCTCCATGTCCAGACTGTACATATAACCGGGCAAGAGCGCCGCACAGATCCCGGCAAACCACGCCGTATGATCGGCATCGCGTCCCAGCGCCTGGGCCAGTCCTTGCGGATCGAAGCGGGCCAGCGCGGCCACCAGTTCTTGCGTGCTGGCGCCCGGCTTGTCGCCCCAGCCCATCACGGGATTGACGTTGTAATCGGCACCAGAGCCATACCAGCCTTCGCGCCATGGCCGCTGCAGCCAGTCGCGCCGCCCCGTAAACAGATGCCAGCGCCAGTGCAGGCCGGACGCTTTCGGCCAGCAATACAGATACAGGCGCTGATAACCGGCCGCGTGCAAGGCCTGCACCATGGCCATCAGGCGCGCTTGCGGCATGCGGTCGGGCGGTGCACGCCGGAACAGAATCGGCACGCCCTCGGCGGTCTGCACTTCATCCGTCGACAGATTCAGGTCCAAGGTGCGCGACTCGCTACCGAAGCGGGCGGCAATCCAGCCGGTCAGCAGATTGACGGCCGTGATCACGCCATAGCCTCGATGGCGGTGGAAAATCACGGTCCCGGGAGCGAGTATGGTCATAGGGTGGCAGTAGACAAAGAAACCAGTGTAGACATAGTCAGCCCCGCTTACCAGTGGCGCGTGGCACTTCGGGGGGCGCAGGGATTAGGTTATGATGCACATCATTTTACCCAGTCAGAGCAACCACCATGACCTTGCGCATTCTCGCCACCGGCGGCACTTTCGATAAACACTACGACGAACTGAACGGCAAATTGACGTTTGGCGAGAGCCATGTGCCGGCCCTGCTGGCACGCTGCCGCCTGACGGTCAACGTGGCACTGGAGCAGCTGCCGCTGATGGATTCGCTGGACATGGTCGATGCCGACCGCGCCCGCATCCTCGCCAGCTGCAGCGCCGCACCCGAGCAGGCCATCGTGATCATCCACGGTACCGACACCATGCCGCAAACCGCTGCCGTACTCGGCCCGGCGCAACTAGGCAAAACCATCGTCCTGACGGGCGCCATGATTCCCTACGAAATCGCCAATTCCGACGCCATGTTCAATCTCGGCTTCGCCAGCGGGGTCGCGCAAACCCTGCCGGCGGGCGTGTATGTGGCCATGAACGGCAAGATTTTCGCGTGGGACAACGTCCAGAAGAACAAAGCTGCCGGCGTGTTCCAGCCGCTGTAAGGAAACCAGCCGGTGCCCCGCTAGCGGCGCGTGAAAGCCAGCAGTGTGACGCTCGCTGCAGGCGCAGGCGCATCGAGCCCCGGCGCCACGGCCAGCATGGCGCCACTGTGGGCTGCCTGCGATAGCGGCTGGTCCGGACGCAGCGCTGCAGACTGCAGGCCCCGCAGCACGTCCGCGGCTACGGCGCCGTCGCACGTAAACTGCCGCAAAGCTTGCGCCAACTGTCCCACCTGTGCACGCAAGCCTGTCGGTGCGGCTTGCTGGAACCACACATCGGCCAGCATGGCACTGCTGCCATCACTGCGCGTATAAGAACTACTGGCCAGAATCAGATTCCCCTGATCGGTGGCAGCACTCAGTTGCGCTGCCAGCGACAGGCTGCTGATCTGCAACTGGCCCAGCGTGTGCAATTCGCCCGCTTCGCTGCGTGCATCACTATTCGCATCGACCCACACGCGCAAGGCGGCAAAGTCGCTATCCCGGGCGTCAATCACGCCATCCTGATTGCTGTCGAGTGCTGCCAGCGCAGCATAGCCGTCGGCAGCGCGGCTGCCATCGGCAAGCCGGCTGGCCATGCCGAACAGTTCGCTACCATCGTTGATCACGCCATCCTGATTGCGGTCCAGCGCCAGCAAGCCGTCACCGGGCGCAATCCAGCCGCTGGCCTGGCGCTGCCCGCTGGCCGCCAGATCGAACTGCACCCCCGCATCCAGTCCCAGCGTCTGCACCCCATGGCCATCCAGATCCAGTGCCAGCGGGGTAATGAAGCTCAGTGCGGCAATCTGGACCGGGCTAAACGCCGCTTTCTGCTGCGCACTCAATTCGTTGTACTGGTTCACCGACAGGGCCCGCATCTGTCCCGTGCCGAGCGCTGCCAGTTGCTCTGGCAGCAGCCCCTGCAGCTGGGTGGTGGACAGCACTGTAATTTGGCGCGTGCTCAGGCCGCCGATATCGCGCGTCTCGATGGCAGCCATCTCCTGCGCACTGAGTGCCGCAATCATGCCGGTACTCAAGGCACGCAACTGCGCTGACGACAGCGCCACCATCTGTTCGGTGTTGAACTGCTTTGCGCCACTGCCATTGGGCAGCATCACGCTGATCTGCGCCAGCGTGAAGGCCGCCACCTGCGCGGTGTTCAGCGCCTGCAACTGATCGCTGCGCAGCGCGCGGAAGGTTTCCGTGCGCAGCAGCGCGATATCGGCCGCATCGATGCCGCGGATCACATCGGTCTGGATCTGTGCCAGCGCGGCTGAACCGAGCGCGGCAAACTGGCTGCCCGTCAGCGCACGCAACTGAGCACTGCTCATGGCGGACAGCAGCTTGCCATCGCGCCCCGATGCATTCAGCATCAGCGGATTGATAGCCGCCACCGCCGCCGTGCGCAGCGCCGCCACCTGATGACTGGACAGCGAAGTCAGCTGGGTACTATTCATCGCGCCCAGCTGCGCACCATTCAGCGCCGCCATCTGGGCCAGATTCAGCGCCTGCAACTGCTGGGTTTTGAGCACGGCAATCGCCGCCGTTCTGAGGGCAGCCAGATCGGCCGTTTCCAGCGCGGCCAGCAAAGCGGTCCGCATCGATGCCACTTGCGCGCTACTCAGGGTTGCTGCCTGCGCCGTCGTCAGTGCGACCAGCTGATCGGTCGTCAAGCCTTGCAGCGCAGCAGTGCGCAGCACCAGCACCTGATCGGTACTGAGCAGGGAAATCAGCTGGGCGCCACTGCCGAACGGGTCGCCGCCCAGCACCGCCAGCTGGGCCGAACTGAGCCCCGCCAGTGCCCCGCTACTCAGGGCCGGCAAGGTAGTCGTATTCAGCGCCGCCACGGCGCTTTCCGGCAGACGCGCCATTTGCGCCGAGGTCAGCGCGCCCACTTGCCGGGCCGTCAGCGCGAAGATCTGCGTACTGCTCAGCGCGGCCAGCTGCTGACTACGCAGGGTCGCCATCTGCGCCGTGCCCAGCCCGGCCAGTTGCGCGGTACTCAGACTGGCCAGCACGGCGCCACTCAGGCCGGCCAGCGCCGCCGTCGACAAGGCGGCCAGACTGCTGCTCGACAGCGCCAGCAGCGCCGTGCTGTTGAACGCAGCCAGTTGCGCACTCTGCAAACTGGCCAGTTGCGCGCTGCGCAGTGCCACCAGCTGATTGCTGCGCAGGATACTCGCCTGCGCGGTCGACAAGCCCGCCAGTGCGGCCGTTTTCAGTGCCGCCATATCGGCATCGCCGAGCGCCAGCAGGGCTTCGGTTGCGATGTGTGACAGCTGCCGCGAACCGAGTGCCGCCGCCTGCGCCGTACTCAGGGCAGCCACCTGATAGTCGGCCAGCACGGCAATCTGCGCGGTATTCAGGATCGCCACCTGCGCCGTGCTCAGCGCCACCATATGCTGGCCATCCAGCGCACCGATCTGGTCGGTCGTCAGACCGATCACGGCTGCCGTGCGCAGCGCCGCCAGATCGGCCGTCTCCATCGCGCCGATGACGAAAGGATCGAGCATCGCCAATTGGCGGCTGCTAAACGCCGTCACCTGTGCGGTACTCAGGGCGTTCAGCTGCGCGCTCGACAATGCCGGCAAGGCTGCCGTACCCAGCGCGGCGATCTGCGCCGTGCGCAAGGTCGCCAGTTGGCCGGCCGCCAGATCACCACCCAGCGCCGCCAGCTGTTCCGCCGATAGCACCGCGATAGCCTGCACCGACAGGCCGGGCAGGCTGGCACTGCCCAGCTGCGCCAGCCCTTGCGGACTCAGGCCGACGATCTGGCGCGTTCCCAGTGCCGCCAGCTGCTGCGAACTGAAACTGGCCACCTGTGCCGGCAGCAGGGCAGCAAACTGGTCGCTGCTGAGCACCGCCAGTTGCCGCGTATTCAAGGCCGCCAGCTGACCGGCATCAAGGGCCGCCAGTGCCGCCGGTGACAGGGCCATGATGGCGCCGCTACCCAGCGCCGCCAGCTGCGCCGTCGACAAGGCTATCTGGGCAGCATCGCTGAGTGCGCCCAGCTGGCTGCTATTGAGTGCGGCCATCTGCTGGGTAGTCATGCCGGCCAGTTGCTCGGCACTGAGCGCCTGCATCTGGACCCCGCTCAGCCCCCGCAAGGCCTGCGTGCGCAAGGCGGCCAAATCGGCCACTTCCAGCGCCGCGATATCGGCCGCGCTGAGCGCCGCCAGCTGGGCACTGCCCAGTGCTGCCGCCTGCGCCGTACTGAGCGCGACCACTTGCTCCGCGCGCAGTCCCGCCAGCGCTGCCGTGCCGAACGCCGCAATCTGCTGGGTACTCAGCAGATCGAGATGGCTGACCCCGTTTGCATCCGTCCCCAGCAGAGACAACTGATCCGAGCTGAGCGCCGCAATCGCGCTGGTCTTCAGGCCGACCAGCGCCGCCACATTCAGTTCGCTCAGATGGGCCAGCGTCAGCGCCGTGATCTGGCGCGAGCCGAACGCGCTAAGCTGGGCAGAAGTCAGCTGCGCCAGCTGGCTGCCGTCCAGACTGTTCAATTGATCGTCGCTAAGCGCGGCCACCTGACGGGTACTCAGCGCGGCCACCTGCGCACCACTGAGCAGGGCCAGCATGCTGGTCGGTAGCGCCGCCACCACGGCCGTCGTCAGCGCCGCCACATCAACCGTTTCCAGCCCGGCCAGTGCCGCTTCATTCCATGCCAGTACCTGATCGCTGCTCAGTGCGACAATCTGGCCGCTGCCCAGCGCGGCCAGCTGCGCCCCGTTCAGCGCCGCCATCTGCGCCGTCGTCATACCGCTCAGGCCGCGGGTAGTGAGCGCCGCCAGATCGGCCGTTTCCATGGCAGCGATATCGTCCACGCTGAGCATCGACAGCTGATTGCTGCTCAGTGTTGCCGCTTGCGCGGTACTCAGCGCGATGGTCTGCGCGACCGTCAGACCGGCCATTGCCGCCGAGCTCAGTACGGCAAACTGGCCGGTGCTGAGCACGCCAATCTGGTTGCCAGTCGGATCATTGCCGAGTGCCGCCAGCTGCTGCGCATTCAGCGCTGCCAGCGCCGAGGTACCCAGCGCGCGCAGACCCAGTGCGCCGATGGCGCCGATCGCTTCGGCTGCCAGACCGACGATGTTGCGCGAATTCAAACCTACCAGCTGGGTCGCCCCCAGTCCGGCCACCTGCTCGTTGCGCAGCGCCGCCAGCTGGTCACTACTGAGCACGGCGAACTGACGCGAACTGAAACTCGACAGCTGTGCGGCCGGCATGGCGCGCAAGGCATCGGCACTCAGGGCGGCGATATAGGCAGTACTGAAGGCCGCCATATTCGCCGTGGTGAAGGCGGCAATCACGTCCGGCGCCAGACCCAGTAACTGGGTGGTGCTGAGCGCCAGATACTGGGCCATGGTAAGGGCCGCCAGCTGTGCCGGCGTGAGCGCTGCCAGCTGGCTGGTGCTCAGGCCCACCACGGCGGCGGTACGCAAGGCTGACACGTCGAGCGGATCGAGCGCCGCAATCGCCTGCGTGCTCAGGGCGCGCAGCTGACTACTGTTCAGCACGGACGTCTGGGTGGCGGTCAGCGCGGTCGCCTCGTCCGGCGTCAGGCCAAGCAGGGTGGCGCTGCGCAGGGCGGCAATCTGCGCCGTACTGAGCTGCTGAAGCGCGTTCGGCCCGGCATGCGCCGCCAGCACGGCCAGCTGGGCCGAGCTGAGCGCCGCCAGCGCCGCCGTGCGCAGCGCCGACAGGCTGGCCGAGGCCAGCGCCGCCACTTCGGCCAGCGACAGACCGGCCACCTGCTGCGAACTCAGGCTGCCGATTTGCAGCGCGTTGAGACTGGCGAACTGGTCCGTTCCAAGCGCATTCAACTGGGCACTGTTCAGCACCGACATCTGGCGGGTACCAAAACCGGCCAGTTGCGCCACGCTCAGGCTGGCGATGCTGGCGGTCCGCAGCGCTGCCAGACTGGTGCTGGACAAGGCTGCCCAGGCACTGCTGCCCAGCCCGCTCAAGGCGTCCGTACCCAGCGCATTCAGTTGCGCACTGTTTAGAATCGCCAGCTGATTGCTGGCCAGCGCAGCCAACTGGGCGCTGCCCAGCGCGCGCGCCTGGCTGCTGGTCAGCGCTGCCAGCACATTGCTGCGCAAGGCCGACAGATCGGCGCCTTCCATGGCTTGCAGCTGGTCGGTGCTAAGCGCCACTAACTGGGCGCTGCCCAGCGTCGCGGCCTGCAGCGTGGTCAGGGCCGCCACTTGCTCCCCGTTCAGTCCGGCCAGCGCGGCGGGACGCAGCGCGGCAATCTGGGCCGTGCCTAGCAGCGCCAGCTGGCTGATTCTGAGCGCCCCCAGTTGCAGCGAGCTGAGCGCTGTCAGCGCTGCCGTCGATAAGGCCTGCAAGGCAGTGTTGCTGAGTGCCTCGATCTGGTCGGTATTCAGGCCACTCAGCTGGCGGCTGCCCAGCGCCGCATACTGGTTGGCATTCCAGCCCTGTAGCTGGTCAGTCCCCAGCGCCGCTACCTGCGCGCTGCCGAGCGCTGCCAGCGCCGTCGTTGTCAGGGCTGCCAGCTGGCTACTGCCCAGTTGAGCCAGTACCACCGGCACCAGCTGGGCGATCGAGCTACTGGTCAGTGCCGTCAGGTCGACCAGCGGAATGGCTGCCAGCGTCTCGCCACTCAGGGCCGCAAGTTGCCGGCTATTCAGGGCCACAAAGGCGCTGGTACTAAAGGCGCGGATCTGGCTGCTGGTCAGCGCCGCCATCTGGTCGGTATTCAGGCCCACCACTGCCGCCGAGCGCAATGCGGCCAGATCGGGGCTTTCCATTGCGGCCAGGTGCTCCAGCGCGAGCCCGTTCAGTTGCGTACTCGTGAGTGCTGCCGCCTGTGCCGTACTCAGTGCCACCACCTGCGCCGTAGAGAGTGCATTCAGCTGCGCCGAATTAAGCGCCGCAATGCCCTGCGTGCTCAAGGCCGCCACACCGCGCGTGCCGAGCGCCAGCAGATCCACGCCGGGCAGAGCCTGCAACTGGCGTGTGCCCAGTGCATACAGCTGGGTATTACTAAAGAGTGTCAACTGATCGGTCGTCAGCGTCAGCAACTGGGCGCTCGAGAGTGCCGCCACGCTGGCCGTACCCAGCGCCGCCACGCCATTGCTGCGCAGCGCAACAAAGGCATCGGTGCTCAGGCCGGCCAGCTGTGCCGTACCGAGGGCGGCGATCTGCTGGCTCGCCAGCGCCGCCATAAAGCTGGTCTGGGCCAACCCGACGGCATTGAGCACACTGGCGCCCAGCACGGCCAGATCCTGTGGGCTGAGCGCTGCCACCATGGCCGTATCGAGCGCCAGCAACTGGGCGCTCCGCAAGGCCGCGAACTGGGCGGTACTAAGGGCTGCCAGCTGCTGGCTGTTCAGCGCTGCAAACAGCTGGGTATTCAGCGCGGCAATACTGGCCGTACGCAAGGCCGCCAGATCCGCCGTCTCCAGCCCTGCCAGCTGGCTGGACGATAGCGCATTCACTTGCGTGCTAGCGAGCTGGGCGGCCTGCAGGGTGCTCAGCGCCGCAATCTGGTCGCTGCCCAGTTCGGCCAGTTGTGCCGTACTCAGCGCCACGATGTCCTGAGTGGTCAGCGCCCGCATGCCGCGCGTGCCGATGGCCGCCAGGGCGCCAGCCGTCAGCACGGCCAGCTGGCGGGTGCTCAGGGCCTGCAGTTGGGCGGTGCTCAGGGCGGCAATCTGATCGGTCGACAGCAGCGCAATATTCAGGGTCGTCAGCGCTGCCACATCGGCCGTACTCAGCTGGGCAGGCGCGGCCGTCCCCAGCGCGGTGAAGGCATCGGAGCCGAGTGCCGCCACCTGTGCCGTAGTCAGTGCGGCAAGCTGCTGGCTACTCAGCGCCGCCATGAAACTGCTCTGGCTGGCACCCACGGCGTTGAGCGTGGCCGGTGCCAGTGCTGCGATATCCTGCGTCGCCAGCAGGCCCAGATAGGCGGTGTTCAAGGCCAGCAATTGCGCGCTGCGCAGGTTGGCGAACTGGGCGGTGGTCAGGGCCCGCAACTGGGCGCTGTCGAGTGCCGCAATCTGCTGGCTATTCAGGGCCGTCAAGCTCGCCGTGCGCAGGACCGCCAGATCCGCCGTTTCCAGTCCGGCCAGCTGGCTGGTTGAGAGTGCTGCCAGTTGCGCACTGCCGAGCTGGGCGGCTTGCGCTGTCGAGAGCGCCGCCACCTGCGCGCTATCGAACTCGGCGACCTGTGCGCTACTCAGGGCCAGGATGTCATTGCTACTCAGCGCCACCATGCCGCGCGTACCGATTGCATTCAGGGCACCCGCTGTCAGCACCGCCAGCTGACGGGTGCTCAGCGCTTGCAGCTGGCTGGTCGAGAGCAGTGCTACCTGCGCCGTTGCCAGACTGGCGATGCTGGCCGTGCCGAGCGCCGCCAGATCCGCCGTTTCGAAGGCGGCGATGGCTTGCGTGGCAAAACTGCTGAAGGCGGCGCTACCGAAGGCGGCACTTTGTGCGGTGGTGAGCGCGACGATCTGGCGCGTGCCGAGCGCTGCCAGAAAATCGCTGTTGGCAGCGCCCACGGCATTGAGTTTGCTGGCCGCGATGGCGGCAATGTCCTGGGTGCTGATCACGGCCACATTGGCGGGATCGAGCGTGGCCAGTTGCAGCGTACTGAGCGCTGCCATCTGATCGCTGCGCAGCACCCGGGTCTGATCCGTACTCAGTGCCAGAATATCTTCCGTCGTCCATGCCGCGACCGCCGCCGTCGTCAGTGCGACGATGTTCTGGGTGGTCAGGCCTGGTACGGAGGAGGGCATGGAACTTCCTAATTTAACAACGACTCTCAATATAGCAGAAAAGCTCGCAGTTTCCCCATGGAAATAGCGATATTTTCAGCGAAATCCAGCGTAAAAATGCCGCAAAATCAATGATTTTGCGGCATTCTTGTCAAACCACTCAAGGCCGGCAGGGCCGGCTGGAAGTCACTCAGGCCTTGGCTTCCCCGCCCAGCGCTTCCACCACATCGGCCATCAGTTTGGCCAGTTCGCCGGTCATCAGCATGAAGTCGCCATCGAAGCGTTCTTCATCGTTCTTGGTACTCGATTCTTTCTCGCTAATCACGTCCAGCGCTTTCACGCCTTTGATGGCCAGCGACTCGGTCAGCACGAAGGAAATCTTACTGTCCCAGGTCATCGCCAGACGGGTGCACTGCTTGCCAGCGGCGATGTGGCGACGGATTTCCTCGGCTTCCAGCGTGTGCCGCACATAGCGCACTGCCGCCTTGCTTTCGCCGGTGGCGCGCAGTTCGGTATCCATATCCACGGTGAAGCCAGACGGTGCATCGTCGGCCTGCAGCCACTCGGTCATCACGCCGACCGGCGAACGCTGTACCCGTAAACTCTCTAACGGCAGTTTATCGACGGCCTTGAGCAACAATTTGATGACTTCGTCCGCTTTGCCCGGGCTGGCAGCATCCACCACCAGCCAGCCATTGACCGGATCGATCCAGGTCCAGACGTTGCTGCGGATCGAGAAGGCGCGCGGCAGCAGTTCGTCGGCCACGCGTTCTTTCAATTCTTTCATGGCTTTCTTGCCCGGCGCGAAGCCCTGAGCTTCTTCCATTTCCGCGGCACGGGCCTTGGCGACCTGGTTGATCACACTGTTCGGCAGCAGTTTCTTTTCCGTGCCCAGCAAGATCAGCATCTGCTGGTTGACCACGTGCACCAGACCGCCATTCGGACGGGGACGATCCCAGCCCTGACGCAGCAGTTCATTACTGCTGGCAGGCACGAAGGAATGGGGCGCCAGCGCCGCTTCCAGCTGTTCCGGAGTAAATGCCCAAGGGGCCGGCAGACGATAGATCTGTAGATTCTTGAACCACATGTATTAAGCCTTGTGTCAGTAATGCTGGGGGAGCGCCATTTTACACGGTGACGGCGCTCGGGCACCGTTCTAGGCGAACAATTCGCCCTGAGTGGGAACGCGCAACAACGTCGCCGCGCCGGGCGGCTCCAGCGTGCTGGCGCGCACGCCCAGCAGGCGTAGCCGGCGTTGCAGCGGCACCCGTTTCAGACACTCGCGCGCCGCATGCAGGATGGCTGCACCATCAACCACCGGTTGCGGCAGCGTGACGTTGCGGCTGACGATCTGGAAGTCGTCATAGCGCAGTTTGATGCTGATGGTGCGGCTGACATAACCTTTGCGTTGCAAATCATCGGCCAGCCGCTGGCACAGACTGGTCAGCACGCCGGACAGTACGGCGCGATCCTGGCGCGCATGCAGATCGCGCTCGAAGGTGGTTTCACGGCTGATCGACTTACTCTCGGACGAGGTACTAATCGCGCGCTGGTCGATGCCGCGCGCCGCGTCCGCCAGCCAGGCTGCGTAATGGCTGCCGAAATAGTCCTGCAGCAGCCCAGCATCGGCCGCAGCGAGCTGGCCAATGGTCTCGATTCCGAGCGCCGCCAGTTTCTCGGTCGCCTTGGGGCCAATACCATTGATCTTGCGCACCCCCAGCGGCCAGATGCGCGCCGGAATCTCGTCGTGGGCGAGTATCGTCAGGCCATTCGGCTTTTCCAGATCCGAGCAGATTTTCGACAGCAGCTTATTCGGCGTGATACCGATCGAGCAGCTCAGCCCCGTTGCGGCAAACACGGCCTGCTTGATGCGCTGCGCCAGCTCGCGGGTTTCGCCCGCCACATGGGTCAGGTCGATATAGATTTCATCGATGCCGCGATCTTCGATGTCCGGCGCAATACTGGCGACGGCCGCCTTGAACTGGCGCGAGATCTGCCGGTAGGCGTCGAAGTTGACCGGCAACAGGATCGCGTCCGGCGCCAGCTTGGCGGCCTTCATCATGCCCATCGCCGAACCGACCCCGAGCGCCCGCGCTTCGTAGGTGGCAGTGGTGATCACGCCGCGCCCCACATAGTCGCGCAGCCGGGCAAACTGGTAACTGCCATCAGGCTGGCGTAGCGGATGGGCATCGCGCCCGCCTCCGATCACCACCGGCAGGCCGCGCAGCTCGGGATAGCGCAACAACTCCACGGAAGCGTAGAACGCATCCATATCGAGGTGGGCTATGCGGCGCGGCAGGTCGGACATGATCAATCAGGAGCACTGTGGATTCATACAGTATCCAACGAAACATGGCGCGATGCAAGTCCTGCCTGTTGCTTGCCGCTTGCTCCCCCAATTCGCCGCGCGGTTTCCGGTCCGGCACAGCGGCCCCGCCAACATCGCAAGCGGGGTCTGCAAACAATTTTTAAAATAATTCAGAAAAGCCCTTGCAGAATCTCCGAGGCAGCTTGTAGAATACGGCCTCGTTCAGCAGTTGCAACACAGTAGTGATGAAACGCTGATATGTTTTCTGGGTGCTTAGCTCAGTTGGTAGAGCGGCGCCCTTACAAGGCGTAGGTCGGGAGTTCGACCCTCTCAGCACCCACCATGAAAACATAGAAAACGAATTTGGAGCGGTAGTTCAGTTGGTTAGAATACCGGCCTGTCACGCCGGGGGTCGCGGGTTCGAGTCCCGTCCGCTCCGCCAAATTCCTGTAAAAGGGCCCGATTCGTCGGGCCCTTTTCCTATTCTGCGCGACCATTCGTGTCACGCCCACCGGTTCTGTCGGCACCGGCCCGCAATTGCGTTATCATCTTTCCACTTTATTCTTTGCCCGGGAGTACCCTTGCTATTCGGCTTCCTGAAATCGCCCGAACTTTCGCCCCGTCTGCAGCGGCTGAAAGCGTCCGCCCTGTTCTCGACGCTCACGCCGCTGGAACTGAAAATCGTCGATGGTCTGATGCACGAGCGCCGCTATCTGGCCGACGAAATCATTTTCGATGAAGGCGAAGAAGGACAGGCGCTGTATCTGATCATGTCAGGTCGCGTGATCATCAGCCGCTTGCGCCCGAATGGCCGGGAAGTCGTGGCCGAAATGGGGCCCGGCGCCTTCTTCGGCGATCTGGCGCTGCTCGACAATTCACCGCGCAACGCCCAGACCCGCGCGCTCGACAACTGCGAACTGGCGGTGTTCTTCCGCGCCGACTTCATGGGCCTGATGGAAACCGATGCCGTGATCGGCTACAAGATTTCGCTGGCACTGGCGCGCCACATCGGCACGCGTCTGCGCGAATGGATGAGCGGCAAACCGCAGATCGAAGCGATATGAAGCGCTTCCCCGCACAGCAGCACGCCGGCCCCATCGTGTGGAGCGGTATCGTGGTGGGTACCTGTGCCCTGCTGTTCCTGCTGCAGCAGATGCTGTTTCTGGCGATTCCCTTCCTGCTCGCGATCGTGCTGTACTACATCCTGCAGCCGCCCATGCAGCGCCTGATCCGGCTCGGGGTCAGCCACAACGCCGCCACCCTGATAGTGGGCAGCGTATTTCTGCTGCTGCTGATGCTGGCCAGCATGGTGGCGGTCTACTGGGAAGCAGGGCCGTCCGAATCGTGGCAGGTCATGCTGGGCAAATATCTGACCGGTGGGCTGGACTTCATCCGCCACACCATGGCCTCGCTGGAACGCCAGTTCCCCATCCTGAAACAGATCAAGCTGGCGCGCACCATCAACAACCGCATGGCCAGCTTCACCGGCACCTTCATCCAGCAGCACCTGACCGATATTCTGGTATCGGTGGCGGGCTGGCTGCCGTCGCTCCTGCTAGCGCCCTTCCTCGCCTTCTTCTTCCTGCGCGATGGTTTGCGCTTCAAGAAGTTTCTGGCGCGCGCGGTGCCGAATGCCTTCTTCGAACGGGCCCTGTTTCTACTGCACGAAGTCGACCAGACGGCACACCGCTATTTTCAGGGCCTGATCAAACTCACCATACTCGACACCATCGTACTGGCGCTCGGCCTGTGGGCGATTGGCGTCTCGTCGCCACTGGTACTCGGTCTGATTGCCGCCATGCTAGCCTGGGTGCCGTATGTGGGCTCCATCGTCGGCTGCATGCTGGTGGTGATGGTCGCTTCGACCGACGCTCCCAGCGATCCGGCCATGGCGTATATGGCCATCGGCGTCTTCATCGGCGTGCGCCTGCTGGACGACTTCGTGTTCATGCCGCTGACGCTGGGACGTAGCCTGCACATCCACCCTTTGATCACCGTGCTGATGATTTTCATCGGCGGCTCGGTGGCCGGCGTGGCTGGCCTGATGCTGGTACTGCCGCTACTGGGGGTAGTGATGGTGATCGGTGAAACGCTGGGCCGGCTGATCACCGATCCGCGCCTGCGCGCACGCCACCGCAATGCCATCGCGCTGCGGACCCGGCAAGCCAGTGCCGATCTGGTGAGCTAGGGAATGTGGATAGCGTCTGAGTCAGGTCAATCCCGCTATCCGCATCGCAGGCATTATGGCGCTGGGTGTCGCTGGACGTCACCGCGCAGGCACTCGACAGATACATCGCCTTCCAATCGTTCGATTTATTAATCTGGCAGCCGTGTCACAAGGCTGCTACAGCACAAAGATCGACAAGATAACAAACACGATCTCTAAACTTTCCTTATTGTGCCAACGCCTGTGACAACTTCAGTACAAGCGAGCATTGATACTCGTATCCTGCTGGTCCGTAGCCAGAAGGTCATGATCGACGCCGACTTGGCCGAACTGTATGGCGTTCCGACCAAAGCATTAAACCAGGCGGTCAAACGTAACGCGCGACGTTTCCCCAGCGATTTCATGTTCCAGCTCACAGCGATCGAGAAGCTGCAGGTGGTCACAACTTGTGACCACCTCGCCAGATTGAAATTTTCAAAGACGCTGCCGTTTGCATTTACCGAACACGGCGCCATCCAGGCCGCCAATGTCTTGAACTCGGAACAGGCGATAGACATGGGCGTGTACGTGGTGCGCGCCTTTGTGCGCATGCGTGTAGCTCTCATGGAAAATAAGGAATTTTCGCTACGACTCGATGAGCTGGAAAACAAGACGGATTTGATGTCATTAAAGACCGACACCTTTGAAAACAACACCCGTATAAAGCTCAAGCAGATATTCGACGCACTCCGTGACCTGATGGCGTCTCCGCCACCAACCACCAAGCGCCCCATCGGATTTGTGACGCAGGAGGACACGCCGAACAAGCCCGCAACAGCTAAGCGGAAACGATAAACCACTTTGCTAACATGGGAAGTGCGCACCGATCTCGAATCCGCGCTGTCAACCGCAGGTCCAGAGGGTCGTTTGATTTTAAAAAGGGGCGCAAGTGTGAACTTGCGCCCCTTCTGTATTACTAGCGAAACAGCTTAGGCAGCCACTGCCTGGGCAAGCGGTGCCACTGCTGGTTCATCGTCAGCGCGGATCAGGTGATCGAAGGCCGACAAGGCAGCTTTGGCACCTTCACCGGTGGCGATGATGATCTGCTTGTACGGCACCGTCGTCACGTCACCGGCAGCAAACACACCCGGTACCGAGGTCTGGCCACGGCTATCGATTTCGATTTCACCGTGACGCGACAGCGCTACCGTGCCTTTCAGCCATTCCGTGTTTGGTACCAGACCGATTTGCACGAACACGCCTTCCAGATCGATCTTGCGGTCTGCACCGGAAACGCGATCCTGGTAGCTCAGACCATTGACGATTTTGCCATCGCCATTGATTTCCGTGGTCTGGGCCGACACCACCACCGTCACGTTCGGCAGGCTGCGCAGCTTGCGCTGCAATACCGCATCGGCACGCAATTCTGCACCGTACTCGATCAGCGTCACGTGCTGCACCAGACCAGCCAGATCGATCGCCGCTTCCACGCCCGAGTTACCGCCACCGATCACCGCCACGCGCTTGCCCTTGAACAGCGGGCCATCGCAGTGCGGGCAGTAGGCCACACCGTGGTTACGGTATTCCTTCTCGCCCGGCACATTGATTTCGCGCCAGCGCGCACCGGTCGCCAGAATCACCGACTTGGCTTTCAGGGTCGCACCACTCACGGTCTGCACTTCGATCAGCTTGCCCGGCACCAGCTTGGCAACGCGCTGGGTATTCATCACATCGACCGCGTATTCCTTGACGTGCTGTTCCAGCGCCATCGCGAATTTCGGGCCTTCCGTTTCTTTGATCGAAATGAAGTTTTCAATCGACAGGGTATCGAGCACCTGACCGCCGAAGCGTTCTGCTACCACACCGGTACGGATGCCTTTACGGGCCGCGTACACGGCCGCTGCAGCACCGGCAGGGCCACCGCCGACGATCAGCACGTCGAACACCTCTTTCTTGCTCATTTCTGCGGCCTGACGGGCACCGGCATTGGTGTCCAGCTTGGCCAGAATTTCTTCCACGCTGCTACGACCCTGACCAAAATGCTCGCCGTTCAGGAACATCATCGGTACCGCCATGATCTGGCGCGCTTCGACTTCCTGCGGGAATACACCACCGTCAATCGTGGTCACTTTGATGCGCGGATTAATCACCGCCATCGCGTTGAGCGCTTGCACCACTTCCGGGCAATTGTGGCAGCTCAGCGAAATAAAGGTTTCGAATTCGTAATCGCCATCCAGATTGCGGATCTGCTCGATCACGGCTTCGTCAAATTTGATGGTATGGCCGCCTACTTGCAGCAGCGCCAGTACCAGCGAGGTGAATTCATGCCCCATCGGCACACCGGCGAAACGCACGCCGATATCCGTACCAGCACGGTTGATGCTGAACGAAGGCAGACGGACACCTGCGTCGACCCGCTTGACCAGCGTGATCTTGTCGCTCAGGGACACGATATCCTGCAGCAGCGCTTCCATTTCCTGCGCCTTGGCGCTGGCGTCGAGTGCGGCGACCAGTTCGATCGGCTGCACGACTTTTTCGAGGTAGGCTTTCAGCTGGGTTTTGAGCGATGCATCTAACATGATTCTATTCCTTACAAATATTTAGGCGTATGCCGGGCCGGACGCCCGGACCGGCATCGCGGTATTACTGTAATGGTGCTGCAGTCTTCAAGACTTAGATCTTGCCGACCAGGTCCAGCGATGGGGTCAGCGTTGCGGCGCCTTCAGTCCATTTAGCTGGGCAAACTTCGCCTGGGTGGGACGCCACGTACAACGCAGCTTTGGTTTTGCGCAGCAGTTCGGAAGCGTCGCGGCCGATGCCGTTGTCGTGCACTTCCATCACTTTGATCTGGCCTTCTGGGTTGATCAGGAAGGTACCGCGCAGTGCCAGGCCTTCTTCTTCGATCATCACTTCGAAGTTACGCGACAGGGTGCCGGTTGGGTCGCCGATCAGTGGGTAGTTCACTTTCTTGATCGCGTCCGAGGTGTCGTGCCATGCTTTGTGTGCGAAGTGGGTATCGGTCGATACGCCGTACACGTCCACGCCCAGTTTGGCGAATTCTGGCTGATGGTCGGCCAGATCTTCCAGTTCGGTTGGGCACACGAAGGTGAAGTCGGCCGGGTAGAACATCAGCACTGCCCATTTGCCTTTCAGCGAAACATCGCTGACGTCGATGAATTTGCCGTTAACGTAGGCGGTTGCGTTGAATGGTTTGATTTGGGTGTTAATCAGCGACATGGTGGTTTCCTCTTGGGTTGTGAATCATTGAGACGCCAGTGTACGGATTTTTCCGACATTTGCAAAATTGATTGTTCCAATAGTTTCGATATGTTTTAACTATTACGTCACCGCACGTTCGGGCGACAGGCGCAACATCCGGTCAAACTCCTCGGCCGGCACGGGGCGCGAGAACAGATAACCCTGCCCATAATCGCAACCAGCCTGGGTCAGCAGGTCGCGCTGCTGCTCGGTTTCCACGCCCTCGGCAATCACCCGCAGGCCCAGCTTGTGGGCCATCACGATAATCGCTTCCGAGAGCGCCATATCGCTGGAATCGGTGGCCAGATTGCGGGTGAAGGAACGGTCGATCTTGAGATAATCGATATCGAACTTTTTAAGATAGGACAGCGAGGAGTAGCCGGTGCCGAAATCGTCGAGCGCCACCTGGATCCCGGCATCGCGCAACTGCAGCAGCTTGTTGCTGACGGTGCTATTCACGTCCAGCAGCAAGCCTTCGGTAATTTCCACCACCAGCGCCTGCCCCGGCAAGTCCAGCGTCTGCAACTGCTGCTGCCACTCGACATAGGTGCCATCGTCGCGCTGGAATTCCAGCGGCGACTGGTTGATGCTGACCTGGAACTCGGGATGATGCTCGCTGCGCCAGCGCTGCACCCAGCGCGCCGACTCCTGGAACACCCAGCCACCGATCTCGAAAATCAGCCCGCTCGCTTCGGCCAGCGGAATGAAGTCCATCGGACTAACCAGACCACGGGTCGGATGGCGCCAGCGGATCAGCGCTTCGGCCTTGTGAATGCGGCCCGTCTTCAGGTGCACAATCGGCTGGAAATACAGCTCGAACTGGCCACCTTTGACAGCACTGCGCAAATCATTGGTCAGGCGCATGCGGGTCAGCGCTTCGACCTGCAGGGCCGGCGTGAAATAGCTGTAACGGTTGCGTCCCGCCCCTTTGGCGGCATACATGGCCTGATCGGCGTGCTTGAGTAGATCGTCGATATCGTCGGCATCGTCGGGGTACAGGGTAATCCCGATACTGGCCGAAATAAAGGCTTGCTCCTGCCCCAGCGCAAACGGCTGGCACATCCGGTCGATGATGTTCTGGGCAATCGCTTCGACCCGCTCCGTGCTGTCGAGCTCGCACAGGATCACGGTGAATTCGTCGCCCCCGAGCCGCGCCACTGTGTCCGAGCGGCGCACACAGTCGCTGATGCGGCGCGCCGCCTCGATCAGCAGCACATCGCCCTGATGGTGGCCCAGCGTATCGTTGACTTCCTTGAAGTGGTCCAGATCGATGAACAGGATGGCGATGCGGCTACGACTACGCTGGCTTTTCAGTAAGTCCAGCGCCAGCCGGTCAAGGAACATGCGGCGATTCGGCAACTGGGTGAGCGGATCGAAATTGGCCTGCTGCCAGATCAGCGCTTCGCTCTGCTTCTTATCGGTCACGTCTTCGATCATGCACAGGTGCAGCGGGTGCTGGCCGGGCGCCGTCTCGATGGCGGTCACCGAGACGGCAATCCAGACCAGCTCGCCATCGGGGCGGAACATCCGGTTACTGAGCTTGAAATTGCTGATTTCGCGGGCAGTCAGGCGCGCCATCTGCGAGTGCACCTGCGCCACATCGTCGGGATGGCCGGAATCGAGCCAGCGCATTTGCCCCAGCAACTCCTGCGAGCGCCCGACAATTTCCTGATAGCGGGGGTTGATATCGCGGTATTCGTAGGTCACCGAATCGATCAGGGCGATACCCAGCGGCGAGGCTTCGAACATGGTGCGGAAGCGCTGCTCGCCGGCACGGATTTCGGCACTGGTCCGGCGCCGCTCGCGCGTCAGCAGCGTGTAGTGGATCATCGCCCCCACCAGCAGCAGTACACCGACCCCGCCCAGTGCCCGGTACAACCACTGCAGGCGGCTCTGGCTGCTATCGATGTTGTACAGGAAGCCGTCCAGACTGGCGCCTTTCGGTACCATCCCTAGCCCCGCATATACTTCGGCAATGTGACGCCAGCGATCCGGATTCATATAGCCGATTTCCACCAGCACCGGCTGCACCAGCGGCACCATCTGGCGCGCCTCGAACAGCAGATGGGCACGGTCATGACGCCGGCTGTAACGGCTCAAAATCAGGTCAGCCATTTCCTCGGGATGGCTCATGGCCCATTGCCAGCCGCGCATGCTCGCTTCGCGGAAGGCGCGCACCCGTGCCGGATGGTCGGCGATTTCCTTTTCACTGGTGAACAGATTGTCGCCATAGAAATCGATGCCGACCGAGCGGGGGCTGTAGATTTCGTAAGGGAAGCCGCGCCGCTCGAAAATATCGGGTTCGTTGGTGGTGTAGACCGCCATCGCCGCCACCTTGCCATTGATCAAGTCGTCGACCTTGTAGCTGTGCTCGATCCGCTGGAAGCTGCCGGGCGGGATACCCTCTTTGACCAGATAGGCCAGCAATTCGTCGGAGTTACCGAGTTCATCGGTCAAGGTGCCGATCATGGCGCGCTGGCCAATGATGCGGCGCAGATCCGGCTCGCTACTGATCTGGCGCATCGCCAGCGCATACGGCGAATGCTGGAAAATCACCCCCAGCACCACCAGCGGCTGGCCAGCCAACCGGGCCAGTAGCAGGCTGCTGGCGCCCGTACCATACTGGGCTTTTCCGGATTCGACATTGCGCTCCGGCTCATTGCCGTCCATGCCTTCGAGTATCCGCACATCCAGCCCCGCTTCGCGGTAATACCCCTGTTCGACGGCGGCGTAATAGCCGGCGAACTGGAACTGGTGCCGGTGCTTCAGTTGCAGGGTCACTTGCTCGAGCGCCTGGGCTGGCGCCACGCTGGCGAATGCCAGCGCCAGCAGCGCCAGTAGGCGGACCGCTGCGAGTGCGAGATAAGCAGGTAATACAGGGGGCACGAGAAATCCTGTCGGCAGCAATCGAACCCAGATTGTAGCCGTTTCAGTCACGAAATATGCTTCCGTAAAAAACTCGACCGGCAAAAAGCAACGGACGGCGCAGCGTGAGCTGGCCGTCCGTGCGGGGTGCGCGGCTGCGCTGAAATTAAGGGATGTTGACCGGTACCGGCGCCTGAACGTTATCGCCTTTACCCAGTTGACCTTCGACATTCCGGCCCCAGCCCCACAGGGTGTTGTCCGAACGCAGGCCAAAGGTGTGCGCATTGCCCGCCGTGACCGAAATCCAGTTGCTGGCGGTGCCGATCTGGGCTGGTGCCGAAATATCGCCACCACCATTGCCCAGCTGGCTCTCGGCATTGCTACCCCAGCCCCACAACTGGCCTTCACGGGTCACCGCCATGCTGTGCGAGGCGCCGGCCGACACCATCGCCCAGTTATTCGCCGTGGAGATCTGGGTCGGCGCATTGACGCTGGCCGAACCGTTGTTACCCACCTGACCGTTGAGGTTGTAGCCCCAGCCGTACATCGAGCCGTCGGCGCGCACCGCCAGCGTATGGCTGCCGCCGGCCGACACCGATGACCAGGTCGAAGAACCGATTTTCGCCGGAGCGGTGACATCCACCTGACCGCCATTGCCTACCTGGCCATTCGCGTTACCACCCCAGCCGTACAGATTCAGCGTGTCTTTGGTGATCGCCAGCGTGTGGGTATCGCCGGCGCTGACGGCCAGCCAGCCACCCGTGGTTGGCGAGGTCAGCTTGGTTGGTACCAGCCGGTCGATGGTGGTGCCATCACCAAGCTGGCCATTGAAGTTACGACCCCACGCATACATCACGCCGGTGGTCTTGATGGCGAACGCATGGCCCTTGCCAGCCGCCACAAAGGCCCAGTCGGTATCCTTGCCGATTTTGGTCGGCTGCGCGTGATCGACCGTGGTGCCATCGCCAAGCCGGCCGTTCTGGTTAAAGCCCCACGACCAGATGGTGCCGTCGCTACGCAGCGCCACCACAAACTGTTCGCCCACCGCGACCTGTTTCCACAGCAAACTGCCACCGCTGACCGGCACTGCCGCATTGCGGTCGATGGTGGTGCTGTCACCGAGCTGGCCACGGATATTCGAACCCCAGGCATACAGGCTGCCGTCGGCCTTGCGTGCCAGCGTCTGGTAGCCGCCCGCCACCACATTGGACCATGGCGCAATGACGCTCAGGCTGATGCTGCCGGTAATCCCTTCCTGCGTGGCAGTGAAGGTGTCCGAGCCCACGGCTTTAGCCGTCACGCTGCCGCTCGAGAAGATACTGGCGACCGCGCCAGTCCCTTTGAAGGCCCACACCAGCCCGGTCGCCGTATTCAGCACCTTGGTGCTGTTATCGGAATAGGTACCGGTGGCCGTCAGTTGCATGGTGGTGCCGATCGGCAGCGTGCTATTCGGTGCCGTTACGGCGATACTTTTCAGCACCGCCGGCGCCGGAGTGCTGGAACCACCACCACCGCCGCCGCAGGCAGCGAGCACGCCCAGCAGCGGCAACAGCAGGTAGGTAATACTAAATTTTTTCATGATCTTCCAGTTCGCAGAAGGGGGGGATGCGGTATCGGCCACGCACACTGGTGGCCAGCTTGCGAGCAAGTGTAGCCGCAAAGGCGCTTGCTGCATCGTCCGAGCAGGAAGGAAAAGCGCAGCTTACTCTCGCCTTAGGCGGAGAAATCCCGTGTCAGCCGCCACGCCAGCGGCTGACAACGGTCTTGGCAGCGCCGCCAAGGCAACGCTGCAAGGTAGAACACTTATTTACGGCCGCGCGGGGCCGCCGGTTTCTTGACCTTGATGGTGTCCAGAATCGAGGCGCGCGGCTTGCTGTCCTGCGACTGGCGCGCCGTCAGCGAACCGGTCAGCGCATTGGCACGCTGACCACGCGCTGCTGGCGCAGCGGCCACCACGCCGGATTTACCGGCCCGCAGCGGCTTGCTGGCCAGCTTGGCAGGCGGCACACTGCTGCCGCTCTTGCCCGCGCCTTTGCCGGCATAGCCGCTCGGCAGCGCGCCACTGGCTTCACCTGCCGACCAGGCCGGAATCAGGTGTTTGTCGCCATTGCCGATCAGGTCGCCCCGGCCCATGGCCACCAGCGCTTCGCGCAGAATCGGCCAGTTTTCCGGATCCTGATAGCGCAGGAAAGCTTTGTGGGTGCGGCGGATCTTGCCGCTACGGGCCGTTTCCACCACTTCCGAATCGGCCGTCACCTTGCGCAGCGGGTTCTTGCGCGTGTGGTACATGGTGGTGGCCATCGCCATCGGGGTCGGCATGAAGGTCTGCACCTGATCCAGCTTGAAGTCGTTTTTCTTCAGCCACAGGGCCAGATTGAGCATGTCCAGATCGGTGGTACCGGGGTGCGCCGCGATGAAGTACGGAATCAGATACTGCTTCTTGCCCGCTTCCAGCGAGAAGCGGTCGAACATCTCCTTGAACTCGTCGTAAGCACCGATACCGGGCTTCATCATCTTGTTCAGGGTGTTTTCTTCCGTATGCTCCGGGGCGATTTTCAGCAGCCCGCCTACGTGGTGGGTGACCAGCTCTTTCACGTACTCGGGCGAACGCACCGCGAGGTCGTAACGCAGACCCGACGAAATCAGGATCTTCTTCACGCCGGGAATTGCACGCGCTTTGCGGTACAGGGAGATCAGCTTGCTGTGATCGGTACCGAGATTGACGCAGATGGACGGGAACACGCACGACAGACGACGGCAGCTCTGTTCGATGGCCGGATCCTTGCAGGCCAGCCGGTACATATTCGCGGTCGGCCCACCCAGATCGGAAATAGTGCCGGTAAAGCCCTTGGTCTTGTCGCGGATGTGCTCGATCTCGCGCAGAATCGACGGCTCGGAACGGCTCTGGATGATGCGCCCTTCGTGCTCGGTAATCGAGCAGAAGGTGCAGCCGCCAAAGCAGCCGCGCATGATATTGACGGAGAAACGGATCATTTCCCAGGCCGGAATGCGCGCCTTACCGTAGGACGGGTGCGGTGCGCGGGCGTAATTCATGTCGTAGACGCCATCCATCTCGTCCATGCGCAGCGGCAGCGGTGGCGGATTCAGCCAGACGTCGCGTTCGCCGTGTGCCTGCACCATGGCGCGTGCATTGCCGGGATTCGATTCGAGGTGGAACACTCGCGAAGCATGGGCATACATCACCGGATCGGTGCTGACCGTTTCGAAGGCCGGCAGACGCACCACCGTGCGCTCGTGTTTTTCACGCGCCATGGCTTGCCGTTCTTCGCGGCTCATGATGCGGATCGGTTTGAATTCTGATGCCGGTGCAGGCGCCGCAATCGATGCAGCTGCTGCAGCAGCCGTGCCATCGCTACTCGCCGCCGCAGCGTCGCCGCCACCGCTGGTGGCGCAGGCGGTGGTATTCGGCTGCACCATCAGATACGGATCGGGATGCACATCGACCTTGCCGGGCGTATCGACGCGGGTGCTGTTATGCACGCCCCACTCGGCGCTCGGCAGCCAGCCGGCCGGCACCATAAAGGCCGTGCCGCGCAGATCGCGGATGGTTTTGATTTCTTCGCCAGCCGCCATGCGGTGGGTCAGATCGACCAGCGCACGCTCGGCATTCCCGAAGATCAGCAAATCCGCCTTGGAATCGACCAGCACCGAACGGCGCACTTTGTCGGACCAGTAATCATAGTGGGCAATGCGGCGCAGCGACGCTTCGATCGAACCGATCACCACCGGAATGCCGGGATAGGCTTCGCGGGCACGCTGGGCATACGCCGTCACGGCGCGGTCAGGCCGCTTGTTCGGTTCGCCATTCGCGGTGTACGCGTCATCGGAGCGGATCTTGCGATCGGCCGTATAGCGGTTGACCATGGAATCCATATTGCCGGCGGTGATGCCGTAATACAGACGTGGTTTGCCCAGCACTCGGAAGGCTTCCGCAGAAGTCCAGTCCGGTTGACTGATAATGCCGACGCGGAAACCTTGCGCTTCCAGCAGGCGGCCAACCAGGGCCATACCGAAGCTGGGGTGATCGATGTAGGCGTCGCCGGTGACCAGAATCACGTCGCACTCGTCCCAGCCAAGCGCGTCCATCTCGGCGCGGGACATCGGCAGGAAAGGCGCTGCAGCAGCGCGGGCAGACCGCTTGGGAACGGTCGCAAATAAATGGGTAGGGGAGCTCATATTGGACGGCATTGTACCGGAAATGCCTGCCGGCCGCTTGCCGCCTCAAAAGGAAAAGCTTTTAGTATTCAACAACTTGGGACAATCCAGCAAGCTGAACAAGTAAACAATGATGTCAGAAACACCTTGCATCGCCAGCGCCATGACCTATAAAGAAAAGACAATCTGGCGCGGGAGAACAGCATGCGACGTCGTTTATACTTTTTGCTGCCGGATTCCGGCAGCGCACGGGCCATGCTGAACGAGCTGCTACTGGCCCGTATCGAAATTTCCCACATCCGTTTCATGGCGCGTCAGCCTCTACCGGCCGACATGCCGGGTCTGGGCTTGCTGCAGAAAACCGATCTACTGCATGGTGCCCAGCTCGGTTTTATCATGGGCAGTCTGGCCGGTCTGGGCGCAGGCGTGTTTCTGACCCTGTTTCCCATCGACGGCTTCCATCCCGGCACGCCGACACTGCTACTGCTCATGCTGGGCGGGGCCTTATTCGGGAGCTGGGCCAGCGGCATGAATGCTGCCGCCGTTCCCTGTAAGCGCCTCGGCCGCTTTGCCAGACAGCTGGAGCAGGGACAAGTGCTGTTACTGCTGGATCTGCCAGCGGCGCGCATCGCGGAAATCGAAACCCTGATCGCCCAGCGTCAGCCGGCCAGCCAGTTTGGCGGCATCGAGCCGCCCATGCTGGCCTTTCCCTGAGCGGGGGCAGGTCTCCGACTGATCAGATCCCCATACTGGCGAGGATATTGCCCAGTTCGCGCAATGCCGGTTCCAGCTTCGGATGCTGGGCAGCAAAGCGGGCGCCCAGTTCCTGGGCGCGCTCGGCCAGTCCGAACGTCTCGCTTTCGGCGACGCTCGTTTGCGGTGACAGCGCTGCGGCGGCATTGCGAGCCAGCAGTTGCTGGATATCGCCATCGAGTTGCGCCAGCAGGGTGCGCGATTCTTCATCAAGCGGGCCGGCCTCGGCCAGATTGCTGTGTAAAGAACTCAGAGTGGCCTTCAGTTTGCTATCCATGGTGCTGTCCTAATCGGTAAAGTGGGTGGCGCAGTACAGTTCTTCCACGCGCTCGCGCGCCCACGGGGTTTTACGCAGGAATTTCAGACTGGATTTGATGCTCGGATCGCTGGTAAAACAGTTGATGGCGATGCGTTGCCCCAACTGCTCCCAGCCGTAGTACGCGTGTAAGCGCACCAGTATCGCTTCCAGTGTCATGCCCTGCAGTTGCTTGCTCATACTCTTACTCACACTCTTGCTAACACTTTTATATTACCCACAAAAAAAGGCCGCCGTGCCGATTTTCACACAAATCGGTCACGCGGCCCGCCACACACTCGCGGCTGTGCTTATTTTTCCGTCAGACCGCGGCGTTCCAGCAGCGGCTCGACGGTGGCATCGCGGCCACGGAAATTCCGGTACATCTGCATCGCATCCATGGTGCCGCCGCGCGACAGCAGCATCTTGCGGAACCAGTCGCCATTCTTGCGCAGCATGCCGCCTTGCTCGTTGAACCAGTTGACGGTATCGGCGTCCAGCTTCTCCGACCACAGGTAGCCATAATACCCGGCCGTGTAACCACCGGCGAAGGTATGCGAGAAGTAGGTGGTGCGGTAGCGCGGTGGAACCGGCGCGTAATCCACCCCGGCCGACTTCAGCGCGGCCGCTTCAAACCCGAGTACATCAGTCGGGATCTGGTTCACCCCCAGCTGATGCCATTTTTGATCCAGTATCGATGCCGCGAGGTATTCCGTAGTGCGGAAACCTTCGTTGAACTTCTTCGATGCGATCACCTTGTCCAGCAATTCCTTGGGCATGGCAGCGCCGGTCTGGTAGTGGGTCGCGTAGTTGGCCAGCACTTCCGGCCACACCGACCACATCTCGTTGACCTGCGACGGGAACTCCACGAAGTCGCGCGGCACGCGGGTGCCGGAGAAGCGTGGATAGGTCACGTTGGAGAACATGCCGTGCAGTGCGTGACCGAACTCGTGGAACAGGGTGCGCAGTTCGTCATAGGTCAGCAGGGTGGCTTCGCCATCCTTCGGTTTCGGGATGTTGAGGTGATTCGCCACCACCGGATGGGTGCCCATCAGTTTCGACTGCGCCACATAGGCATTCATCCATGCACCGCCGCGCTTGTTGCTGCGGGCGTAGAAGTCGGCGATGAAAATCGCCAGCTGCTTGCCATCGGCGTCGAACACATCGAATACCCGCACGTCGGACTGATACACCGGCAAGTCCTTGCGCTCCTTGAACGTCAGGCCGTAGACCTTGTTGGCAGCAAAGAACACGCCCTTGGTCAGCACGTTGTTCAGTTCGAAGTAGGGCTTGAGCTGGTTCTGGTCAAAATTGAAGCGCTCGGCCCGCACCTTGTCGCTATAGAACGACCAGTCCTGCGCGGCCAGCTGGAAGCCGCCCTGCTCGCGATCGATCACCCGCTGGATTTCCGCGCCTTCTTTTTTAGCATTGGCCACCGCCGGGCGGGCAAACTCGGCCAGCATGCGGTTGACGGCTTGCGCGTCATGTGCGGTCTGGTCTTCCAGCGCGTAGTCGGCGTAGCTGGCATAACCGAGCAGCGCAGCTTTCTCGGCGCGCAGACGCACCAGCTTCAGCACCACTTCACGGTTATCGAACTTGCTGCCATGGCTGCCACGCTCGAGCGAGGCGGCCATCAGGCGTTCGCGCACGGCGCGATTGCTGAGCACGGCCAGATTGGCCTGCCCCGAGGTATTCACCACGGGAATCGCAAACTTGCCTTCCAGCCCGCGTGCCTTGGCGACGCCAGCCGCTGCGTCAATCGCGGCATCCGACATGCCGGCCAGTTCCGCACGACTCTCGACGATCAGCGCGTCGGCATTGGCTTCTTCCTGCACGTTCTGGGCGAACGTCGTTTGCAGATTGGCCAGTTGGCCGTTCAGTGCTTTCAGCTTGTCCTTGTCGGCTGCCGACAGGCGCGCACCGGCGCGTACGAAATCGGTGTGATAGCGCTGCAGCAGGAACAGCGATTCGGCGTCCAGATGCAGCTTGTTACGACGCTCGTACAGCGACTTGATGCGTGCATACAGCTTTTCATTGAGGCGGATCGCATCGCTATGGGCGGCCAGCTTGGGCGACAGTTCGCGTTCCAGCGCCTTGAAGGTATCGTTGGTATTGGCACCCGACAGATTGCCGAACACGCTGCCTACGCGCGACAGCAACTGGCCGGATTTTTCCAGCGCAATGATGGTGTTCTCGAAAGTAGCCGGTTTGGGATTGTTGGCGATCGCCTCGATCTCGGCGGCGTTGCTGCGCATGCCCTCGGCAAACGCTGGCGCATAGTCTTCATTCTTGATCTGGTCGAACGGCGGATAGCCGAACGGCAGAGTGCTGGCTTTGGCAAACGGATTGCTAGCTGGCAGCAGCGAGGCCGGCTCGGCAGCGTGCGCGGCGCTGCAGACAACAGCGACGGCGGCAGCCATCATCAGGTGACGATTCATAGTGGTGTGTCCTGTTTCGGGTTCGGGTTCGGTGAATTAGTTCAGGCCGCGACGTTCCAGCAGCGGTTCGATGACGGGATCACGGCCGCGGAAATTGCGGAACAGATTCATGGTATCGTCGGTACCGCCGCGCGACAGCAGCTTGCTGCGGAACCAGTCGCCATTGGCGCGCTTCAGGCCGCCATTTTCCTTGAACCACACCACCGTGTCGGCGTCCAGCTTTTCCGACCACAGATAGGCGTAGTAACCGGCCGAATAGCCGCCCGAGAAACTATGCGAGAAATACGTGGTGCGGTAGCGCGGAGGCACCGGCGCAAAATCGACGCCCATCTCTTTCAGCGCGGCCGCTTCAAAGCCCAGCACATCGCTAGGAATCTGCGCCGGGGTCAGCTGATGCCAGCGCTGGTCCAGCAGCGAGGCGGCCAGATATTCGGTGGTCATGAAACCCTGATTGAATTTCTTCGAGGCGATCACCTTGTCCAGCAAATCTTTTGGCATCGCTGCGCCGGTCTGGTAATGCTTGGCGTAGTTGGCCAGCACTTCCGGCCACACCGCCCACATCTCGTTCACTTGCGACGGATACTCGACGAAGTCACGCGGCACGCTGGTGCCGGAGAAGCGCGGATATTGTACATTCGAGAACATGCCGTGCAGCGCATGACCGAATTCGTGGAAGGCCGTTTTCACTTCGTCGTAGGTCAGCAGAGTAGGCTCGCCAGCCGGTGGTTTCGGGATGTTGAGGTGATTCGCCACCACCGAATGGGTCCCCAGCAGCTTGGCTTGCGAGCTGTATTCATTCATCCACGCGCCGCCCTGCTTATTGCTGCGGGCATACATGTCGGCGAGGAAGATCGCCAGTTGCTTGCCATCGGCATCGAACACATCGAACACGCGCACGTCCGGGTGGTACACCGGCAGATCCTTGCGCTCTTTGAACGACAGGCCATACAGCTTGCCGGCAGCGTAGAACACGCCATTCACCAGCACGTTGTTGAGTTCGAAATACGGCTTGAGCTGGTTTTCGTCAAACGCGAAACGCTGGGCACGGACTTTGTCCGTGTAATGGGCCCAGTCGGAGGCATCGATCTTGAAGTTGCCACCTTCGGCATCGACGATGGCTTGCAGATCCGCCGCTTCCTTGCGGGCATTGTTGACGGCCGGTTTGGCCAGCTCGCCCAGCAGTTTGTTGACGGCCTTGGTGTCATGCGCGGTCTGGTCTTCCAGCGAGTACGCAGCGAAGTTGGCGTAGCCGAGCAGGGTGGCTTTTTCGGCACGTGCTTTGGCAATTTTCAGCACCACTTCACGGGTATCGAATTCACCGCCATGGCTGCCGCGATTGAGCGACAGCGCCATCAGTTTTTCGCGTACCGCGCGATTGGTCAGCACTGCCAGCGGCGGCTGGCCGCTGGTGTTGACCACCGCCACCAGAAACTTGCCGTCCAGACCTTTGGCCTTGGCAGCCGCGGCCGCTGCATCGATGGCGCCGTCATCCATACCGGCCAGTTCGGCGCGGCTGTCCACGATCAGGGCCGAGGCATTGGTTTCCTTCAGTACGGCCTGGGTGAACGCAGTTTGCAGCGTGGCGATGCTGCCATTGAGCGCTTTCAGCTTTTCCTTGTCGGCAGCCGACAGTTGCGCACCGGCGCGCACGAAGTCGGTGTGATAGCGTTCCAGCAGGTGCAGCGACTCGGCATCGAGTTTGAGCTTGGCGCGCTGCTGATACAGCGCCTTGACGCGCGCAAACAGTTTCGGATTGAGGTAGACGGCATCGATATGGGCCGCCATTTTCGGCGACATTTCGCTATCCACTGCATCGAGCTTATCGTTGGTGTTGGCGCCCTGCAGATTGCCGAAGATGGTTTGCACGCGGGTCAGCAGCGCGCCCGATTTTTCCATCGCCACGATGGTGTTCTCGAAGGTAGCGGGCTTGGCATTGTTGGCAATCGCCGCGATTTCCTGCAGCTGGATGCGCATGCCTTCGGCAAAGGCCGGCAAGAAGTGCTGGTCCTTGATCTGGTCAAACGCAGGATAGTGGAACGGCAGCTTGCTAGCCGTGGCCAGCGGGTTGCCGGCCAGTGCCGCTGCCGGAGCAGGCGCAGCGATCACAGTCTGGGAAAACGCCAGGCCGAGTGCGGCCGCGATGACAAGCAGATGAGGACGGGACATGGTGAGATCTTTCATTAAACGCCGAGGAATATGCTGACGGGACTTGCGACAAGCGGACGCAGCATGCCAGGGGCCGATCATAGCAGGGCGCTATGGCGGACGTCACTGGCAAAAAATGCTGCACTGCACTTACTCGGAATGCTCAGGAATTTTCCGAACAAAGCTCGGCGGCCTAAGGGCTAAGCGGCGGACTGGCGCATCACGCATGGTGCAGGAATTACTGGGGAATTTCCGGTTCCACCAGTTGCGCCAGCAACAGTAGCGATTCCTGCCAGCCCATGTAGCAGGCTTCCGGCGGAATGATTTCCGGCACCCCCTGCTGCACCACGACCAGTTCCGTGCCGCAAAACACGCTGCGCAGGGAAATAGTGGTCTGCATCACGCCGGGCAGATTCGGATCATCGAACTTGCCCGTGTAAATGAGCTTTTCGTTGGGCAGCAGTTCCAGATACTCGCCGCCGAAATGGTGGCTGTTACCACTGCCAAAGTGGCTGAACGACATGCGGTAGCTACCGCCCACGCGGGCATCGAGGGCGTGTACCTTGCCGGTGTAGCCATGCGGCGGCAGCCACTTGACCAGCGCGTCGGCATCGAGGAAGGCGCGATAGACGCGTTCGGCGGGTGCGCGCACTATGCGGTGTAATTTGATGGTGTGGGTCATACAGCCTGCTCCTATCGGGTCTGGTGATGGGCCAGCATAGCCTCCCGTGGATGACAAGTACGGCCACAGCGACCGCAGCAGCCACGGCTTTAGGCTACACTGCCAGCCTGATGCCCACACAGGAAGGTACGATGGAAAACGATGTCGAGCTGCTCGCAACCCTGACGCAGCAAGAAAACGAACTGCAATTTACCACTTTTAGCAGCGAAACGGCGCTCGCGCTGGGACTGAAAGTGATCGAACTGGCGCGCCAGAAGGGCAAAAACGTCACGCTGCAGATTAGCGTCAATGGCAAGTTGCTGTTCGCGCATGCCATGCAGGGCTGCACAGCCGATCAGGCCGACTGGATACGGCGCAAGAGTAATGTGGTGTTGCGCTTTGGCCGCAGTTCGTATGCGGTGGGCTGCGACTACCGCCAGCGCGGCGTGGCGTTTGACCAGCAAAGCCATCTGGCGCCGACCGACTATGCCGCTTTCGGTGGCGCCTTCCCGATCCTGCTACGCGACACCGGCATGATCGGCACAGCCGCCGTGTCGGGGCTGCGTCAGGCCGAAGACCACGCACTGCTGGTGGAAGCGTTGCGCGCCATACTCGCCTGAAGCGCCGCCGGACCGGGCCGGAATGCCGGCCTCAATAATGCGGTGGTGGTTCGTGCGCCAGTGGCGCACCGCTGTTGTTGCGCGCCTGATCGCGCACATGCTGCACCAGCAGATTGCACATCTGCTCGAGCTTGTCGATTTGCTGCTGCTGTTCGTAGATGCGCTGGCCCAGCGACTCCACCAGATGTTCCTGGTGGGCCAGTTTGATTTCAATATCGATAAAACGGTCTTCAGTGGTGCTCACGGCATACTCCCGGCTGGAAAGCATGCATTCTACCGGCTCCGGCGTAGCCCTGATTGAATTCTGGCCAAGTCCTGACGGTTCAGGACTTAGCCAGCACCAGCCGCTTGCCGCCGCGGCTCTGGCCACGCCGCTCGGGCTGGGCCTGTGCCAGCGCGACCCGCGGTTCCACCGGCTCGGCACGCGCTGCTGTCACGGGCAACTGGAAGCTACTCACGGCAGTCAGCAACTCATGGGCCTGCTCGCGCATGCTTTGCGCCGCCGCGGCAGCCTCTTCGACCAGCGCCGCATTCCGCTGGGTCAGGTCATCCATTTCCGTGATCGCGCTGTTGACCTCTTCGATCCCCTGGGTCTGGCGCCGGCTCGCGACACTGATATCGTTCATGATTTCCGTCACGTGGCGCACCGAGGTCACGATATTGCCCATGGTCTGGCCGGCCGTGTCGGCCAGCTGGCTACCCGTTTCCACCTTGGCCACCGAGTCTTCAATCAGGCCCTTGATTTCGCGCGCCGCCTGCGCCGAGCGCTGCGCCAGGCCGCGCACTTCGGTGGCCACCACCGCAAAGCCGCGCCCCTGCTCACCGGCACGGGCTGCTTCCACGGCTGCATTCAAGGCCAGAATATTGGTCTGGAAGGCGATCGAATCGATCAGCGAAATAATGTCCACCACGCGCGCCGAGCTGGCCTGTATGGACGCCATGGTCTGCACCATCTGCTCCATCACCTGACCACCCTGTACCGCCACATCCGAGGCCGACACCACCAGTTGGTTGGCCTGCTGGGCATGCTCGGCGTTTTCGCGCACGGTATTCGTCAGTTCGTGCATGGACGCGGCAGTCTCTTCCAGCGAACTGGCTTGTGACTCGGTACGGGCCGACAGATCGGCATTGCCCTGCGCAATTT
This sequence comes from Oxalobacteraceae bacterium, assembly GCA_027490725.1. Classification (GTDB taxonomy): domain Bacteria; phylum Pseudomonadota; class Gammaproteobacteria; order Burkholderiales; family Burkholderiaceae_D; genus Rugamonas. The sequence goes on from JAIXXN010000045.1 coordinate 38,424, forward strand.
CACCGGCTTCCTGCGTGATGGTGTGACCCGCGCTGCGGATATCCGTCAGTAGGTGGGTCCAGTTGTCGATCACCGTGCCGAAAGCACGCGCCAGCGCACCCATTTCATCGTCGCGGTGCATTGCCACCGGCGTGGCCAGATCGCCGGCGGCAAGCCGCTCGGCAGCCGCGCAGGCATCGGCAATCGGATGCAGTACGGCACGGGTAATCATGCCGGTCAGTGCCAGCAGCACCAGCGCACCAATGCCCATCGCGATCAGGATCACCCAGACGGCGCGGCTGTCGGCAGTCTTGGCCTCCTGCAGGGACAGATCGGTTTGCTGGTTCAGGCTGTTCACCACCTGTTCCAGCAGCGTCCGCATTTTCTGGTACTGACCATCGGCGCCCTGCATCGCCGCTACCCCGGTATTCGCATCCATTGAGGCCAGATCCAGCGCCTGCGCCACACTGGCGCGATACGCCGCCAGCATCGGCAAGGCCTGCGCTGCCGCACTGGCGCCCTCCATATCTTTCAGACGGCCCAGTTCACTGCCCACTTTATCGAGCTCGGCAGCCGTGCGCTTGCCGAAGCCTTCCAGTTCGGCTTCCGTCAGACTGCCAGCAATGGCAATCTTGGCGTAACTACTGGAATGAATTTGACCTAGCACATTGCTTTGCTGGCTAGCCGTGCGCAGGGCGACGAAGGTGTTGTCTTTCAGATGCTCGATGCGGCGTTCATTGTCCTGCATGGAGAAGTACGACACCGCGCCAAGAAACATCAGACAGGCTAGCGCCGCTGCTGGCACGACCAGCAATTTATGTGCGATTTTCAAGATCAGTCCATCCCAAGCAAAGCACGCCGCGCTGCTCTGCGGCGCGCGGGCGTACACCATCAAAGGTAAATGCCGCCACACACCACGGTGTCATTGAGCTTTTCGCAATACATCTGCTTGGGCTCGATCTTCTTGGTTTCCGGATTGGTGAACTTGTAATCCTGCCAGAAGGTGCCTTTGGCTTTACCCATCTCGACGCGCTCCTTGACGAAGGCCTTGCCGTCGATGTCTTTCAGTTCGATCAGATTTTTGCCCACCATCTTGGTGTTGCTGCCATGTGCCAGCACTGTCCCGTCGAGGCGGTACACCACGATGTACAGATCACGGTCGATGAACTGGGCGACCTTGCCGGTAAAGTCGGCGTAGGCGGCCGCATCACCACTCTTCTTGATGTGGGCCACGGCTTTTTTGACCATGGCTTCTGCATCGGTACGGGTCGCGCCGCCATCGGCAGCATGGAGAGACGGTACTACTGCGCACGCGGCGGCAGTCAATGCCAAACGAAGAAAGGTAGTCTTGAACATGATGTCTCGTTTTCTAAGAGAATATGCGGGAAAGTTGTCGTGCGTTAAGACCTGCACGCTCAATCCATACTAGACCTGTTCGTCCCCCTGTGCACATGTGCACACAGGAATCATGCTATCGCGGCGCTTTTACGCAACAGTTGTTTGCGTATCAGTCATCATTGCTCGGCGACTTGGGCGTGGCCAGCAATTCCTTCATTCTTGCTAGGCGTTCGCGCGGGGTCAGCACCTCGGATTCGAGGGGCACAGCGGTCCCCACGTCGAGCGCCATTTCCTTGATGAAGCGCGAAGGATCGCAATGCACCAGCTCGCCAGCGCGCTTGCGCTTTTTGCACCAGGTCACGGTCAGGGTCCGCTGGGCACGGGTAATCCCCACATACATCAGGCGGCGCTCTTCCTGTACCCGCGCGGCAATCGACTCGGCCGGCGCATCGGCATCGCCCTTGTGCGGCAGAATGCCTTCTTCCACGCCGACCAGAAACACGTGCGGATATTCCAGCCCTTTGGAAGCGTGCAGGGTCGACATGCGCACCGCATCGGGGTCTTCATCCTGCCCTTCCAGCATCGACATCAGCGCCACCATCTGGGTCAGTTCCAGCACATTCTTTTCATCGCCATCACGGTCTTTACCACCGCGCCCGCGTTCTTTGAGCCAGTTGGTAAATTCCAGCACGTTCTGCCATTTGCTCTGGGCGGCGCGCTCGTCGAACATATCGTAGAGATAGGATTCGTAATTGATCGCTTCCAGCATATCGTCGAGCACCTGGGCGGCATTATCGCCGCTGCCACTCGGTCCCGGCCGGCTGGCGCGCGACTCCAGCTGGTTGATGAAATTGCAGAATTCGCGCAGGGGACGCAACTGCTTATCGGCCAGCAAGCCTTCGATGCCGCCTTTGAAGACGGCTTCGAACAGCGAGCACTGCCACTGACCCGAGAAGGTGCCCAGCGTCTCCAGCGTCGACTGGCCGACGCCGCGCCGCGGTGTGGTCACGGCGCGGATGAAGGCCGGATCATCGTCGGTATTGGCGAGCAGACGCAGATAGCTGATGATGTCCTTGATCTCGGCCTTGTCGAAGAAACTCTGGCCGCCCGAAATCGTGTAGGGAATGCGTTCCTTGCGCAGGCATTGCTCGATCACGCGGGCCTGATGGTTGCCACGGTACAGAATCGCATAATCGGACCACTTGTTCTTGCGCTCGAAATGGTCGGCCGAAATCATGATGGCCACCTGTTCGGCTTCCTGATCATCGTTGGCCATACCCAGCACTTTGATCGGTTCCCCCAGTCCGTGTTCCGACCAGAGCGATTTTTCGAACAGTTTGGGGTTGTTGCCGATCACGGCATTGGCCGCCTGCAGGATACGGGTGGTCGAGCGGTAGTTCTGCTCCAGCTTGATCACTGCCAGATCAGGGAAGTCGGTCTGCAGGGTCTTCAGGTTTTCCACCGACGCGCCGCGCCACGCGTAGATCGCCTGATCGTCGTCGCCCACCGCCGTGAACATGGGCTTCTTGCCCAGCCCGGTCACCATCAGTTTTACCAGTTCGTACTGGCAGGTATTGGTGTCCTGATATTCATCCATGAGCAGGTAGCGCAGACGACGCTGCCACTTGTCGCGGATCGGCTCGTTATTCCGGAACAGTTCCACCGGCAGCCGGATCAGATCATCGAAATCGACCGCCTGATAAGCCGACAGGGTCGCCACATAGCTGGCGTAGATGCGCGCCGCCTGCGCTTCGTCCTCATCGACCGCTTGCGACAGCGCCTGCACGGGATCGATCAAGCCGTTCTTCCACAGCGAAATCGCGGTCTGCATGCGGCGCACGATCTGCTTGTCGGTGGTAATCGCCAGATCCTGGATCAGCGAGCCGCAGTCATCGCTATCCATGATGGAAAAGCGGTCTTTCAGGCCCACCCCGTTGGCTTCCTGACGCAGAATTTTCACGCCCAGCGAATGGAAGGTGGACACGGTCAGCTGCTTGGCCTGACGTGGCTGTTTAAGCAATTTTGCAATGCGTTCCTGCATTTCCAGCGCGGCCTTATTGGTAAAGGTCAGCGCGGCAATGGTCCGCGGGTCGTAACCGCGATCTTCAATCAGGTGGGCAATTTTCTGCGTGATCACCCGGGTCTTGCCCGAACCGGCACCAGCCAGCACCAGACAGGGGCCGTCCAGATAGGTCACGGCCTCGCTTTGCGGTACATTCAGGCCGAACTGGGGGGCTTTGGACATCGGGTGGGCTCATGCTGGGAATCGTTGCCGCATTGTAGCAGCGCGCTAGAGGCACCGGCGCCATTTGCGTTACCATGCTGGAATGTGGCGCATGCGCCTGACCTATTTTGCTAAAACCATGAAATTTGAACATCTCATCGAGATCAACGACGACCTCAATCCCCTGCTGGAACCGCTTAGCGTAGAACAACTGTGGCGCGGGCTGGTGCTGCGCGCCGAATCGCCACAACTATTCATGCCCCATCTGGACGAATGCCATATCGACGCACGCAGCGTCGAGGGCTTGAGCCGGCGTCTACGTTACGGCGAACTGGAAGTGGCCGACCGGGTGGAGTTCGAGCCCATGCGGGAGGTGCGCTATCTGGTACCGGCGCAAGGCGAGATCAGCATGTCGAGTCTGACCATGAGCATCGAAAGCCCGACCGAAGGGGCGCTGTTCGTGCGCTTCCAGTATGACGACGGCCATGATGCCGCGACCGATGCCGCCAATAGCATGTATGACGATTACCGCCGCTCGGCCTATCACGCGGCCGATCTCGACACGATTCAGGTACTGCGCGAACTGGCCCAGCAGGGGCGCCTCGATTCCCTGCTGAACTGATCAGGCGGCAGCGCGCCCGCCCCACACCTGCTCCATACGCAGCGGTGGCGCCTGTAGGGCCGCCGCCTGCGCCAGTGTCAGCGCATCACGGATGCCATGCACACCGGCCCGGGTATCACGGGGCACGGTCTGGCTCAAAGGCCCGCTGCGCGGACACAGCACGGTTTCCACCTGCGGCGTGGTTGATTGCAGACCGCGCCGCGCCACCACGCCCACTTCGCCATTCAGCAGACGCACATAGGTGCCGACCGGATAGATACCGAGCGCGCGGATCAACATCGGCGCCAGATTGCCATCCACCGTCACATTCGCATCGAGCAATAAGTCACGCAGGGCCAGATTGGGCGCCATGGTCTTGCGGTAAGCGCGCACACTGACTCGCGCACAATACCGGTCCGCCAGCGCCAGCAAGCGTGCCAGTGGGGCGATCTGGGCGCCGGAGCGGCGCTGGGGATAACCGCTACCATCCTCGTTTTCATGGTGATGCAGCACGCATTCCAGCCAGCCGGCATCGCTCACGCCTGCCTCGCGCAGACGCTGCACACCGAGTTCGCAGTGGGCCAGTACCATGGCGCGATCGGCGGCACTCAGTTCCTGACTCGATTCCTGCAGGCGCTGATGTTCGCTCAGCATGCCGACATTCATGGTGAGCGCCGCCAGCGTCAGGCACTGCACCTCGGTCGCCGCCAGCTGGCGGGCCTGCCCCAGCAAGTGGGCAATGATGGCGCTATTCAGGCTGTGACGGATGGCATACGGTAATCCCTGCGGGTGGTGCAGAATCGAGGCGACCGCCACATCGGCATCGACCGCTACCGCGCTCGCCACCAGTTGCGCGATCCGCTCAAGTCGGACCAGTGCATCCTGTGGCGCGACGCCCTGCTCGATGAGCGGCAACAGCGCGGCAAGTTGCTGGCCGGCAGCATTCAGCTTGCGGATCGCCGACGCCGGCAGATTGGCAGGCTGACTATCTGACTCGCTGTAATCCTGATAGACGCCTTGTCCGACCAGCGCACTGATCTGTTGAGCACTGGCGATCATATGACCTTTGCGTACCAGTAAATCACCGTTTTCGCCGTACACATTCCATGGCATGGACATGCCCAGTTGCAAATCGGCCGCCGTCACTTTACGAATATTCATTGCTGTTAATAAATAAGCCACCGAGCCCGCAGCATACGATGTTTTTCGTGACAATGTGTGAGAATGTTGTTTTTCTGCACTATATTGCCATGTCAAGCTCAGCACAGAAGCAACACCGCCATCACCAAGTCGGTGTACTTGGCGGGCATAGCGTATTAGTATTACTTATCGTTTTTTATTTTTATAAGTGCAGCTTATGGGAACCCTTGATTACCGTGCACTCGCCGTTCTCGACGCTGTCGCTACGCAAGGCAGTTTCGAAAAAGCTGCGCTGGCGCTGGGGATCAGCCAATCGGCCGTGTCCCAGCGCATCAAAGCGCTCGAGGATGCTGCTGGCCGTTTGCTGATCGTGCGCGGTCAGCCGGCCGTGCCCACCGGTCTGGGCTTGCGGCTGGTAACGCACCACCGCAACGTGCGCCTGATGGAAGCGGCGCTGGATATCGACCTGGGACATAAAGCGAGCATGCCGGAAATTGCGCTGGCAGTGGATCCGGCCAGTCTGGCCACCTGGTTCCCGCTCAGTCTGCCACCGCTGCTATCGCCACCCCGCTGCCAGTTGAATATCCAGTCTGCCGGTCGCCAGCAAGCGCTGGACTGGGTGCAGGAGGGCAGTGTGTTCGGCTGTATTGCCATGGCCGCCGGACCGGCTGGCGCGAGCACGCCCGGCCCCGAGGTCACGCCGCTGGGCAAGCTGCGCTATGTCTGCGTGGCCACACCGGCCTTCGCTGCGCACTGGTTTGGCGACGGCTTTTCGGCCGACGCCGTGCGACTGGCGCCAGCCATCGTTAGCGATCGCGAACTGATGGCCAGTTTCCTGCACAGTACGCTGGGCTTGCAGGGCGCCTATCCCCACCATACGATGCCGCACTCGGCGGCCACCACCGAGTGTCTGTACGGCAGTCTCGGCTATGGACTGATGCCCTTGTTGCAAGTCGCCGGGGCACTCGCCTCGGGACGGCTGGTGGACCTGACGCCGCAGCACCCGCTGGATGTCGCGCTGCACTGGCATGCCTGGAATCTCGACACGCCCTACACCCGCGCCCTGAGCGAACAGATCGTCCATACTGCGCTGCGCTACCTGCTCTAGCCTGCCGGGTTCAGGGCAAGTTCAGCGCTCGTTCAACGCTGATTCAGATATCCATCGGGTCGACTTCCAGCGACCATTTGACGCGGCTTTTCAGAGCGCGCAGCGCCTGCAGCCACTGTTTCAGAAACGCTTGCAGCAAGGGCCGCGAGGCGCATTCGATCAGCAACTGGGCACGGTCAACATTGTGCACCCGGGTCATGCTCATCGGAATCGGGTCATGCAGGGTGACGTCGGGATGGCTCAGGCTATCGCGCGCCTGTCCGAGGAACTCGATGGCGGTGGCCAGTTCCGCTGCTTCGGCACGCAGCAGCGCCTGATACAGAAAGGGTGGCAACGCCGCCTGCTGGCGCTCTTCCAGCAGAGCCGAGGCAAAGTGATCGTAATCGTGCTGCACCACCGAGCCATACAGGGGATGCTGGGGATAGCGGGTCTGGATCAGCACCTCGCTGACGCTGCCACCGACACTCTGTCCGGCGCGGCCAGCCCGTCCCGCCACCTGCATCAGCTGGGCAAACAAGCGCTCGCTGGCACGGTAATCCTGCGAAAACAGTGCCGTGTCGGGGTTCAGTATCCCCACCAGCGTGAGTCTTTTGAAGTCATGCCCTTTGGCCACCATCTGGGTGCCAATCAGAATATCCACCTCGCCCCGGTGCACGCTATCGAACGCGGCTTGCGCACTGCCTTTGCGACGCGTCGAATCGGCATCGATGCGCAGAATGCGCGCGTCAGGGAATAGCAGCTGCAAGCCTTCTTCGACCCGCTGGGTGCCGCGCCCCAGCGGTTGCAGGTCGACATTGCCGCAGTCGGGACAGTGACGCGGGATGCGTAGTTCCAGACTGCAATGGTGGCAACGCAGCCGGTGTTCCGGCCGGTGCAGCACCATATACGCCGTGCAGCGGGTGCAGGCACTGATCCAGCCGCAGGCCTCGCAGCAGATCACCGGCGCATAGCCGCGCCGGTTCAGAAACAGCAGCGACTGTTCGCCCTTCTCCATGCGCTGGCGCAGTGCCGTCACTAGTTGCGCCGTGAGCCCGTCCTTGGGCTTGTCGCGCTCCATATCGAGCAAACTGATGCGCGGTAGCACGGCATTCTGCACCGCCCGTTCGCGCAAGGTCAGCAAACGGTAACGCCCCGACTGCGCATGGTGCCAGCTCTCCAGCGAGGGCGTGGCCGAACCGAGCACGATGGGAATCGCCAACTGGCGCGCGCGCCACACGGCCAGATCGCGCGCCGAATAGCGCAAGCCTTCCTGCTGTTTATAGGAAGGATCATGCTCTTCGTCGATTACGATCAGTTTCAGGGCGGGCAGCGAAGCGAGTATCGCCAGCCGCGTGCCCAGCACAATGCGGGCGCGTCCCTGATGGGCGGCCAGCCAGTGCAACATGCGTTCGCCTTCCGACAGGCTGCTGTGCAGCGTAGCCAGCATCACGCCGGGGAAGCGCGCACGAATATTGCCTTCCAGCTGGGGGGTCAGATTGATTTCCGGCACCAGAATCAGGATCTGGCCGTCCGGCTCGCGTGCCAGCACCTGCGCGCAGGCTTGCAGATAGACTTCGGTCTTGCCGCTACCGGTCACCCCGTACAGCAAACTCGGCATATAACCCTGCGCGCTGCCGATGGCATCGGCCGCTTCCTGCTGGGCCGGATTCAGGGCCGGCACATTGAGGGGCGTGCCATCATGCTCGGGGGCCGGTTTGGCGAGTTTTTTCAGCGCCCGGTCCAGCGCCACAGTAGTCGCCAGCCGGGTATTCTTGGGCAGGCCGGGCAACGCTACCTCACCCAGCGGACGCTGATAATAGTCGGCCGCAAAGCCGGCCAGCGCCAGCCACTCTGGCGACAGAGGGCCGAGCTGGCTGCGCACCGCCAGGGCATCCTTGAGCTTATCGGCCGGCACCTCGCTGGTCTCGGCCACGCCCACGATCAGTCCCGCGACTTCGCGCCGCCCGAACGGCACCAGCGCCAGTTGTCCGACCTGAGGCCGTTCTGCCGCATCGCAATGCCAGCGATAGTCGAACACCGCGTGCAGCGGCGTATCGAGCACAATCTGCAGGATGCAATGGTGAAAAAGGCCAGACATAAATCCCGTTACAGTAGTGTCGCTGCGGCGCGTGGGCCTGCCAGCGCCCGCGCCACTTCAACTATTTGATGTATCCACAGATTTTGTGGATAACTTTGTGGACAAAGGAATCTTAATCACCAGAAACGAGCACCAGACTACCCGATGCCGCCCTGAAGTGCTTAAAAATTAACAATTATTTCTCTTTAAAATCAAGCACTTAAAAAATGTCTCCTAGGAGAGAGAAAATCGCCTGTGTGACGTCTCTGCTGTGCATAAGTGCTCTATTTAGAGAAGATTTTTTGCCAAAATCAAGCACTTTTTACAACAGGCGCAGCATTACTGCACAGCAGCATCGGCGTCCGGAGCCGCCAGATTCTACACATACCTCAACGACAAGGTTTGTGCTCTCACAACTCCCCACCAGTCATCGTATCTCTGCCTAAAAATCGTGCAACGCAACATAAACTTCATGCGAAACAACAACATTATGGCTAAGTCACGGTTTACTAAGTACTTTTATTTTTTATCCACAGTTTTTGTGGATAACTTTGTGGACAATGAACAAATAAACTCGTGGAAGTTACCGCCCGAGGTTTACGGCAGGCTAAAAGTTACCTGTGGGTAAATATTTTAAACCCTTTAAAATCAACAGCTTACAGACTTACCATTCCGGACCAGCAGAGAGGTGCTGGATATTTCCACAGCAAAAAAAAATGTGTATAAGTCGCTATGGAATTTCCTTGCGCACCAATAAAAAAGGCACGTTTCAAGCTGAAACGTGCCTTTTGTTCGCAAACTACCTCAGGCTGCGCGCTGGGCCTTGCTATAGCTGTGCACAGCTTCCACCATGGCCGCCACATTTTCCGGCGCGGTGAACTGGGAAATGCCGTGGCCCAGGTTGAACACATGGCCATGGCCGGCGCTCGGCTTGCCGTAAGCGTCCAGCACCTTGCGTACTTCCGCCTGTACCTGCTCCGGGCTGGCCAGCAGAATCGCCGGATCCAGATTGCCCTGCAGACCGACTTTATCGCCCACCAGCTGGCGCGCGCGGGTCAGATTCACGGTCCAGTCCAGCCCGACGGCGTCAGCGCCAATCGCAGCAATCTGCTCGAGCCACAGGCCACCACCCTTGGTGAATACGATGGCCGGAATCTGTACGCCATCTTTTTCGCGCTTGAGCTGCGCCAGCACCTGCTGCATATATTGCAGCGAGAAGGCCTGATACGCGCCATCAGCCAGTGCACCGCCCCACGAATCGAAAATCATCACGGCCTGCGCACCTGCGTCGATCTGGGCGTTCAGGTAGTCGGCTACCGACTTGGCATTGATGCTCAGGATGTGGTGCATCAGGTCGGGACGGTTGTACAGCATCTTTTTGATGGTGTGGAATTCGCGCGAACCCTGACCTTCCACCATATAGCAGGCCAGCGTCCACGGGCTGCCCGAGAAGCCGATCAGTGGCACGCGGCCATTCAGTTCGGTGCGGATCTGGGTGACGGCTTTGAAGACGTAATCAAGCGAACCTTCCGGCGGGGCGCTCAGCGCCAGCACATCGGCTTCGGTTTTCAGCGGACGTTCGAATTTCGGGCCTTCGCCTTCGACGAAGTACAGGCCCAGACCCATCGCATCGGGCACCGTCAGAATGTCGGAGAACAGAATCGCGGCGTCGAGCGGGAAACGGTCGATCGGCTGCAGCGTCACTTCGGTGGCGTAATCGGGATTAGTGGCCAGCCCCATAAAGGAACCTGCCTTCTGGCGCGTGGCGCGGTATTCCGGCAAATAGCGTCCCGCCTGACGCATCAGCCAGACAGGCGTGTAATCGGTCGGCTGGCGCAACAGCGCGCGCAAGAAGTTGTCATTCTGGAGCGGGGCAAATTGTGGCATGGGTAGCAATCGAAAGCGGTGAAACGGCTATTATGACATCCCGCGCGGGCTTTTTTGCTGGATGATCGTCGCGCGATTCACTATCATGCCGAACACGCTACCCTTGCCCCCTTCCGGAGACCCCATGACCGCCACCACCCTGCCCACCGCGCCGTATGGCGCATGGCCATCGACTATCAGTGCCGCGCAGGTGGCAGCAGGTGCCACGCCGCTCTCCGGCCTGATGCTGGGTGGCGCCGATGGCTGCGAGATCTTCTGGCTGGCGGGGCGCGCCGCTGAAGCGGGCCGCAACACCCTGCTGCGCTACCATGGTGTGGCATGTGAAGAACTCACGCCGGCCCCCTATAACGTGCGCAACCGCGTACACGAATATGGCGGCGGCGCGTATGTGGTGGATGGCACGACCGTCTATTTCTCGCACTTTGCCGACAACCGCCTGTACCGACTTGATCTGACCGCAGATGACGCTGCACCACAGGTGATCAGCACCGCCGGCACGCAGCGCTTCGCCGATCTGGTGGTGGATCGCACACGGGCGCGCCTGATCGCGGTGCGCGAGCGCCACAGCACTGGCAGCGCTAGCGGCCACGCCGAGCCGGAAAATACCGTTTGCGCGATCAATGCCGATGGCAGCGAACAGGTGCTGGTACAGGGCGCCGACTTCTATTCCTCGCCGCGACTGGCGCCGGACGGCAGTGCACTGGCCTGGCTCAGCTGGGACCATCCCGACATGCCATGGCAGGGCACCACCCTGTGGCTGGCCGAGATACAGGCCGACGGCACGCTGGCAACGCCGCGTAAAATCGCCGGTGGCCGCGAAGAATCGGTGTGCCAGCCGGAGTGGTCGCCGGATGGCCTGCTGCACTTCGTTTCGGATCGCAGCGGCTGGTGGAATCTGTACCGTCTGTGCCGCGACCGTCAGCAGACCGAGGGGCTGTGCCCGATGCAGGCGGAATTCGCCACCCCGCACTGGACCTTCGGCAACAGCATGTACGGCTTCCGCTCGGCCAGCGAAATTATCTGCACCTATATCGACAAGGGCGTCAGTCAGCTGGCGCGGCTCTTGCCGGGCAGCGGCAAGCTGGAAGCCATCGCCCACCCGTATGCCGAGATCCGCGAACTGCGCGTGGCACCGGGCTACATCGCCATGCTGGCCGGCGGTCCGGGTATTGCACTGGAACTGGCACGCATCGACTTCACCGAAGAAGGCGTGGAAATTCTGGCCCAGTCGATCGAACAACTGCCCGAGTCAGAGTACCTGTCGGTGCCGCTCAATCTCAGCTACCCCAGTGCCAATGGGCGCACCGCACACGCCTTCTACTACCCACCCTGCAATCCGGCGGTGCAGGCACCCGCCGGCAGCAAACCACCGCTGATCGTGATCAGCCACGGCGGCCCGACCGGCATGACCGTCAACACCCTGAAGCTGGTGACCCAGTTCTGGACCAGCCGCGGCTTCGGCGTGCTCGATGTGAATTATGGCGGTAGTACCGGCTTCGGACGCGCCTATCGCGATTTGCTGAAAGGCCAATGGGGCGTGGTCGACGTGGAAGACTGCGTGGCCGGCGCCAAGGCACTGGTGGCGCGCGGACTGGCCGATCCGGAGCGCCTGATCATCCGTGGCAGCAGCGCCGGTGGCCTGACGACGCTGTGCGCGCTGACCTTCCACCGCATCTTCAAGGCGGGCGCCAGCTACTACGGCGTCTCGGACCTGCAGGGACTGGATCAGGACTCGCACAAATTCGAATCGCACTACAACGCCTACCTGATTGCGCCGCAGCCGGCAGCGGCCGCGCTGTATCAGGCGCGCTCGCCAATCCACCACACCGACCAGCTATCCTGCCCGATGATTTTCTTCCAGGGTCAGGACGACAAGGTGGTGCCGCCCCAGCAATCGGAAAGCATGGTCGCCGCGCTCAAGGAACGCGGCGTACCGGTGGCCTATGTCGCGCTGGAAGGCGAGGGACACGGCTTCCGCAAGGCCGACAACATCATCCGCACGCTGGAAGCGGAGCTGTACTTCTACCAGCGCGTCTTCGGTCTGCGCGATGCGGCGGGCACGCCAGCAGTGCACATCGATCATCTGCCGGACTAGGGACTTATGAGCAGTAACCACGACAACACCCTGCTGGAGGAATTCGCCGCGCTGGCCAGCCATGAACAGCTGGCACTGGCGCAGCTGGCACTGATCGGCGAACCGACGGGACGCACCGCCCTGCTTGACCAATTGCGCGCGGCAGGCATCCACGATGAAGCCGCTCGCCCGCTCAGCGTAGCCAGCTTCGATGATGTACTGCGCAAGCTGGAACGGCTGGCCTACATCAGCGTGGTGGTCGGGCGCGGCTTTGTCTGCAATCCGAAACTGCGCTGGCCAGCGCTGCGCGCCGCGCTCGAGCAGCACCAGTTGGCTGACCTATGCCGCGCCTACGAGGCTTTGGTGCCGCTACGTCAGACCTGGAGCAGCATGGAGCCGCGCAGTTACCGGGCCGGCATCGCTCGGCTGCGCATGGGCTACCTGCGCGGCCACACGCCGCAGCAGATCCAGCCCTTGCTGACCTTCTGCCTGGGCAACTACGAGGCAGCACAACTGCATCCGGTACTGGAAATTTTCGGCCGCCCGTTCGAAGCGGAGCTGCTGGCACAAGTTCACCCGCTGCTGCAGGACGAGGTGCTGGTGGTACTGCTGCAGTCCGCCCAGTATGCCGTCAGCACGGCAGCGCCACTGCGCCAGTACTGCGAGCAACATCGTCAGCACCGACTTGCTGCCGGCGACGACGTCAGCCCCGAACTGCGCCTGGCCATGGCGGAAGACGCCATCCTGGGTGGCCGCTGCGACACTGCGCAGCAGTATCTGGCACACACCGAAGGCTGGTACAGTGTGTATCTGGGTGCCAGCATCACGCTGCTGCGGGGCGACAGCAACGCCGCGCTGACGGCCTATGACGCCGCCCTGAAAGCGCTGCGTCGCGAGACCGGCAAGCGCACCCGCATCTTTTCAGGTCTGGGCAGTTATCTCTATGCGCTAGCCATGCTGCGCAGCGACGACGCCCGTCACCGCAAGGCAGTCGGCGCCTATCTGGAACTGGCGCTACGGGCCGGGCATAACCACGACAGCGCCATCCACCAGCAGATCGATATGCTGCAGCAGATCCGCGCCGGTACGCTGGCAGCGGAAAGCGTGGCAGCACTGGCGTGGAGCCCGCAACTCCAGACCCAGTTATTCCAGTGCCTGCTGTACTTCTGGCTGTCGCTACCACAACTGGCAGAGCGCCGCAGCGAACTGGAAGAACTGCTGGCCACGGCCGAAGCGGCCGGCTATCTGCTGCTGGCCGGACAGGCCGCCAGCCTGCTGGGACAACTCGGTGATGCAGCACGCCAGCAGCAGGCACTCACACTGCGCACGCAGGGTGACTTTGTCGATCTGAGTGGCTGGTTCGAGCGGCAGGAAGCGTGGCAGCGCCAGCTCACGGCCCTGATCAAGCTGCAGCAAGCGGCCAGCCCGGACAACAGCGCTAATACCCGGCTGGCATGGATGCTCAGCTACGATGTGCGCAGCGGCCTGCACGAGATCAGCGCGGTCGAACAGAAGCGCGACGCACGCGGCGCATGGAGTAAAGGCCGCGCCGTCAGCCTGAAGCGGCTGCGCTTCGAACCCGAACAATTCGACTACCTGACCCCGCAGGACGTGCGCGCTACCGAAGCGATTCTGGTGGCGCACCGCACTTACCATTCCAGTGGCCTCAGTTACGAGATCGATCCGCAACGGGCTGCGCCACTGCTGGTGGGCCACCCGCTACTGTTCTGGAGCGATGCGCCGGCCAGCCGCGTCGAACTGCTGGCCGGCGCGCCGGAACTGCGCATCACCAAACAGGGCGGCAGTCTGGAACTGCGGCTACAACCGCCGATTCCCGACGATAACGCGCTGGTCATCATCCAGCGCGAAACCCCCACCCGCCTGCGCGTGATC
>JAIXXN010000069.1 GCA_027490725.1 Oxalobacteraceae bacterium
ACGCTCTGGTCACCGGCCTTGATCATGGCGTCCACCAGATCGAGCTTGATGATCTTCTGCTTGCCATCGACCACCTTCAGCACTTTGCCTGCTTCCATCGGGCCGCCAGAGACGAACACCACGGGAATGTTCAGGCGCATGGCAGCCATCAGCATGCCCGGCGTGATCTTGTCGCAGTTGGAGATACACACCATCGCATCGGCACAGTGAGCATTCACCATGTACTCGACCGAGTCGGCGATCAGGTCGCGCGACGGCAGCGAGTACAGCATCCCGCCGTGGCCCATGGCGATACCGTCATCGACGGCGATGGTGTTGAATTCCTTGGCCACGCCACCGGCTTTTTCGATCTCGCGTGCCACCAGTTGCCCCAGATCCTTCAGGTGCACGTGACCCGGCACGAACTGGGTGAAGGAGTTCACCACGGCGACGATCGGCTTATCGAAGTCGCCATCCTTCATGCCTGTGGCGCGCCACAGGGCGCGGGCGCCGGCCATATTGCGGCCGTGGGTGGTGGTGCGGGAACGGTATTGCGGCATGCTGTCTCTCCGGTGATTCAAATGTTTCGGTAGTGCGTTTCGGGTAATTCATTGATGTGACCAGGGCGTCGTTTCAGGCAGCGCTAAGCGCCCTACGCTAGCCTGACAGATTGCCCTGCCCCTGCCACGGTGTCAAATAGTTGATTTCACCGTCTGTGATTCATATAAAATATCAACGATATAAAAAACTGCTGTATCTCATATGAACATCGAACTGCGGCCTTTGCGCTATTTCGTCAGCGTCGCCGAAGAACTCCACTTCGGCAAAGCAGCACTGCGCCTGCACATGACCCAGCCCCCCCTATCACAAGCGATCCAGGCGCTGGAACAGCAGCTCGGTGCTGCCCTGTTCGAGCGTAACCGCCGCGGCGTAGCACTGACCCCGGCGGGTCTGGCCCTGCTACCGGCGGCACGTCGCTTGCTGGCGCAGGCCCAGGATCTGGCGCCACTGGTGCAGCGCGCCGCTGCCGGTGAAGTGGGTAGCCTGACGCTGGCCTTCGTCTCCTCGGCCGATTACAGCGTGCTACCGCCCTTCCTGCGCGCCTACCGCGGCGCCTATCCGCAAGTCCAGCTCACGCTACAGGAAGCCACCTCGGATCTGCAACTCGACGATTTACTACAGGGCCGTATCGATGCCGGCCTGCTCATCCCGCCCCTGCCTGACAAGGCTAGCCGGGAGCTCGACTACCTGCCAGTACTGAACGAGCCACTGGTGCTGGCCCTGCCGGCTGGATTGCCGGGCGTGAAACGCCACGGCAAGCTGGCGCTGGCCAGCCTGCCGCCGCTGCCCCTGATTATCTTCCCGCGGGCGATTTCACCGGCGCTGTACGATGCCATCCTGTCGGTGTTTCACGACGCCGGCCTGACGCCGCAGATCGGCCAGCAGGCGATCCAGATGCAGACCATCGTCAGTCTGGTCTCGGCCGGCATGGGCATGGCGCTGGTACCGCAGTCGCTCTCCAATCTGATGCGCCCCGGAGTAGAATACCGGGCGCTGGCCGACGCCACGCCACAGGTCGAAACCGGTCTGGCATGGCGGCGCGATAACGCCTCGCCTGTCCTGCACGGCTTTTTGGAATTATTACGAAAGAACACCCTATGCTGATTCACCCTATGCCTGATCCGGTCGCCCTGCATCTGGGGCCGGTGTCGATCCACTGGTATGGCCTGATGTATGTGCTGGCGTTTGGCCTGTTTATCGCACTGGGCCGGATCCGCATCCGCCAGCCGCACATCGCCGCGCAGCAGTGGCGCAAGGAAGACCTGGATGACATGCTGTTCTACGGTATGCTGGGGGTGGTGATCGGTGGCCGCCTCGGCGAAGTGCTGTTCTACCATCCGCTCGAATACTTCGCCCATCCGCTGGAAATTTTCAAGGTCTGGAACGGCGGCATGTCCTTCCACGGCGGCTTCCTCGGTGTGCTGATCGCCATGGCCGCGTGGTCGCGCAAGGCGGGCCGCAATCTGCTCGACGTGTACGACTTCATTGCGCCGCTGGTGCCGCTCGGTTATGCCGCTGGCCGGCTCGGTAACTTCATCAATGCCGAACTGCCGGGGCGCATCGTCAGCGATCCCAATCTGCCATGGGCCATGCTGTGGCCGGACAATGCCTATCCGCTGGCGCCGAATCCCGTGTTCCTGCAAGGGCTGCGCCATCCGTCGCCGCTGTACCAGTTACTGATTGATGGCTTGCTGGTGTTCGTGATTCTGTGGCTGTTCGCACGTCAGCAGCGTCCGCGTCTGGCGGTCGGCGCTTTCTACACCCTGCTATATGGCTGCGCGCGTTTCGGCACCGAATACTTCCGCACTCCGGACTGGGAGACCAGCATACTGGGCATGCCGATCACTTCCGGTCAGGTACTCTCGCTGCCGATGGTGCTAGGCGCGCTAGCCATGCTCGCATGGGCTTACACGGTGCGACAGCAAGGCCGTCCACCCGTAAGCCGCTGAAGCCGTAATAGATATTCGATAAGGTGCCGGCCAGCGCAATCGGGAAACCCAGCGCAGCGCTGGTCGCCACCGCCTGATGGATGCGCACCCCACGCCGCATCAGAAACGGCACCAGAATCATGCCGCCACCAATGCCCAGCATGCCGGCCGCAAAGCCGCCGACGGCGCGGATTCATAACATCGCAGCATGTTTTCTCGACGCCAAAACCAGCTAGATCAATCAATCCGTACTTCCCTGGTCGCCTGGAGGTCCAGCGAGGGCATGCATGGCTCAACGATCTTATTTGCAACAGTTGCAAAGAAAAAACATCGCCAGCAACTTTATTGACGGTAGAATCAAACGCAAGCTCAGAGCTCGTCAATGATTGCAGCGTACGCATTGATTTGAGCTTGATTGAAGCCAGGCGACCCAAGTTTGTGCAGGTGAATAACGTCGAGTTGGCACCGGACTACCAGTTGCGCGCAGATTACTATACGGATGAATTGAAATAAACTAAATTGTTTGTCGAGTTCCCAGTCACAGTAGCAAATGCAAAAAGTAGCCCCCGCTAAGCTTGCGGAGGCAAACATTAAAGCACGTACGGCCAACGATCAACTGATTGGACTGGTATTTACCAAGGTCCGAAGCGACCTGAAAGGCGCTTCGGATTAAGGCCAGGCCATTCACCCATATCTGGCTGACTCAACCTGGTGAATGAATGGATTTGGAAACGCACCCGAATGATCTGGCGGCCAAACAAGCAGCAGCCAACTACGCGTCAGCCCGATACACCATCATTGCACTCATTTCCGTTACTATTATCTTGGTACTTTCACGGTCAATTATCATCGACCGGTCGGTGTCCTTACCCATTCCTCAGGCGCTTGCTATCTTCCGGTCAATCGCAGATCGTGACTCGGCGTCGCACAGGGGAGTTAGCGCTTCAGATCAGTCAAGCAGATTCATCGAACCTACGGTCCCATTGCAGCAACGCCCGCTAACAGTGGTAATTCCCGGGCCTGGCGGGGCTGGTGGGGTGACCACTGCCAGGGCACAAATTGCTCACAATAATAACCATCCTGCGGCCCGCACCGTGAAGTTAATCAATGCCAGCGCCCATTGCAAGGAGCCGCGCGCAGCCTTGGCAGATGAGGCCCGAACCAGCAGTACCAAAGTGCTTGTGCCGGTTGACAGCGTGACTGTGGCGCCAAACACAATTAAATTAAAACCTCACGGCACCGTGATTGATTGGATCTCGGTTTTTCCCGGGGAAGGCATTGCGGATCATGTGTGTGGAACAGCGAGAGTTCTCTAGGCACCCAATCCGAACAAAATCAGAAAATTTAATGGCTGACTTAAAACAGCCGCGAGCACCTGGCAGCACGAATAACAAACTGGATTTTTTCTTTTTTTAGGTTGAGAGATATGGCCAAGACGATCTTAGTGGTTGATGATTCTGCAGCTTTGCGGCGGGTGGTGGCGTTGGCGCTCGTGGGTGCCGGTTATGAAGTGATTGAAGCGGGCGATGGCTTGGACGCGTTGGCAAAAACCGAGCAGTTAGCGGGAAAAAAAATTCACTTGGTCATTAGTGACGTCAATATGCCCAGGATGGATGGCATCGAGTTTGTTACTGAACTAAAAAAACGCGTCGCCTTTAAATTTACTCCGGTCATCATGCTCACTACCGAAGGCGATGATGAAGTCAAAAATGCCGGCCGGGCGGCAGGCGTCAAGGCCTGGATTATCAAGCCATTCAATCCGGGGCAAATGTTAAATGCTGTCACAAAATTGATCCTAGCCTAATTTCCGCGAACTTCAGGAGATCTCATGCCCATCGCACCGATAGTCATTGATGGTGAGCTTACTATTGAGCGTGTAGCAGAGCTCAAATCGCAGTTTGACACTACCTTGCAAGCGGCGCGCAGCGGCGACTGTATCGTGCTCGATATGACGGGCCTCTACAACCTCGATGGCGCGGGCTTGCAATTGCTACTCGGATTCTCACGGGCGCTGGCATCACTCGATGCCAGCTTGAGCATGCAAGGTACACCTGAGTCGTCGCTGTCATTACTGGCCGAATATGATTTGCTGGAACGCTTTTCGCAAGCGAAGCCGGTGAGCCTATCATGAGCAAACCGGATGGCATGTTTGACGAAGCGCTACTGCTGTTCTTTGACGAGTCACGCGAAATGCTACAGCAGATGGAAAGCGCCCTGCTTACTCTCAAGGCTGGCCAGGGAGACATCGAGACAATTCATGCGATGTTCCGCTGCGCCCACACGATCAAGGGAACCAGCGGAATCTTCAATATGGACCGGGTGGTGAAATTTACCCATCAGGTTGAAAGTGTGCTTGACCGCGTACGCAAAGGTAAGCTTGCGACCGACCCGGAACTTTGCGAGGTATTGTTTTCCAGTTGCGACATGATCGCTGCCTTGCTCGACCAGACTGAGCAGCATTGTCAAGATCAGGGGGCCTTGGCCGCCTGCGACGCGGCCGCCGAACTGCTCACACAGCGCCTGAGTCACTTCCTGGGTCACGTTGTTACGGCGCAAGCAACACCGGCCCCCGCCGAAGACGCGGGCCATGGAGCAGAAGCGGTCTGGCATATCTCGCTACGGTTTCATGAGGATACTTTCCGTAATGGCTTTGATCCCCTATCGATCGTACAGTACCTGAAAACGCTAGGACAGATTGTCGGCCTGGCGGTGGTGGAAGAATGCCTGCCGGACTGGGACAGTTTTGATCCGGAAAGTTGTAGTCTGGGCTTTGAAATTCGCTTGCGCACCGAGGCGACCAAGCTGGAGATCGAAAGCGCTTTCGAATTTATCGGCGACGACTGTACCGCACGTATTATTCCGCCAACGCGCCGCGCAGCAGATTACATTGCCCTCATGGCTCAGTTGCCGGATGAACAGCGGCTAGGCGATATTCTGGTCGGCTGCGGGGCGCTGACGCGCGAAGCGCTCGATACTGCCTTAACGCAGCAACAGAGCGATCCCGATGCCAACAATGGACACCCGTCCAAAGCGCTGGGCGAAATCCTGGTAGAGCAAAAAAAAGTGACGCCCGAAGTGCTCGATGCCGCGCTGGACCGTCAGGCCAAGCCTGCTGCCATGCGCCAGGAAACGGGACTGTTTGTCCGCGTGCCCGCCGATAAGCTCGACGAACTCATCAATGTAGTGGGTGAACTGGTCATTTGCGGTGCGAGCGCCAGTCTCCAAGCTGAAGGACTGCAGCACAGCGGACTGATTGCAACCACACAACTATTAAGCCGTCTGGTTGAAGAAGTTCGCGATGGTGCGCTGGCACTCCGCATGGTCCGCATCGGCGAAACGTTCGTACGCTATCGCCGCGTGGTACATGATCTTTCGATGGAGCTCGGCAAAAGCGTCAAGCTCGAAATTGAAGGTGGTGACACCGAGCTCGATAAGTCGGTGGTGGAAAAAATTGGCGATCCACTCATGCACCTGGTGCGCAATTCCCTCGATCACGGCATTGAAATGCCCGCAACGCGACTGGCCATGGGCAAGCCGGCCGAAGGGACCATCACCCTCACGGCCAAACATGATTCCGGCAATATTGTGATCCAGATTGGCGACGATGGACGCGGTCTGGATCCGGAAATGCTGCTGGCCAAAGCGCGCGAAAAGGGTCTGGTTGGCGCCGGTCAGGTTCTGACCGAAAGTGAAAAGCTTGATCTGATCTTTGCACCGGGTTTTTCTACTGCAGAAAAAGTCACCAATCTCTCGGGCCGCGGCGTCGGCATGGATGTGGTGAGGCGCAATATCGAAGCGCTGCGAGGCTCCGTAAGCCTCAACAGCGTGGTTGGTCGGGGTACGCAGATTGACATTCGCTTGCCGCTGACCCTGGCCATTATCGATGGATTTTTAGTCAAGGTCGGCCGCGGCTTCTACGTCATTCCACTGTATTCGGTCATCGAGTGTATCGACACCGATGCGACCGAGCTACGCTTGAATGAAAAGTTTGCTGGCTACCTCAATTTGCGCGATCAGGTATTGCCATTGCTCGATTTGCGTGCCGTCTTCGCTGAACAGGGGCCATGCATGTCAAAACGCCGGATCGTGGTGGTGCAAGGTGCCGCTGGCGCTAGCGCTGGACTGCTCGTCGATCGTTTGGAAGGCGAGTACCAGACTGTTATTAAGCCGCTGGGTAAATTGTTCCAGAATCTGCGCGGCATTAGTGGCTCGACCGTACTGGGTTCAGGCGAAGTAGCGTTAATACTCGATGTGGCGGCGCTCACCAAACTCGCCACGCAAAACGTCACGCGCGAAAGCGGCCTTGGTCACCAGAGGGAGGCGAAGCTAACGTCGTAGCAAAGCAGTGGGTTGGACATGGCGATTTTCAGAATGAGCAATTCAAACAAGTTTTTTCGGGGGCAACCGTGTTAAAAAATTCAACCATTAAGTCGCGACTGTTAATCGTTGTGGGGCTTCTTTCTCTGCTCATGGGGCTGATTGCCATGGTAGGCATTTTCGGCATGAGTTTCAGCAATTCCAGTCTCAAATCTGTCTACGAAAACCGCACGCAAGGCATCACCCTGATCGGCCAGATTGAAAAATTATCTCTGGAAAACCGCTTATTGCTGGCGACGGTGCAAGTTACCCCCACGCCAGAGGGGGTCAGAGAAAATCTGGCAAAGATAGAACAGAATTCGCAGGAGCTCGATAAGATCTGGGTCAGTTATAAAGCGCTCGGCAGCGCCGTGGAACAAAAAGAGCTCGCGCAAAAGTTTGAGGCCGACCGCGCAAAATATCTCGCAGAAGGCATGAAACCGATCCAAAGCGCCCTGAGGGCGGGCGATATTAAGGAAGCCATTCGTATCGCAGTAGAACATGTGCGCCCCTTGCACAACACGGTCAAACAGGATCTTGAAGCATTGCAGCAGTACGAGGTCGCCGCCGTAAAGCAAGAATTCACACAGTCGCAGAGCATGTTGGGCAACATCAGAGTCATTTCGATCTTGCTGGCATGCCTAGGGCTTAGTGTCGCTATCTGGTTGGGCCGCAGCCTGATTGCGGTGATTGTGAAACCGCTCGAACGCACGATAGGCTACTTTGAAAATATGTCTAGGGGCAATTTCGACAACCAGATCGAGATCTTCCATCAGGATGAGATTGGCAAAGTGCTGGAAGCTCTGCGTACCATGCAGGTCAGTGTCGGCGAAGAGACCATGCGCATCAAGATGGCGCTCGATTGCGCATCCACTTCCACCATGATTGCCGACGCCGACGGCAAGATCGTGTACATGAATGCTTCCGTGACGACTTTGCTCAACAGCGCAGAGGCCAATATCCGCAAGGATTTACCGAATTTCAGCGCCAAAGATATTGTTGGCGGTAGTTTCGACCGTTTCCATAAGAACGTCGCGCACCAGCGCAATTTACTGACCCATTTGAAATCAGTCCACACCGTCGATATCAATGTAGGGGGCATGGTATTTGGTTTGATTGCCACACCTATCTTTGACAGCAAAGGCGTGCGCAGGGGAACGGTCGTCGAATGGAAAGACCGGGCACTGGAAATTGCGGCTGAAAACGAAGCGCGCAGCAATGCCCGCCTCAAGCAGGCACTCGACAAGTGTTCGACCAATGTCATGATTGCCGATGGTGATGGCCAGATCATCTACATGAATGAATCGGTGACCGCCATGATGCAAAGCGCTGAAAGCGATTTGCGCAAGGATTTGCCAGACTTCCGTGTCAGTACCATCTTGAACGGTAGCTTCGATCGTTTCCATAAAAACCCGGCCCATCAACGCAATATGCTGTCCAGTCTGCAAAGTACCTACCGGACCGAAATTGTAGTCGGCGGTCGTACCATGTCGCTGGTCGCCAACCCCGTCACCGCCAAGGATGGCAATCGCATCGGTACCGTAGTGGAGTGGAATGACCGGAGCGCCGAAGTGGCAGTGGAACAAGAAATCGGTATGGTGGTCAACGATGCCGCGATGGGGATTTTCACGGGCCGGATCAATCCCGCTGGAAAGACCGGGTTCTTCAAAATCCTTGCCGATAGCGTTAACAATCTCATGAGCACCAGCGAGACCGGCCTGAATGAAGTGACGCGGGTACTCAAAGCCATTTCGACCGGTGACCTCACCCAGCGAATTACCGCTGAGTATGCCGGCACGTTTGGCGAGCTCAAAGAGTATTCCAACACCACCAGCGATGAACTCGCGCGCATCATTGGCGACGTGCGCAGCGCCGCCAATGCCTTGACGTCGGCCTCGGAGCAAGTCAGTTCGACCGCCCAAAGTCTGGCCCAGGCGGCCTCCCAGCAAGCAGCGGGCGTGGAACGCACCAGCAGTTCGGTCGAGGAACTGTCGGGTACCATCATGCAGAATACGGAAAATGCCAAAGTAACCGATAGCATGGCGTCCAAATCTGCCAGTGATGCAGTCGAAGGCGGCGACGCTGTCGCCAAGACCGCCTCGGCCATGAAGCAAATTGCCGACAAGGTGGGAATTATTGATGACATTGCCGATCAGACCAATTTGCTGGCCCTGAATGCGGCGATTGAAGCGGCCCGGGCCGGTGCTTCAGGCAAAGGCTTTGCGGTGGTCGCCTCGGAAGTGCGCAAGCTTGCTGAACGCAGCCAGATTGCGTCCAAAGAGATCGGCGAACTGGCAACCAATAGCGTGAAACTGTCGGCCGATGCGGGTGGCCTGCTGGGCGCAATGATTCCATCGATACGCAAGACCTCGGATCTAGTGCAGGAAATTGCCGCAGCATCACAGGAGCAGTCCACCGGACTGGCCCAGATCAGTTCGGCAATGAACCAGCTGAGCCAAGCCACCCAGCAAAATGCCGCAGCGTCCGAAGAGCTGGCTGCGACAGCTGAAGAAATGTCCGGTCAGGCGGCATCGCTGCAGCAGTTGATGGACTTCTTCGCGACCGATAACGCGGTGCGCCAGCCCATAGCGCATGAGCCCGTGCTCAAGCCAGAGCTTGGACGCAAGATACCGGGGGGCGCCGTCAAGAAGCCGGCGAGCTTGATCGATGAAACCCAGTTTCGCCGGTTTTAAGCGAGGAGCTGACGATGAGCAGCGCTCTCACTTCCAGAAAAACGCGTGCTGACGACGATGACGACATCACCGGGCTGAAACAGTACCTGACGTTTACGGTGGGTCAGGAAACCTGCGCCCTGCATATTGCCGCCATCCGGGAAATTTTGCGGAATGTGCAAATTGCCACGGTACCGATGATGCCCGCCCATATTCAGGGAGTGATCAATTTGCGTGGCGCAGTCTTGCCTGTGGTAGACCTCGCGGTGCTGTTTGGCCGCGCGCCCATCATCGTGACCAAACGCAGCTCCGTGATCGTGCTCGACCTGCTCGACGACGAGGAACCGCTCGACGTCGGCATCATGGTCGATGCGGTTTCGGCGGTCATTGAAATTCCTGATGATCAGATCGAAGCCGTACCAAGTTTCGGCACGCCCTTACGGGCCGACTTTATTGAAAGCATTGCCAAAGTCGACGGCAGTTTCGTGATCATTCTGAACGTGGAACGCACTTTTTCACTGAAGGAAATGGCGCCATTGCTGGGCGAGAGCAATCTGCCAGCGTGAGTATTTGCAATATTGCAGACAGACCTCCTTAGTGAAGCCCTCCCGTATGGAATTAAACAGCCTTAGTGACCTGGACTTCGTGATGATCAGGGACTTGTTGTTTCAACAAACCGGCATTTCGATCACGCCCAACAAGAAAGCGCTGGTGTGCAGCCGTCTGTTCAAACGGGTGCAGATCAATCATCTCGATTCCTTTGGTGCCTACTTCCAGCGCCTTTTATCCGGACAGGACCCGCTGGAGTTGCAGACCGCCATGGATCTGTTGACCACCAACGAAACCTATTTTTTCCGTGAACCCAAGCATTTCGAGGTCTTGTCCGGTCTTGCCGAGAAGGCCGACCGGAGCCGTCCGTTCCGGGTCTGGAGCGCGGCCTGTTCGACGGGCGAAGAAGTGTATACGATCGCCATGAAACTGGCAGAACTCAGCCGTATCGGACGAGCCCCCACCTGGCAGGTGCGTGGTTCGGATATCAGCACCCGGGTCCTGGAGACGGCGCGTAGCGGGCATTATCCGCTGGACCGCAAGGACGATATTCCGGACGAGCTGCTGAAGCGCTATTGCCTGTACGGGATTGGCGAATATGAAGGTACCCTGCTCATCGATAAAGCGCTGCGTGACAAAATCGAATTCGCCCAGATCAACTTAATTGAACCGTTGCCCCAGCTGGTACCGTTTGACGTGATATTTCTGCGCAATGTACTGATTTACTTTGATCTGCCAGTCAAACGCAAAGTCATTACCCAGCTCATGGCGGCCATGGCGCCCGATGGCGTGCTGTTCGTCGGTCTAGCCGAATCGCTGAATGGTGTCGTCGATGGCCTGGTATCGACCGGACCGGGCACTTACCGCCTGGATCGCCGGCGATGATGAGCAAGGAACAGTTTGCCAAGCTGGTACAAAGGGAAAAATTTCTCAATCCCGGCGATACCGCCTGCGGCGCGGGCCGGGAAGTATTTGGCACACTGCTCGGTTCATGTGTTGCGATCACACTCTGGCATCCGCAGCGGCGTTGCGGCAGTATCTGCCATTTCATCTTGCCCTCGATGGCGGTCACTGGGCCGGCCGATGGACGCTCGGCGGCGAGTGCGTTCAAGATCATGCAGAACGATTTAGCGCGCCACGCGATTCCTATACGTGAATGCGTGGCGAAGATATTTGGCGGCGGACGAATGTTTTCCAGTGCTGAGCTCATGCCCAATATCGGTGACAAAAATATTCACGCTGCACGTCAGCTCATCACGGGGGCAGGCATGCAAGTGGCAGCAGAAAATGTCGGAGGTGAAGGCTACCGGCGTTTGTACTTCGATGTGCACAGCGGTGAGGTGTGGCTCAAGTTCGACTGGGTTGATGATGATCAGGAAGACAAAGTTCTATGAATAAACCAATCAAGGTATTGATCGTCGATGACTCTGCGGTCGTTCGTCAAATCATGTCCACCATTCTGGCCACGGATGCCTCGATCCATGTGCTGGGCGTGGCCGCCGACCCCATTATTGCGATGGAAAAAATGAAGCTGGAATGGCCGGATGTGATTGTACTTGACATCGAAATGCCCCGTATGGACGGCATCACCTTCCTCAAGAAAGTCATGGCTGAACGCCCCACCAGAGTGCTGATCTGTTCGACGCTCACGGAGCACGGTGCCGAGACCACCATGCAGGCGCTGTCGGCCGGCGCTGTCGGCTATTTGTGCAAGCCAAAACTGGCGTTGCGGGACTTTTTAACGGAGTCGGCACATGAGTTGATTCACGCCGTCAAACAGGCCGCGCAAGCGACGCCACGCAACTTCGGACAGGTCAGCGACAAGGCCGCAGCAACGTTCAAAGCACTGGACGTCAGCGGCATCAAAACCAGCATGATCGAGACCTCGGACAAGGTGATTGCGATCGGCACGTCGACCGGTGGCACGCAGGCGCTTGAACTGTTGTTGACGGCACTACCGCGGGTGACCACGGGCATCGTGATTGTCCAGCATATGCCGGAAAAATTTACCGCGCAGTTTGCCGAACGCCTCAATAAAATCTGCGCCATCGAAGTCAAGGAAGCCTGCACGGGCGACCGCGTCATGATTGGTCGCGCCTTGATTGCGCCGGGCGGCATGCATATGCGCCTGGCCCGCAACGGCGCTTATTACGTGGTGGAAGTGCTCAACGGTCCACCGGTGAACTGTCATAAACCGTCCGTCGACGTACTGTTCAAGTCCGTCGCCAGTGTCGCCGGCGCCAATGCGCTGGGCATCATCATGACGGGCATGGGCGATGATGGCGCACGGGGCTTGCGCGATATGCATGCGGCAGGGGCACGGACCCTGGCACAGGATCAGGAAACCTGCGTCGTGTTCGGCATGCCCAAAGAGGCCATCAAACTGGGCGCAGTCGATACGGTCTTGCCTCTGGGACAAATACCTGCCGAAGTGATACGTTATTCTCAGATGCATTGACCGGCTAACGGAGGCTAAGCGCCCCCTAACAAAGCAGAGGCGAAAATGAAGGGAAGTACGATGGAGGCATTACCACGGCGCCCTTTAAAATGGCCGTATGTCATCACAGCAGCGCTGGTGGTGTTACTGATCAACGGCTTTACGCTCTCGGAATTCCTGCAGCGACGCCATGATGACCAGTTCCGCGCCGAGCTCGATGCCCAGAATAATCTGCAACTGCTCGACCATTCAGTCCATGAAATACTGACACAAGTTGATATCGTCCTGCTCGCCATCACACAGTTCCATCTAGCGGAAGTGCACGATAACCCCGCTAAAGCGGCCCAAGTCAACGACTATCTCAAGAAAATCTCTCCGCTCATTCCCGAGCTGGTCAGCCTGCGCATCATGAATCAAACCGGCACCGTCATCGCCGAGATCAACGGTGCGACTGCTTTAGGCGTGGACCGTAGTTTCCGGGATTATTTTCAGCGTGCCCGGGATAAGCCCGCGCCAGAATTGATCGTCTCCGGGCCGCTGCTGGGTGCGATATCGAGGCAAAAGGTGATTGTCCTCGCGCGGCGACTCACCGTAAGGGATGGCTCGTTTGTCGGGGTGGTCAGTGCCTCGATCGAAACGCGAAAGTTTACCGGTCTGCTTGCCAAGCTCAATCTCAAGCCTGGCCGGACAGCCGCCCTCTTCAACAAAGATTTTTCGCTAGTGCATGAGTACCCAGAATCCGCCCCCCCCTTGAGCGACGCGCTCACTGCCCAGCGTCTGGGCGCTAATTTAATCAGTCCGACAGAACGCGGAGTATTTGTTTCCAGAAATGGGAAGGGTGACATCGAACAGACCCATTACTTCAGGAAGTTGCAAGACTTTCCATTCCATGCGGTGGTGTCCGAGTCCAATGCGGAGAACCTCGTCTCAAGGAACCGAACGCTGATAACTTTTTTCAGCCTGGCAAGCTTAGCCTCAATCTTGGCGGTGGTCGCAGTCATGATCGCTTGGCGAAAATCAGCGCAACATACAGCCGATTTGCGTGGGCAAACGCGCGGCAGACTAGCACTGCAACAGGAGATTGCCTTCCGCGAGGAAGCACAACTGGAGCTCGAACGCGCGCTGTTGCGCCAAAAGCGCGTGTTCGACTCTTTGTTCGAAGGCGTGGTGTTGCACGACAAGGACGCAAAAATAATTATCTGTAACTACATGGCACCGAAATTA
This sequence comes from Oxalobacteraceae bacterium, assembly GCA_027490725.1. GTDB lineage: Bacteria > Pseudomonadota > Gammaproteobacteria > Burkholderiales > Burkholderiaceae_D > Rugamonas. The sequence goes on from JAIXXN010000069.1 coordinate 13,707, forward strand.
CTCGGCCTCACCGAAGACCAGCTCATGGGACGTACTTCCCTTGATCCCCGCTGGAAAACTGTGCATCCGAACCTGAACGATTTCCCCGGTGATCAACATCCCGCAGTCGTGGCGCTGACCACCGGAAAAGATGTTCTCGGTGTCGTCATGGGTGTGTATTGGCCAGATCAGTCGCTACACTGGCTCAGCATCAATGCAAAACCCTTGTTCAACGATGATGGGGAGCACCCCGATGGTGTAGTGGTCTCGTTTATGGACGTTACCGAACAACGCCTGCATACGCAGACCATCAGCATCAGTCAGAAGCGCTTAACCAATATCGTCGATTCCGCCTATGACGCCATCATCACCACCGATCAAGCACAACGCATTATCGTGTTCAATCTTGCTGCAGAATCGATGTTTGGGTATGCCGCAGCGGACGTGCTGGGACAGAAAATTGATATGCTGATCCCGGAAAAATACCGCGTGAAACATGACGCCCACATGCGCAATGCGCAAGCTATTCACGGTAAACCGGCCCGGGCGATGGTGGGTGATCGGATCATTCAAGGCGTGCGTTCGAATGGTGAGGAATTCCCTGTTGAGGCATCGATTTCCGTCATTCGTAGCGAGGGGGAGCTGACCTACACTGTGGTGGTACGTGACATTAGTCTACGCATCAAGGCCGACATCGAGTTGCGCAAGCTATCGATGGTGGTGGAGCAAAGTCCGGAAATCGTCATCGTCATGAACCCAAAATGGCAAATTGAATACGTCAACGAAGCGTTTGTGCAAATCACCGGATTTAGTCGTGAGGAGTCGATCGGCCGTAACCCCCGTGACTTGCTTGGAACCGGCAAAACACCGGCTGACCGGTTTGTGACGATGACGGCGTGCCTGTATCAGCGCAAGCCCTGGAAAGGTCAAATCTTCAATTTCCATAAGGACGGTAGCGAACACATTCATTTCGCCATCGTGAATGCCATCCATCAGGATGATGGCAGCCTGGTCAATTATGTCTCGGTGCAGGAAGACATCACCGAAAGAACCCGCCTTAACGAGGAACTGGATCGCTACCGCAACCATCTGGAATCACTGGTCAGCTCACGAACAGAGGAGTTGAACAATGCCCGCAATGAGGCCGAGATTGCAAATGCCGCAAAAAGCCAGTTCCTGGCGAATATGAGTCACGAGATTCGAACCCCTCTCAACAGTGTGCTCGGAATGGCCCAGCTGGCCTTGCGGGCAGCCCCGTCGCCGCAACAAAAAGACTATCTGGATAAAATTTTCCACTCAGGAATGCATTTGCTGGGTGTTATCTCTGACATTCTCGATTTCTCGAAAATCGAGGCCGCGAAGCTCGATATCGAATTGAGCCAGTTCAACCTGCCGGACTGCATCCGCAGTGTCGAGCAAATCATCGTACAGGCACACAAAAGCAGCAATGTAGCAATGTCGACAGAAATTGCTTCCGAAGTGCCGCGCTTCGTGTGGGGAGATAGTCTGCGTCTCTCGCAAGTGCTGATTAACTTTGCCAATAACGCCTTCAAATTTACCAAGCAAGGTGAAGTCCGTATTATGGTTCACCTGATTGAAGGCGATGAGAATGGTGCGCTGCTACGGTTTTCCGTCAGGGATACGGGTATCGGCATCCCGCCTCATAGCCTGCACAAATTATTTTCTCCTTTCCAGCAGGTCGATGTTTCAACCACCCGTCAATATGGCGGAACGGGACTGGGGCTGGCGATCAGCAAACGGCTGGTAGAACTGATGGGGGGGGAAATCCATATTCAGAGTGAGGTGGGAGAAGGTAGCACCTTCGGCTTTGACCTCTATATGAAGGTGGCACAGGCCGCAACCCACGGTATCCCTGCGAAGCAAGTGCCGCTGAGTATACTGCACGGCAAGCACATCTTGGTGGTGGAAGATACCCCCTTCAATCAGCAGGTGGCCGAAGAAATGCTGACGGACGTCGGCGTGATCGTCAGCATAGCGCATCACGGCAAGCAGGCGCTGGAGTTGATCGAGGAAACCATGTTTGATCTGGTCCTGATGGATATCCAGATGCCCGGCATGAGTGGCTATGAAACCACGCAGCAAGTGCGGCGCGCAAAACGCTACGATCGCTTGCCCATCATCGCCATGACTGCCAATGCGACCCGCGCTGACCGCGATGCTGCCAAGGCCGCCGGCATGAACGACTTTATCGCCAAGCCGGTGCTGGCACAACAGTTGTACGCAGTCATCGCGCGCAATCTGCCACAGACGAGCGATCCCGAGCAGACAGCGACGTCGGCAATGCCACACTGCGATCCCGCGGCGAGCGCCTCGATACCGGATAGCTTGGCAACGCTTGCGCCGCCAAGCTCCATTGATCTAAAAATTCTGCGGGGAATGATCGGCAGCGACATTGCACGCATCAGCCACTTTGCCAATCTGGCGATGGAGTCCATTGTGCAGGGCCTGGCGCAGATGCAAATCGAGCTCGAGCGTGGCCAGCGCGGTGAGTATGCAGAGATAGCCCATCGTTTAAAATCGGCAGCGTTGACGCTCGGGGCAAACCATCTGGGCGGTCTGTTCAACGCAGCATCGGATCTGGCCGCTACGGACAGCGACGAACAGGCCTTCATTTGGCTGGAACAACTACAAGCGAGCTTTGCCCCCTTACCTGACATCCTAGAACGGCAACTTGCAGGATTAGCGCACACACCGTAATCGCATCGGCCTAGGGTATCCGGTCGCGCAATAGGCACGCAGCTCCGGAGCTCGGAATAGCTGCCGGTGCTGCCATTTTCTTGGCATCGGCGGCGGGCGGAGGCTGACCCGACTCTGAATTAAACCGCTGGTCCGGCAAGCCCTGCCGAACCACGCTCGGGAATCGGCAAGGGTCCGCTAGACCAGTTTTGAAATCATCGATTCAAGCAGGTTTTTATTGATGGGTTTTGCCAATTCGCCCAGAAAATTGAAAGCGGATAATTGTGCTACCAGCGAAGCTGAATAGCGAATATTCGTTTCCTGGCCTGACAAGATAATCAGGGAACCGTTAAAACCGTTCGTCCTTAAATTTGCCATGAGCTCAAGTCCATTCATGCCGGGCATTTTGAGGTCGCAAATGACCAGATCCGGCACCGCTTTTGTATGCAAGATTTTATCAAGAGCAATCTTACCATTTGCTGCAGAATCAATATTTTTGAAGCCCAGATCGTTGAGTACGCACGTCGTCAGCGACACTTGTAATGAATCATCATCCACGACCAAAATAGGCATTGCATACAGATCGGCCTTCGACAGGAATTGCGCCATTCAATACTCCCTCAAGCAATGTGTTCGCGTATCGAACATAAAAAACTGGTGACTGATAGTGACAAGTGATCAACGCCGAGATGCGGCTTATACTGCTCCGCTTGCTTAGGTGACTTGAAACAGTATTGACGATCGCTCCTCGCTCAGTACGCCGGGCATGCATCGACTGCCGGATGGTGTAGTGCATCTTCAGACGAAAGCCAGCCCTGAGGCGCACGACTATGCCTATCCCCGGGCGGCCTGGCGCCCCATCCTGTCTGAGCGCGCCAGTGAATCTATCTCTAGCGTTGACCGGCAAAGTCCAGGGCAGCGTGCAGGTCGCAGTAAGCCTAGAGATTTACAGCAAGAGTCTGGACATAGTATCGAATTGGTCAAGCTATTCGTACCAACAATATCGTTCACTCGGAAATTCAAGCGGTATTGCAGATTGTGCTGGAAGCGATAGCTGTGCGCTCCGCAACGACAGGAAACTTAAAAAAACTCGACATCCGTCGAACTGGATTTTTTTGCCAGCTCGCTTTGCGCTGGCTTGGTTTTCCCAGGCACTGCCTTCATAATGCCCTTGCGCCGCTTATACGAACTGCCAGCGCCTTCCATCCAGTGTTCCGGGGTCGGCATTTCGCTTTCATGCTCAGCCAGGATAGCCTCGAGGCGACTCAAATCCATTTCCAGAACTTCTAGGATTTGCGAGACGCGGTCCTGATACTGCAAAGCCACCATCATTTCCTCTACATCTTGCCGAATCACCGCGCCATGGACCCGCATCGTCTCCACCGACACGCCTAAAGTGCGCACGTGGCTTAATACGTCACTGACCACCTTGCCCGTCAGGGCAATCACCTTTTTATCAGCCTCGGCAGCTTTGGCAGCATCGGATAAGGTCAATTTCGTGATGGCATTAATTTCTTTCACACGGTCTGCGATATGCTTACCCGTATCGGCAGACAAGAGCGACAACTTGCGCACCTCGGCAGCAACCACGGCAAAACCACGCCCGGCGGGGCCAGCCCGTGCCGACTCGATCGCTGCATTGATTGCCAACAAGTTCGTTTGCGCTGCAATGGAACTGACTTGTGTAGCCATCGCGGTCAAGTCCTTGGTCTGGTTAATCAGGTCGCCAACGCTGACCAGCAAGCTGTCTTTGCTCTGGACAATCTGTTGTAACCATTCCAGCACGGGCGCCAGTTCGTGTTCGCATAAGGTCAACAGGGAAATGGTGGTATCTTCCCGCGACGATTCGCTCTCGCCGCTGACACCGCCAAAGCCCGCTTTATCGAACTCGCTTATCATGGACGTAAAGTTTTCGACCACTTGCAAACCGGCGTCTTCCGTCTGAAGTTTGACCAGACTGGTCTGCTGCTTCCATACTGGAATGATCCCCACTAGCAGGTTCATCAGCGATGCGCCGCGATCATCTACCGGCGCGTGTTCCACTTCCACGCTTGCCGTCTGTCGCTTGCACCACCACAATTGCGCAAGCGCTGTTGCCGTCACGCCCAGTAGCGCCGAAATTTGCAATGGACCAATGCCTACTATCAAGGGTAGACAAGCGAACGCTACCGACATAAGCGCAAGCGGAATTTGAAAGTTTTTAGTTATACCATTCACGTTCGAATTCGCCTTTTGTTAGTGGAGTTAGGCTGGACTTATTGCTTCACATTTCTGACGTTGCTGACCTTATTTTTTCTCCGAGTTTTTTTATCTTAGCAACGATAGCAGCGGTCTTGAAAGGCTTCACGATAAAATCTTCTGCGCCTTTTTTCATGCAATCCGCTACCAGTTCATCATCATCATTGGCTGAGACTATAATAATAAAAGCCTGCGGGTGACATGCCTTGATAGGGTTGATAGCGTCCATGCCCATCGCGCCCGGCATCACGATATCAAGCAGTACCACATCTGGCTTATGTTTTTGAGCTAAAGAAATACCGTCACGGACATTGCCCGCTTCGCCGACAACATCAAAGTGAGCATTTCTAAAAATCACGCGGAGCAAAGTTCTGCTCAATTCATTGTCATCAATAATCAACAAGCGAATTGCAGCCACAAGTTTTCTCCTAAGGATAGTTGGGTAAAACCCTTACAAGCGATTTCCAGCTACTGCCCCTTAGAATTTCTGGCAGGTTATTTCCAATCATAAACTAAAATGCTTATACCGCATTAACAATCTGTAGTTGAATTATGGGCTATCGTAGGTATCGCTAGCAGGCACAGGAACAGACCTGTGGCGCCAGTACATCACTGCTATCTGGAATCGACAGAGCGGCTCCATCGGTACTGCCGAATGGAGGCTGGCGGCGCCTGAGCATGCCTTCCATACCGGCTCACGCGGCGCGCGGTTTGCTGAACTGAACCAGGTTTGGAATGCCCCATCGGTGAGGCTCTGGGTGAAACTGATCAGGCGGAGCCGGGCGTCTGCCCGAGCAAGCGGGCAATACAGCGCCACTGAGCCGGCGTCACCGGCGTAATCGACAGCCGGCTGCCCTTCTGCAGCAGCACCATCTCGGCCAGTTCGGGAATACTGCGCAATTCCGGCAGCGCCAGCAAACGGGTTTTCTGCGTGCCCTGCACATCGATCGAGATCCAGCGCGGCTGTTCCGGCGTAGCTTTGGGATCGTGGTATTTGCTGTGCGGGTCGAACTGGCTGGCATCCGGATAGGGCTGCCCAACAATCCGTGCCAGACCGGCAATCCCCGGCTGCGCGCAGCTGGAATGATAGAACAGTACCCCGTCGCCATCACGCATGGCGTCGCGCATGAAATTACGCGCCTGATAATTACGCACGCCGAACCATGCCGTGGTCTGGTCCGGGGAGGCCAGCACGTCATCGATACTCACTTCATCGGGCTCGGACTTCATCAACCAGTATTGCATCGCTTTTCTCCGGACGAAAAAAAGCGGTTGCGCATTCTCATGCTGACAACCGCTTTAAAGTATAAGGCCCCGCCTGTGCCGTCTTTGCCGGCATCCCGAACCTAATGGTTCAAGGTGGTCACAGTTAGTTCAATTTCGGGTTCATCGAACGAGCGACGCTCACTCCCATCGAACAAAATTCCGCAACCGGTGCACATAAATGGTTCAAGGAATATATGGCAATCGCGAACACCGCAGGGTAGAACGGAGTTTACTCCCTTGTGCGCAGCAAAGGAAGGGAAAATGCGAATTAAAACAGGGTTTCTTGCGGCGTCAGGGCGCCATCGAGCACCTGATGCATAGCGCTGATTTTGGTCTGCATGTCCAGCAGCGACATATCCGACAGCGGGCCGGCAGGGGAACGCGCCGACAGGAATTCCGCCGCCACGCCCAGCGCCGCCATCACAGCGATACGGTCGTTGCCCTTGATTTTGCCGGTGTCACGGATGGCGCTCATCTTCTTGTCCAGGAAGGCGGCCGCTTCGCGCAATGCGAGTTCCTCGCCTTCTTTACAGACGAGGCGATAGGCTGCCCCCATGATGGTGACATCCACTGTGGTCATCGTGCGTCCTCGCTGGCTGACTGGGTTTCTGACTGGGTTTCCGGCAGGGTTACAACTGCATTTTCTTGGTCTAGCGCAGGAATCTGCTCGAGCAGCGCCGCAACGCGGCTAGACGCTTCGCCCAGCTTGCGCTGGTAGCCCATGTTTTCCACCACCAGCGCCGCATTGGCCTGGCGTAGCTGGGCATTTTCGCGTCGCAAAGCGTGGGTCAGTTCGGCCAGTTGGTCGATTTTATCGGAGAGTTCTTGGAAATCTGGAATCATCCCATCACTATAGGGAGCGCGCCGTGTGCCGTCAACAGGCACACGCGCGCTGGCGGCGGTTTTGGCCGCCGAAGTGACAAATAATTCCTAGCGAATCAATGTTGAATTCAACCTTGCCAGTTAAATCACAAGGCAGGACGCACTTCGACGCTGCCCTCCATACCACTGGCCTGCCCGGGCGCCGATTCGATCAGCAGATTCAGCTCGCGCGGCCCACTACCGGCCGGCAGCGTCACCTCCAGTGGCGCCGCCGCTGCTGAACTCTTGGTGCCGATCAGTGCTCCATCGAGCCAGACTTCGGCCTTGCCCAGGATGCGAGCGAAGTGCAGCACCGCTTTGCCATCGGACAGGCTGCGGCGTGCTGTGAAGCTGGCGCGGTACAGATAGAAGCGCGGCTCCGGCGTTGCTACCCGTTTGAAAGGCAGCGAACCCCAGCCCCAGCTATTCATGTCGTAACTGGCCAGTTTCACATTCGGGTCGATCCGCTGTGCGCTATCGGGCGGGAAGCGCCAGTCCGGCACCTGTGTGACGGGCGGCGGCGCCACCGCCACCTCGGCCGGCATGGCCACCGCCTGCACGGGAATCCGCACACTGGCCGGGCTTAGCCCGGGGGCGCTGGCGACAATACTGATCTCGCCCTGACTGGCGTAATCACTCTGCACGATCAGTTGGGCCAGCCCGTTAAACAGACGGCGACTTGCGCCCTTCTCATCCTCGTGCGAATTCGGGTCGCCATTGCCATGACCGAGCGATCGGCCAGCGCCGCTCACTGCAAACGTCACAGCGGCATCCGCCAGCGGTACGGCACGCCCCTGCGCATCGAGCGCACGCACTGTCACCGGCATGGCGTCACGCCCGTCGCCATTCAGCGCTGCGCGATCCGGCAGCAGTTCCAGCGCCACCGGCGCACCGGTGGTTTCGACGGCAGTACGTATTACCTGTTTACCGCCACGGTAGCCTATCGCTTCCAGCCGGCCGGGCTGGTAGGCCACCTTGAAATCGTTCATGCGGAAAGGGTCGACCTGCTGTTCGCCCAGCAAACGGCCATTCAGCAGCAAGGCAACCCGCTCCACATTGGCCAGCACCATTACGCGAATTTCCTGACCTTCGCGGCCCGCCCAGTTCCAGTGCGGGGCGATGTACAACAGCGGCCGGTCTTTGATCCACTGCACCTGATGGATGTAATAGGCGTTTTTCGGGAAGCCCGCCATATCCATGATGCCGAAGGACGAACTCACCGAAGGCCAGACATACGGGGTCGGCTCGCCACGATAATCGAAGCCGGTCCAGACGAAACCGCCGGCCACATACGGGCGGCTGGCAATCGCCTGCCACGCGTCGCGATGGGTATTACCCCACTCGGCCGCATCATCGTCATAGCTGGCGACGATATTCTTATCGCGCAGCGTAGTGAATTCACCGCGCGTCATATATGCCGAGGTATCCTCGGAACTGGTGAACGGTTTGTCCGGATAAGCCTTGTGATACAGGTCGTAGTCGCGGATCTGGTAATTCGCGCCCACCACATCCACCGCATGGGAAACGTTCAGCGGCGTCAGGAAGCCACCGTTCATGGCTGCCGTAACGGGACGGGTATCGTCCAGCGCTTTCACAGCGGCCGTCATACGGCGCGCCATTTCGTAACCGATCTCGCTGGCCTGCACCGGCTCCTCGTTAAACACCGACCACAACACCACGCCCGGATGGTGGCGGTCGCGCTTGACCATCCACTCGAGCTGCTGCATGTAATCCGGCGACGGGTTGAAATTGCGATTCTCGTCCATCACCACAAAGCCCATCCGGTCGACCAGATCCAGCACTTCGGGCGCCGGGGCATTATGCGAGAAGCGGATGGCATTCACGCCCAGCTCCTTGAGACGGCGCAGTCGGAACTCCCAGATTGCATCCGGCACAGCGACACCCACACCGGCATGGTCCTGATGGATGCACACGCCCTGCAGCTTGGTCGCCACGCCGTTCAGGAAGAAGCCCTGCGCAGCGTCAAAGCGGATGCTACGGAAGCCCGTGTGCAGACTCACCTCGTCCTGCGCAAGGCCCTGCTGGAGCACACGGGTGGTGAGCCGGTACAGATTGGTTTTGGCCAGCGACCACAGCGCAGGATTATCGATGGCCAGCGGCAGCTTCACCTGCGCCTTGCCTAGCGCTGCCACGCTGGCACTGGCGCTACGCATCGCCACCTGCTTGCCGGACGGATCGAACAGTCGCGTCTCCACCGTCACCGTGGCGCGCTGCTTACCACTATTATTCAGACTCACCTCCACCGGCAGCTGCCAGCGCTTGCCGCCATCGGCAGCAAGGCGCGGCGTCGCATGCACGCCATCGGTCTCGACGTGCACAGGACTGCGTTTGACCAGCCATGCATGCCGGTACATACCGGCGCCCTCGTACCACCAGCCCTCCATCGCTTCGGCATCAACCCGGATCGCGATCGTATTCGGTGCATCGCCGTAGCGCAGATAGGGCGTGATATCGATATAGCTGGCGTTGTAACCCGACCAGTTACGTTTCACCAGATTGCCGTTCACCCAGATGGTGGCGTGGGTCGCAATCGCATCGAACTGCAATTCGAAATGCTTGCCACGATCGGACGGATCGATCCGCAGATAGCGCCGATACCAGCCGATGCCGCGTGGCCGGTAGCCCTGCGCCACATTGGCTTTGGGATCAAATGGTCCCTCTACCGCCCAGTCGTGTGGCAGATCCAGCGACCGCCAGCCGGTGTCATCGAAGCCACTGGCCGCCGCCCCGCCAGCATTGCCAGCTTTGGCATTGCCATAGGTTTCATCCTGCCCGATGATGGGCGCACGTAGCACCTCGCCAGGATGGAACAGCCAGCCACGATCCAGCGATAATCGCTCGCGCCCCGCCGGCTGTGCAGCAGCAGACGTCAGCAGAAGCAGTGCAACGCTCAGCGCGCAGCAGCGCAAAATAAGGTTTCTCATAAAATTCTCCCGGCAAAAAAAAACGGAGCGACACACAGGGTGCCGCTCCGCTCAAACTAGAACACCATCAGGGGATCAGAACTTATAGGACAGGCCCAGATTGTAGCGACGACCAAACTCCGTCACTTCCTGCTGCTGGGCGATGTTGGCACTGGTGTACACCACTTTCTGATTGGTCAGATTGTCGATCCCGAAGCGCAGTTGCAGCTCCTTGGTCAACTGCTTGGCCAGATTCAGCGTGACGTAGGTCTCGGCACCGTTTTCGATCAGCTGACCAGCCGCCCAGGTCGGGTTACGCACAAACTTGCTGTGGTAGTTCGCCGAGGTACGGGCTTCGAAACCATCGCGCTCGTACCATAGGGTCACGCCGCCATTGTGTTTCATCAGGCCTTCGATCGGGTACGGGCTGGCTTTCGGGAAGCTCTCCTTGATATCGCTATGGGTATAGGCGTAATTGCTGGCGATGCCGAAGCCATTATCGAAGGAATGCTGATACACCAGCTCCACGCCATTCACATTGCCACCTTCACCGTTCACAGAGCGGGTGATAACGGCTTTACGGCCATCGATGGTGGTGGTGTCGCTGGTGATGCCAATATAGCGCGTCACTTTTTTGTAGAACGCACCGGCTGACAGCAGCGAGCCTTTGCCGAAGTACCACTGGTAAGCCAGATCCAGCTGGTTCGCCATCATCGGCTTCAGGCCCGGATTACCTGCACTGCCGGTCAGCGGCATGGTCGGATTCGGATCGATGTAGATGGTACGGGAAGCGCGCATCTCATCGAGCGGAGCACGCGACATGGCGCGTGCCAGACTGAATCGCAGCTGATGTTCCTGCTTCTCGTCCAGGTTGAAGATCAGGTTCAGGCTAGGCAGCACTTCCGTGTAGCTGGCACTTTCCGATACCGGCGTCGGTGCTGCACTATTCAGGGACTGCATCCCTTCGCCGGTCTGGCTGGTGTGCACCAGACGCACCCCGGCATTACCACGATAGCTATAGCCGCCCAGCGCTCCGTCCAGATCACCCTGAGCGTACAGCGAGGAGCTACGCTCTTTCACCTTCCAGCCCGACAGCAGGTCGTTCTGGGTCTGGGTCCGGCCATTCGGGCTGTAAGCATTGGCGCCGAAAGCTTTCAGGGTACTGCCCATGAAGTCTTTGAGTGCCAGGAAAGGCGCAGACATGCCATCGACCTTGATCGACTCGTATTCGGAATCGGCAATCGCGGTACCCGGCTGCATATTCCACGTAGTCTGGTGATAGTCCTTCTGACGATCGGTCACGCGCGCGCCGAATTTCACGCGGCTTACCGGACCCCAGTCCACGCCGCGTGCAGCATTCAGATGCAGCGCGTCGAGGCTGTCGCGCAGGTGACCATCGGTATCGACATACATCGTCGCTGGCCAGAAGTTGGCCGGATTTCCGGTGTCCTGACCATACGAGTAAACCTGACGTTCGTCGCCGGTGAACGAGAAGTTGACGGTGGCGCCATTTTTCGAGAACTGGCGCAGATCGCGCCATGCGCTGTCACGTCCGGCGCGCGAGGTCGACAGATCGGTTTCGACCTTCCAGTCACCCACGTTAAACTTGCCGTTCATGCCAGTGGCAAAGGTATCCATGTCCTGGGTCCACAGCGTGTCATTGGTGGTCAGGCCCACACCGGTGACGGTACCGCCAACCACGTAACCATTGCGGATGTCGACATTGCTGTAGGCAGGCTTCTGCCAGCCATCCCAGTTACCCACATCGCCACTCCAGTGTTCCAGACCCGGCTCACGGATCTTGGCCTGAGCGTAGTAGACGTCGCCGGTGATCACAGCGTCCTGGCTCGGCTTCCATTCCACCTTGCCCAGCACACTGCTACGTTTGTCTTTACCACGCTTGATCGAATCGCTCCAGCCCCATGGGGTTTTATCGACTTTGCCGTCGCCATTCAGGTCACCCGAGTGATCTTCGTTGTAGCCGAAGTGCTTGACGTTTTTCTGTACCGAAGGCTGATCCTGATAGCTGAAGGCCAGTGCCACACCCACTTTGCGGTCATCGAACTGATCGATATAGATGCCGCCCAGACGCGGTGCGGTCTTGCTGGCGCCCGGTACGTCGCGGGCGATTTCGTAGAACAGCGCATCGGCTTTCAGCGACACCTGACGGCCGTTGTACTTCAGCGGGCTGACGGTCTGCAGATCGATGGTGGTGGCAATGCCGCCTTCCACCAGTTCGGCCGACTGGGTTTTGTAGATGGTCGCGCCACTCAGCGATTCGGAAGGGAACTGCTCGAAACGCACTGCACGATTTGGCTCGGAAGAAGCCAGTTCACGGCCGTTCAGGGTCGCACCGATGAAGCGTGGACCAAGCCCGCGCGCCACGACCTGACTGGCGTTACCGCGATCCAGACCGGAAGACATACCGGGCAGACGTGCCAGCGATTCGGCGATAGTGGTATCCGGCAGTTTGCCGATGTCTTCCGACGATACCACTTCAACGATGCTGTTCGAAGCTTCCTTCACGGCCAGCGCATTGCGTACCGAAGCACGAATACCGGTCACATTGATCTGTTGAACATCGCCGGCAGCTTCTTGCGCCTGCACCAGCAACGGGGAAGTGAAAAGCGTGGCAATCAGCCAGCTGATTTTTTTATGCTTCATTAGCATCTCCAGTGTTTGTATTTTTAGTTCCGTCTCGATTAAGCGACTTGGACGAATAACTGGATGCTAGCGAAACGCTGATGGCACTTCCAATTCCTTATTGCGTGCGCGCCATATCAAGATCGTATATCAGGATTGAGCAGGCTTGCGATAGTGAGGGTACATGCTGCTTGCCGCATCGCGTAGCGCTTCCAGCATGGCGTCCGCGCCGGGCGAGAGCTGGTGTCGTTTGCGCGTCACAATCCCGAACGAATCCATGCTGACCCCGAGATCGAAGGGCAGCGTAGTCAGTAGTCCCGCTTCCAGATATGGCTGCACCGCATCGGTAGGCAGTGCCACGATCATGTCGCTATTCAGCAGCAGGCTGGCGACCACCGGCAGATCCGGAGTCTCCACGGTCTCCGCAGGCTGCTCCAGACCGCGCGACAGGAATAGCGCCGTCAGACGGTCACGCAGAATACTGCCGGCAGGCGGGAGTATCCAGCATTGCGTCATCAGCTCTTCCAGCTGCAGGTCGGTACGTCCAACTAGCGGATGGCCGGCGCGGGCAATCAGCTTATGCGGTTCGTCCGTCAGCGGTTCGAAATTAAGCTCGTCGGCAGCTGCCGTGTCGAGGATCCGGCCAATCACCAGATCGAGTTCGCCACCGCGCAAACGCTCCACCAGCGACATACTGGTGGACATACTGACGGCTACGTGCACGCGCGCGTGACGTGCTTTCAGCAGGGTGATGGCACGCGGCACCAGACTGGTCGCCGGTGCCAGCACCGTACCGACACCAACCCGTCCCCGCAAACCGGATAGCAGTTCCATCACCTCCTGATGGGCCGCATCCATTTCAGCCAGCGCGGCACCGGCACGCCGGATCAGCACTTTGCCATACCAGGTCGGCGCGACACCACGCGACAGACGTTCGAATAGCTGCACGCCGAGGGCGTGTTCCAGCTCGCCCAGTAATTTGGACGCGCCAGGCTGGGTCAGATTGGCAGCTTGCGCCGCATGGGCGATGGAGCCGTGACGTCCCAATTCAACCAGCAGTACCAGATGGCGGGTCTTCAGATGGGAGCGGACAAATCGGTCGGAGCGGGAATCAGTCATGATGGTCAAGTTAAGGCTTGACCATCATAAGGCGGGGTCATGGTAGCGTCAATCACCGGACTTCGCACCGGACTTCGCGCCGGACCGCGCCCGCAGCCGGCATTACGGCGTCCGCAGGGGCGTCCTCGAAAGGACAGTCAGTCAGTCCGTGCTGCCCTGACTGAAGAGATACTCTAAAAATGCCGCCATCGGCGCCGATTAGCAACAACTGGTCCAGTTGCAGACCACCTGCTGCCGCACCGGCCAGCACCTGATCGCCAATCACCATCATCTGCCGTACCGCACCGCTGGCATCATGCCGGCACAACGCCGGCCCGTGCGCGCTCCACACCTGATCCTGACTATCTACCAGCAACACCCCGCCGTGCGCGCCAAACGCGCCCCCCGCTTGCGCAAACAGCTGCGCATCGCCGACGCGGGCGCGCTCGGCATCGTAGCGACAGCGCATGATGGCGCCCAGCGTGGCATCCGCAAAATACATCAGCGTGCCGTCGGCGCTGAAGGCGATGCCGGCCGCGGTTGCCACCGTTGGCAGGGCCAGACGGCGCAAGCCATAACGCTGCGAGAACTGATAAAAGCTGCCGATCGGCCGGCGGTCTGCCGCAATATTCGCACTACCGAACACAAAATTCCCGGCCCGGTCATTGCAACCATCGCTGATCACAGTACGCGGTTCGGCCGGATCGATGGTGGCCAGCACCTGCGCCTGTAAGGGACGCCCGGTCGCGGTCGCGGTCGCACTCGCAGCCGATGCCGGCAACTCCACCATGCCCAGACGCTTGCCCTGACCTAGCAGCACCCGCCCGGAAGCACAGGGCGCCATCACGGCGGCATGCTCCTGCAGCCGCAGTGCCTGCGCCTGCGTCGCGTCCGGTGCCAGACTATATAAGAGACCGGCCAGCGGATCGAGCCAGCGCCAGACACCTGCCCGCCCGTCCCAGCGCAAGGCGGCGGCACTCTGGCCGCAGCGCATCAACAACGGGGCATAGGTGGGACTCGGGATCATGCGTCAGACACTCCGGTGATGGGATGAACGGGAATAGTGAGCCGCAGTCTAGCGCTACGCGTGCGCGTCGAGCTATGAATAATTCAGCCCCTGATATGCCGTTTTCGGATAGCGCTACCAGTGCAGCGTCAGCTATCCGATATTGATATGCCTACTTACGAATTAATCATATTTCCGATCTAGCGGGCGGGCTTAGACTTGATTCTGTTCCTGAACTCATCTTGAAATTAATAATTACTCTAGCCTCCTATGAAAATCATCAAACTGACGACCTACCGTGTACCACCGCGCTGGATGCTGCTGAAGATCGAAACCGATGAAGGCGTGGTGGGCTGGGGTGAACCCGTCATCGAAGGCCGCGCCCGCACCGTCGAAACCGCCGTGCAGGAAATGGAACCGTATCTGATCGGTCAGGATCCGGCCCGCATCAACGACCTGTGGCAAACCATGTACCGCGCCGGCTTTTACCGTGGCGGCGCGATTCTGATGAGCGCGATTGCCGGTATCGACCAGGCCCTGTGGGACATCAAAGGTAAGGTCATGGGCCAGCCGGTGTACCAGCTGCTTGGCGGTCTGGTACGCGACCGGATGAAAATGTATAGCTGGGTGGGCGGCGACCGCCCTTCCGACATCATCGAACATATCCGCACCCCGCGCGCCGGTGGCCCCAACACCCTCAAAATGAACGGTACCGAAGAACTGGGCATGCTCGATACCGCAGCCGCCGTCGATAAAGCGGTGGAACGGGTAGCCGAAATCCGCGCCGCCTTCGGCAACAGCATCGAATTCGGCCTGGACTTCCACGGCCGCGTCGCCGCACCGATGGCCAAAGCCCTGCTGCGCGAACTGGAACCTTACCGTCCCCTGTTCGTCGAAGAGCCGGTACTGGCCGAACAGGCCGAATACTATCCGCGCCTGGCCGAAACCACCTCGATTCCGCTGGCCGCCGGTGAACGCATGTACTCGCGCTTCGAATTCAAACATGTCTTCCAGGGTGGTGGTCTGTCCATCGTCCAGCCGGACCTGTCGCACGCCGGTGGTATCACCGAATGCATGAAAATCGCCTCGATGGCCGAAGCCTACGACGTCGCGCTGGCACCACACTGCCCGCTCGGCCCGATCGCACTGGCGTCCTGCCTGCATGTGGACTTCGCTTCCTACAACGCCGTGTTGCAAGAGCAGAGCATGGGCATCCACTACAATCGCGGCGGCGAACTGCTCGACTATGTGATCAACAAGGAAGACTTCCGCATGACCGATGGCTATATGCAGCCACTCACCAAGCCCGGTCTGGGCGTGGTAGTGGATGAAGAGAAGGTCATCGAAGCGAGCCGCAACGCGCCGGACTGGCGCAACCCCGTCTGGCGTCACGCCGACGGCAGCGTCGCTGAGTGGTAAGCCGCAGCGATAGCGAACGACCAGCGTCAGCACAATAAAAACCGGAGACCCCATGTCATTCAAATTACCTCGCCACCGCAGGGCGCAACTGATCGTCAGTGCGATTGCCTGCCTGCTGGCCGGCACCAGCGCCGGCATCACCCGGGCTGCCACGCTGCGCATCGATGCCAGTGCCGACACCCCGGCCCCGCAGGCAGCCGCGCTGCAAATGGGTAGCGCAGTGGCGCCCGACGGCGCCACGCTGGGTGTGAATGCTCGCTACCTTACCCGCAACGGCGCCCCGTGGCTGCCGGTAATGGGCGAATTCCACTACAGCCGCACGCCAGCCTCGCAGTGGCTGGCCGAGCTGCAGAAAATGAAAGCAGCCGGTATTGACATCGTTGCCAGCTATGTAATGTGGAACCACCACGAAGAAGTGGCAGGAAAATTCGACTGGAAGAACCAGCGCGATCTGCGCCGCTTCGTCCAGCTGGCCGCCCGCGCCGGACTGGACGTGGTGGTGCGCGTCGGCCCGTGGGCACATGCCGAAGTACGCTACGGCGGCGTACCGGACTGGGTGGTCAACAGCATGCCGACCCGCAGCAATGATCCGCAGTACATGGCACTGGTCGAAAAGCTCTACCGTGAAATCGGCCAGCAGCTGAAAGGCCAGCTGTGGAAAGATGGCGGTCGCGTGATCGGCATCCAGCTGGAAAACGAATACAACCTCGATGGTCCCGGCCAGGGCAAAGCCCACATTGCCGCGCTGAAGAAACTGGCACTCAAGGCCGGCCTCGATGTGCCTTATTACACCGTCACCGGCTGGGACGGCACCATTTATCCGCACGGCGAAGTTACGCCCGTCTTCGGCGGTTATCCGGACGAACCGTGGGGCACCAGCACCAAAGAGCTGCCGCCCAAGGAAACCTATGCGTTCCGCTTCGATACCCGCGTCAGCGGCGACCTCGGTGCGCAAACGGCCGCCCATGCGCCGGGCAGCGCCGAACAGGATCAGGATGTCACGCCTTTCCTGGGCGCCGAATACGGTGCCGGTCTGCCCTTTATGTACCGCCGCCGTACCGTGGTCTCGGCCGACGACATCGCCTCGATGCTGCCGGTACAACTAGGTTCCGGCGTCAACCTGATGGGCTACTATATGTTCCACGGCGGTCGCAATCCGACCGGCCTCGGTGGCACCTCGATGGAAGAGAGCACCCTCAGTGGCGGCTACAACGACACCACCATGATCAGCTACGACTTCCAGGCGCCACTAGGCCCGGATGGCCAGCAGCGCAAAGTACTGGAAAAACTGCGTCCCTTCCACCTGTTCCTGCACGACTTCGGTGCCCGTCTGGCCCCGATGACGGTGCGCAAGCCGGAAACCTCGCCAGCCACGCCCGATGATCTGAACACGGCCCGCTTCGCCGTGCGCAGCGCCGGCGAACGCGGCTTCCTGTTCGTGAATAACCATGTGCGCCAGTATCCGATGGCAGCGCAACAGGCCAGCCAGTTTGAAGTCAAGCTGCCACACCAGACGCTGACGCTGCCGAGCAAGCCGGTCGACATTGCCGATGGCGCTTACTTCATCTGGCCACTCAATCTCGATCTCGATGGCAGCAATCTGCGCTACGCCACCGCCCAGCCGGTGACGCTGCTCGATCAGGGCCGTGCCGGTGTGGTGGCCGTATTCAGTGCCAGTGCCGGGATTCCGGTTGAACTGGCACTCGATGGCGTGCTGGCGCAGCAAGTCAAGACCAATGGCGCCAGCGTGCTGTCTGATCAGGGCCATCTGCTGGTGCGCGAGATTCAACCCGGTACAGCGGCCGCTGTCACCGTGCAGCGCCCCGGCGCCCGTCCACTGACCATCGTGGTGCTCACGCCAGAACAGGCACAGCAACTGAGCGTGGTACAACTGGCCGGCCAGCGCCGGCTGGTACTGAGTGCCCAGCAAACCTATGTTGCCGACGGCGCGCTGCAACTGCGCTCGGTCGGCAACAACGAGTTCCGCTTCGCAGTGTATCCCCCGCTGCCGAAACAGCCGCACACGGATGCCGCCGCTGCCGTGCTGCGTGCTGGCGGAAACGATGGTCTGTTCCAGCGCTTCAGCATCGAGCTGCCCGCAAAACATATCAGCGCACAGATCACGCCCGTGCGCCCAGCCCAGCAAGCCGCTCCGATAGCGATTGGTGGCGGCGCCCGCGCTGCCATCCAGCCGGCACCGGAAAGCTTCAAGGCCGCCGCTGCATGGCGCATCGACGTCGCACCGGAGCAGCTGAATGGTCTGGATGACGCACTGCTGCAGATCGACTTTGTCGGCGACATCGGCCGCCTGTATGCCGGCACCCGCATGCTGGACGACTGGTACTACAGCGGCTATCCGTGGCAAGTCAGCCTGCGCTCGCCGCAGACCGCCGCCGCCCAGCCTCTGACTGTTGCCGTGCTGCCGCTGCGCGCCGATGCACCGATCTATCTGCCGCGCGCCGCCCGCCCCGACTTCGGCGCGGCCAGTCAGGTAGCCGAACTGCGGGGTGTCAGCGTGCTGCCCGTGTACCGCCTGCGCGTCACACCATAAAAAACAAAATCAACCGGAGATTTCACATGAAACGACACTTATTTGCTGCGGCAGCAGTGTGCCTGATAGCCGCCGCCCAGATCGCCCACGCTGCCGATGCCGTCAAGATCGGCTTCCTCGTCAAGCAGGCGGAAGAGCCATGGTTCCAGGACGAGTGGCGCTACGCCGAACAGGCGGCCAAGGACAAGGGCTTCACGCTGGTCAAAATCGGCGTACCGAACGGCGAGAAGATGATCGCTGCGATCGACAATCTGGCCGCCCAGAAGGCGCAAGGCTTTGTGATCTGCGCACCGGACGTGAAACTGGGGACGGCGGTAGAACGCGCAGCCCGTCGCAACAACATGAAAGTCATTTCCGTCGATGACCGTCTGGTTGATGGCAGCGGCAAACCGATCGCCTCGATCCCGCACATGGGTATCTCCGGCTACGCCATCGGCAAGCAGGTTGGCGAAGGCATCGTCGCCGAAATCAAGGCACGCAAATGGAATATGGCCGATGTCGGCGCGATCCGGGTCGCCTATGATCAGCTGCCGACGGCAAAAGAACGCACCATGGGTGCTATCGACGCGCTGAAAGCGGCCGGTTTTGTTGCCGCTAACATCATCGATGCGCCGCAAGCCAAAACTGATACCGAGAGCGCCTTCAACGCGGCCAACATCGCACTGACCAAGAACGCCCGCTTCAAGTACTGGGTCGCGGTCGGCCTGAATGATGAAGCGGTGCTGGGTGCTGTGCGTGCTGCCGAAGGGCGCGGCATCAAAGCCGACAGCATGATCGGCGTCGGCATCGGTGGCGCCAAGGCCGCCGAAAATGAACTGAGCAAACCCGCCGCGACCGGTTTCTTTGGCTCGGTGATGATCAGCGCCAAAGAACACGGCTATCAGACTTCCGTGAATCTGTACCAGTGGATCACCGGCAAAGGCACGCCACCGGCGGAAGTCCAGACCCGTGGCATGCTGATGACGCGTGCCAATCAGGCTGACGTACGCAAGCAGATGGGCCAGTAATATGAACGCGTATCTGCAATTTGATCAGGTCAGTAAATTCTTCCCCGGCGTGAAGGCGCTGAATGGCGTGAGCTTCGCCGCCCACGCCGGGCAGGTCCACGGCCTGCTCGGTGAAAACGGCGCCGGTAAATCGACGCTACTGAAAATCCTTGGTGGCCAGTACAAGCCCGATGGCGGGCGCCTGCTGGTAAATGGTCAGGAATGCCGCTTCACCAGCGCCAAAGACGCCATCGGCGCCGGTATCGCGGTGATTCATCAGGAGCTGCAATATGTGCCGGAACTGACCGTCGCGGAAAACGTGCTGCTGGGCCGCATGCCGACCCGTTTCGGCCTGCTCGACAAACCGCGTGCCTACCAGATGGTGGCGGAAAAGCTGGCCGAGATAGGCGTCGATCTGGCACCGGATGCAAAACTGGCCGATCTCTCGATCGCCCAGCGCCAGATGGTCGAAATCTGCAAGGCCATCATGCAGGACGCTCAGGTGATCGCCTTCGACGAACCGACCTCCAGTCTGTCGCACCGCGAAACGGAAATCCTGTTCCGGCTGGTGCGCGAACTGCGTGCCGACGGCCGTACCCTGATCTATATTTCGCATCGCCTGGAAGAACTGTACGAGCTGTGCGACGCCTGCACCATCTTCCGCGATGGCCGCAAAATCGTTACCCATCATGTGATGGCGGACGTGCCACGCGATCGGCTGATCAGCGACATGGTCGGTCGCGAATTGTCCGACATCTACGATTACCGCGCCCGTCCGCTGGGCAAGGAACGCCTGCAGGTACAGGGCCTCTCCGGCCAGCATATCCGCACGCCGCAAAGTTTCAGTGTCCGCGCCGGTGAAGTGCTGGGCTTCTTCGGTCTGGTCGGCGCCGGCCGCAGTGAACTGGTACGCCTGCTGTATAACGCCGACGCGCGCAAATCCGGCAGCGTCCTGCTGGACGGTAGCGTGGTGCCGACCCATGGCCCTGCGGCCGCCATCAACGCCGGCATCGTACTGTGCCCGGAAGATCGCAAGGAACAGGGCATTCTGGCCACCGCCTCGGTGGCCGAGAACATCAACATCAGCGTGCGCAGGCTCGATCTGCTGGGTGGCCTATTCCTGCGTCACCAGCGCGAAGCGGCGCTGGCCGAGGAATTCATCAGCCGCTTGCGCATCAAGACACCCAACCGCCAGCAGGAAATCCGTCTGCTCTCCGGTGGCAACCAGCAGAAAGTCATTCTGGCGCGCTGGCTGGCCGAACCGGGGCTGAAAGTCCTGATCCTCGACGAACCGACCCGTGGCATCGACGTCGGCGCCAAGAACGACATCTACCGCATCATTCACGAAGTGGCTGAACGCGGCTGCTGCGTGATCGTGATCTCCAGCGAATTGCCGGAAGTGCTGGGTATTTCCGACCGCGTGATCGTGATGCGTGAAGGCGAAATCTGCGGCGAACTGGCGCGCGCCGAAGCCAGCGAAACCGAAGTACTGCGTCTGGCGCTGCCTGACACCGCCGCTGCGCATGCGAGTACGACTGTCACCAACACACCAAGTGTCACCACTGTTACCACTGAATCACCCGCCCTTTCCACCCGGAGCATTGCATGAACGTCTCACAACTGAATCCTGCCGCGATTTCTGCGGCTTCCCCGCGCCAGCGCCAGTGGCTGGTGGACTACAGCATGCCACTCGCCTACGTGGCGCTGTTCGCGATCCTGTCCGCCACGGTGGAAAACTTCTTCTCGCTGACCAATGTGGTGGGCCTGATGCTGTCGGTCGCCCAGATCGGCATGGTGGCCTGCACCATGATGCTGTGCCTCGCCTCACGTGATTTCGATCTATCGGTTGGTTCGACCATCGCCTTCGCCGGCGTGCTGGGTGCCATGGTGCTGGAACATACCGGTAGCGTGGCACTGGCGATTGCGGCCGGTCTGGCAGCGGGTGCCATCATCGGTGCCTGTAACGGCGTACTGATCGCCTACCTGCGGGTGAACGCCCTGATCGCCACGCTGGCCACCATGCTGATGGTGCGCGGTCTGGCCTTCATCGTTTCCAAAGGTCAGGCCGTCGGCATCAGCAACGACGCCTTCATCGACTTCGGCGACAGCCGTATCTTCGGCCTGCCGCTGCCGATTCTGGTGTGCGCGGCCTGCTTCATCGTGTTCGGCGTACTGCTGAACCAGACCATCTTCGGCCGCAACACGCTGGCCATAGGCGGCAATCCGGAAGCGGCGCGTCTGGCCGGTGTGCAGGTGGAACGGCTGCGCGTCTGGATCTTCCTGATTCAGGGCGTGGTCACCGCGCTGGCCGGTCTGATTCTGGCGTCGCGCATTACCAGCGGCCAGCCGAATGCCGCACAGGGCTTTGAACTGGACGTGATCTCGGCCTGCGTGCTGGGCGGCGTCTCGCTGCTGGGTGGCAAAGCGCGCATCTTCGGTGTGCTGATCGGCGTGCTGATTATGGGCACCGTGGAAAACGTCATGAATCTGCTCGACGTCGACGCCTTCTACCAGTATCTGATGCGCGGCGTGATCCTGCTGGCGGCCGTACTGCTGGACCAGCTGAAAGCACGCGGCGAGCGCCGCTAGGCACGCAGCTTCACCAATATTTTCCAAGAACAGAATAAAGGACTCCCATGACTGATCGCCTGCAAGGCAAAGTCGCCATCATCACCGGCTCCACCCAGGGCATCGGCGCGGCCATCGCGCGCCGTTTCGTGGCCGAGGGTGCGCTAGTGACCCTGAACAGCCACCGCGACGACGAGGCCGCAGCCGCCATCCGCGCCGAACTGGGGCCACAGCGCACCCTGTTCGTACAGGCCGACGTGGCCGACCGCGCCGCCATGGAAGCGCTGGTGGCACGCACCATCGCCCATTTCGGCCGGGTCGACATCCTGATTAACAACGCCGGCATGAATGTCTTCGACGATCCGCTCACCCTCAGCGAAGACGACTGGAAGCGCTGCTTTGCAGTCGATCTGGAAGGCGCGTGGAACGCGGCGCGCGCCGCACTGCCCTCGATGCTGGAACAGGGCGGCGGCAGCATCGTCAACATCGCCTCGGTACACGGTCACAAAATCATCCCCGGCTGCTTCCCCTACCCAGTGGCCAAGCACGCGCTGATCGGCATGACCCGCGCACTGGGACTGGAATACGCCGCTCGCGGCATCCGCGTCAACTCGATTTCACCCGGCATGATCGTTACCGAGATGGTGGAACGCCAGCTGGCCGGCTATCCCGATCCCGCTGCGGAGCGCGCCCGTCAGGCCGCCCTGCTGCCGTGCAAACGGCTGGGTCGACCAGAGGAAGTTGCCGCAACAGCATTATTCCTCGCCAGCGATGAGGCACCTTTCATCAACGCCACCGACATTCTGATCGACGGCGGCCGCTCGCAGATGTACCACGAGTAAGCCCTCCCGCTCGTCCTATACGGGGCCGGAAGCGCTTTCCGGCCCGGTTTTATATCCCACAAGCAAAAATCCCCGCCGAAAACAGCCTTTTTTGCGCATGCGCAAATTTTGCGCCTTGAAATGCACAAGGGTCGTCCCTATAATTAGCACTCGTTCCAAGGGAGTGCTAACAGCACTCTCGGCCAAACTTTCCGCTGCAGCAATATTATTGATGTGGCAACAAACTGTACCATTGTTAATTTAAGGAGTTTTGTATGAACCTTCGCCCTTTGAACGATCGCGTAATCGTCAAACGCCTCGACCAGGAAACCAAAACTGCGTCCGGCCTGATCATCCCTGATGCGGCTGCTGAAAAACCGGATCAAGGCGAAGTACTCGCCGTCGGCAATGGCAAGATTCTGGAAGATGGCAAAGTCCGTCCGCTGGATGTCAAAGTAGGCGACCGCGTTCTGTTCGGCAAATACGCCGGCCAAACCGTCAAAGTTGACGGTCAGGAACTGATGGTGATGCGCGAAGAAGACATCATGGCCATCGTCGTCAAGTAATTGACCGTCGATCGTCCCCGTACTTACCTAATCTCGGAGAAACAACATGGCAGCTAAAGAAGTAATTTTCGGCGACGCAGCGCGCGCCAAAATGGTTGAAGGCGTCAACATCCTCGCCAACGCAGTAAAAGTCACCCTGGGCCCTAAAGGCCGTAACGTTGTGCTGGAGCGCTCCTTCGGCGCCCCAACCGTCACCAAGGACGGCGTATCGGTTGCTAAAGAAGTCGAACTGAAAGACAAGCTGCAGAACATGGGCGCGCAGATGGTCAAAGAAGTGGCCTCGCGCACCAGCGACAACGCTGGCGACGGCACCACCACCGCAACCGTTCTGGCACAAGCCATCGTTCGCGAAGGCATGAAGTTCGTTGCCGCCGGCATGAACCCGATGGACCTGAAGCGCGGTATCGACAAAGCGGTTGCAGCAACCGTGGAACAGATCGCTGTGATCGCCCGTCCATGCACCACCACCAAAGAAATCGCCCAGGTTGGCGCGATCTCGGCGAACTCGGACTACTCGATCGGCGAGCGTATCGCTGAAGCGATGGAAAAAGTCGGCAAAGAAGGCGTCATCACCGTGGAAGACGGCAAGTCGCTGAACGACGAGCTGGACATCGTTGAAGGTATGCAGTTCGACCGCGGCTACCTGTCGCCATACTTCATCAACAATCAAGAGAAACAAGTGGCGATTCTGGACAATCCATTCGTCCTGCTGTGCGACAAGAAAATCTCCAACATCCGTGATCTGCTGCC
>JAIXXN010000013.1 GCA_027490725.1 Oxalobacteraceae bacterium
GACCGCGGCTACCTGTCGCCATACTTCATCAACAATCAAGAGAAACAAGTGGCGATTCTGGACAATCCATTCGTCCTGCTGTGCGACAAGAAAATCTCCAACATCCGTGATCTGCTGCCAGTACTGGAGCAAGTTGCTAAAGCCGGCCGTCCACTGCTGATCATCGCCGAAGACATCGAAGGCGAAGCACTGGCAACCCTGGTGGTGAACAACATCCGTGGCATCCTGAAAACCTGCGCAGTGAAAGCTCCAGGCTTCGGCGACCGTCGCAAAGCCATGCTGGAAGATATCGCCATCCTGACCGGTGGTCAGGTTGTTGCTGAAGAAGTCGGCATGACCCTGGAAAAAATCACCCTGGAAGAACTGGGTCAGGCCAAGCGTATCGAAGTCGGCAAAGAGAACACCATCGTCATCGACGGTGCTGGTCAGGCTGCTGCCATCGAAGGCCGCGTGAAACAGATCCGCGTGCAGATCGAAGAAGCGACTTCGGACTACGACCGTGAAAAACTGCAAGAACGCGTCGCCAAACTGGCCGGCGGTGTTGCAGTGATCAAAGTCGGTGCTGCGACCGAAGTTGAAATGAAAGAGAAAAAAGCCCGCGTGGAAGATGCACTGCACGCTACCCGCGCTGCTGTGGAAGAAGGCATTGTGCCAGGCGGCGGCGTTGCTCTGCTGCGCGCACGTGCTGCACTGAACGTCAAAGGCGACCATCCTGATCAGGACGCAGGTATCAAGATCGTGCTGCGCGCGATGGAAGAGCCACTGCGCATGATCGTGCAAAACGCCGGCGAAGAAGCTTCGGTGGTAGTTGCTGCAGTGCTGGCTGGTTCGGGTAACTACGGTTACAACGCCGCCAACGGCACCTACGGCGACATGGTTGAAATGGGCGTGCTGGATCCAGCTAAAGTGACCCGTTCGGCACTGCAAAATGCCGCATCGATCGCTGGTCTGATGCTGACCACCGACTGCATGATCGCTGAAGTAGCCGACGACAAAGCTGCTGGCGGCATGGGCGGCATGGGTGGTATGGGCGGCATGGGCGGTATGGACGGCATGATGTAATAGCCGGCACTGGCTGACACGGGGGCTTACGCCGCGCAGTGTCAGCCGCTGCAAACAGAAAGGGGCAGACCACACGGTCTGCCCCTTTTTTTATGCGTGCTGAACTGAGCAGAAGCCCGGAAAATGATGCCTCAATTAGGCGGCGTGGTAGGCGGCTTCGAGTTCTTCGCGGCGTGGCGCGGCGGCGATGTGGATGATCAGCGTCTCGCGCAGTACCAGTGCAGGATGGGCGGCGCGGTGACGGGCGTACCAGAACACTTCGTCGAGCTCGTCTTCGGCGTCGTAGGCGGTGACGATGATGGCACGCTCATCTGGTACGTCTTCGTAGTCGCTTGCTTCCAGTGCGGCGTCTTCGATGGCTTCGCCCCATGCGACGCTAGCCTTGCCCCAGACTAGCGCCAGCATGCAGCCGCTCTCGACCAGACCGCGGCTAATGTCCCACATGGTCATCTCGGCGACGTCGGCATCGAGCACGACAATCGCCTGAAATTGCCCCATGCCGTCCAGTTCGGGCAGCGCGCTATCAGGGGTGAGGTGCAGATATTTTAAGGTGGTGTTCAGCATGGTGTGGGGATGGGCAGCAGTATTCGCAGTCAACGCCCGGAATGGGCGCCGGATCAGGCTGGCATTCTCACCTGATTCGGCGCGCCATGCAATCACTGCCGCACTTCAGCGCGTTTAAAACGGATCCAGCGCAGGCGTGAATTTACCAGCCGCGTCCAGTGCACCCATGCTGTAACCCTGCCAGCCCGGATAGGCTTGCGGCTCCCAGTAGAACACCCCCAGCCCGTTACTGCCGAGCGCCTTGGTTTTGCTCAGCAGATCGCCCAGCATGGCTTTCGCGGTAGCACCCTGGGTCCAGTCCATCCCCACTTCCGTCACCATCACCGGTTTCGCGTAGCGTGACACCATGTCCCACATATTGGTCGAGATTTTGCTGTTGTAGCTGACCCAGTCGGCCGCAGGCGGGTAATGCGACATCCCCGTCACATCCCACTTGGCACCGGCCGCTTTCACACCGTCGAAGAACCAGCGGAACACGGCATTGTCATGGCCATTGGCCAGATGCACGATCACCTTGGCGTTCGGGTACACCGCTTTGCTGGCGTTATAGCCGCTGTTGATCAGCCCGGCCAGATTGGCAAAATTAGGGGTTTTCCCTTCCGGCCACAGCATACCGCTATTGATCTCGTTGCCAACCTGTACCCACTCAACGCTGATGCCGTTGGCTTTCAGGTAGCTGAGGATGCCCTGGGTGTGACTGTACACATCGTTATTCAACTGGCTCAGCTTGTGCGAGGCCCACGCGGCGGGCTTGGTTTGCTGACCGGGATCGGCCCAGCCATCGCTGTAGTGGAAGTCGATCAGAATCCGCTGGCCCTGCGCGGCAGCACGTTTGGCTTTGTACAGCACGTCCGCACCATCGTTCCAGCCACCACTGGGGTTGACCCACACCCGCAAACGGATGGCATTCACTTGCAGGTTTTTCAGCAGCACGAAGGGATCGGTTTTCACCCCGCTACTATTGTAGAAAGCATAGCCGCTCGCTTCCTGCTGGCTCACCCAGCTCACATCCGCACCGTTAGCGAAGGTGGCCGCCTGCGCTGCACCACCCAGAACTAGTCCGGCGCAGGCAATCAGCCCCCGCGCCAGCACGGCCTTGATACGACTTCCCGACTGCTGTTTCCGTTTCATGCTTGTCTCCTTTATGGTTATCTTCGAAACGCCTGCTACTGCAAAAAACCGGCGCGCAGAACCTCCTGCCGCTGCGCGCACGGCACTCAACAAATCGGGAAAGAGGCGCTGGCAGAACGCCAGCGCTGGTATTAAAGTTTAGCCAAAACGTTTAAGTACAGCGTCTAGCCAAAGTGCTTGGCTGGCACGCCGGGCACCGCGACTCTGGCAGCGAACAGTGCGCCGCTCAGCGGATAGGCCTGTAACTGTTGCGGCGTGTTGTCTTCACACGCAGTGGTGATGTACAGCGTTTGCAGATCGGGACCACCCAGCGTGCACGAGGCAGGATTGCGTGCTGCCACCGTCACGGTTTCCAGCAGCGTCGCATCGGGTGCGTAGCGGCACACACGGCCACCGCCCCACTGCGCCACCCACAGGCAGCCTTCACTGTCGACCGTCATGCCGTCCGGAGCGCCCTCGTCGCCTTCGAACTGGCGCCACAGACGCGGCGCACCCAGCGTACCATCGGCTGCCAGTGGATAAGCGTAGATGCGCCCTTCGTAACTATCGGTGTGATACAGCGTCGCACCGTCAGGACTGACGGCCGGGCCATTGCAGATGTGGTACTGGTCATCGGCCACCGTCAGACTCAGGTCGGGCTCCAGCCGGAACAAGCGCCCTGCTGCCTGCGCGTAATCAGTGTTGTGCATGGAACCAGCCCAGATCCGGCCCGTGTGATCGGCCTTGGCGTCATTCATGCGCAAGCCGCTGTCGCTAGCAAACGGCTGCGCCACATAGTCGATGCGCACTGCCGGCTCCAGCCACAGGCGCGCAATGCCATCGCGCAGACCGGCCATGAAGCCATCGCCATCGCGCCGTGGCACCAGCCAGCAGACGTAGTCCGGCAGCTCCCAGCGATGTTGCTGGCCATCGGCCAGATCGAGCGCCTGCACGGCGCAGCCTTTCAGATCGACGAAATACAGACGGTTCTGCTGCGCCATCCACAGCGGGCCTTCGCCCAGTTGCGCACCCAGTGGCCAGACGCACTGCGCCTCTTGCTTGCTCATACCCGGTTCTCCAGAATGTGTAGCCGCCATCATACGGTCAAACTGTGCCACTGGTGTACATACGCCTGCGCACGGCGGCTCAGTTCATCGAGTGCCACACCGGGCGTGTACAACTGGCCGCCGATGCCGAAACCGGTGGCACCGGCCTGCTTCCAGCCTGCCATATTGTCCGGCGTGATGCCGCCTACCGGCCAGACTGGGGTACCGGCTGGCAGTACGCTATTGAAGGCTTTCAGGCCCGCGTGTCCCACCATATCGGCCGGGAAGATTTTCAGCGCATGGGCACCGGCATCCAGTGCCGCAAACGCTTCGGTCGGAGTAGCCACGCCGGGTGCGCAATACATGCCCAGTTCTGCAGCGCGGCGAATCACCGCCGGTACGCAGTTGGGCGACACCAGCAAGCGGCCGCCGGCGGCATACACGGCTTCTACGTGTTCGACGCTGAGCATGGTGCCGCCGCCAACCAGTGCGTCAGGGAAGCGCTGCACCAGCGCGCTGATGGCGGCCAGCGCGCCGGGACGATTCAGCGGCACTTCCAGCGCACGGAAGCCGGCCTGATACAACACCTCGCCAACGGCAACCGCTGCTTCGGGTGGCAAGCCGCGCAGAATCGCGACCAGGGGTACAGCGGGATGGGAAATCGTCATGGCTCTATCAGGTGTCAGGAAAAATCAGGGAAAATCAGGCGAAGAACTGTCGGGCGGCAGCGCAATAGACCCGGTGCGGATCGAGCACATTGCAGGACAGATCGAAATGGTCGGCGGCGCGGGCATAGCGCTGCGCCAGTGCCGGACTGCCGATCACGGTGATGGCGGCGCCCGGCGCCAGTGTCCGGGCCGCGGCCGCAAATTCGGCGCCAATCAGCAAACCACTGACCACTGCCGCAGCCTGCTGGGCGGGCGCGGACTTGGCGACCACCCCGGCACGCACCCGGAACAGGGTATTCGACAGCGGCTCACCACGCGCAGCCTGGGTTAAACCGAGCGCATAGCCCTCGGCATCGGCAGCGTCGCCCTGCATCATGGCCGACAGCGTACCGCCAGCCGACAGCATGGCGAACAGCTCACCGGTCATATAGGTCGACAGCGTCTGGATCAAGCCATCGCGCAGCAGCACCCATTTGCTGTGGGTGCCGGGCAGTACCAGCCAGCCATCGCGATGGCCGAGCGCCACGGCGCCCAGCAACTGGGTTTCTTCGCCGCGCATCACGTCGATGGTGGCGCCGCTGCGGTAACGGTAGCCGGGCACGATGTGGCAGCGCCCCGCCCAGGCCGGGTCATTCAGCGCTGCCAGATGGGCCGGCAGATGCTGCACCGGCACGGCGCTATCGAGATAATCGACTTCCTGCCAGCCGGAGGCACTGCCCACCATCCCCGACATCACCACCGGCACGTGGTCAGCCACGCCCATAGTCTGGCACAGCAAGGCCAGCGCCGCGCCGAAGCGCTCCCGCCCGCCCACGGCCAGCATGCCCAGACCATCTTCGTGTTCGGCCAGACAGTTGCCTTGCTGGTCGATCAGATAAGCGCGGCGATTACTGGTTCCCCAGTCCACCGCCAGAATTTGTTGGCTCACGTTGCAGTATCCTTAAACTGATGCTGCCCCCATGGTACGAAAATCCGGCGGGCGCCTCCAATGAATTATCTCGCCCGAGTAATACGAAATTAGTATAGACGCACCCAATTCAGCCCTGAAACCGTTGCCCCTGAAGGGGCTTTGGTTTAGTATGGCCGTCAATAATATTGCCCAGGTTAGCCCGTTCATGGAATCGCATACCCAGTCCTCCCGAAATCTGTTTATCGCCGGTGTCATCGCCGGTGCGACGCTACTGGGCGGGGGGCTGTATTTCGCGAATCAGACGCAGGCCGGCGCACCGGGACTGAACGCGCCGCAGCTGCCGCCGGCCAGCGCCAGCAGCAGTGCGGCCGCCAGTGCCGCCGCCAGTGCCGTGGTAGCACCGCGCAGCAACGCCACCCCGGTAGCGCAGGCCAGCAGCGAAGCGCATCACCTGCGCAGCAAGGAACAAAGCGCCTCGGCCCTGATGGCACTGCCGGAACTGCAAGCTTGGTCGGTCCTCATCGAGAAGAACTCCGGCGGCAAATCGCACGGTGCCCTGATCGAATACGACCCGACGCCGCGCAAACTGAATGGCAAGCAGTATTACCAGTTCAGCTTTGTCGAGAGCAGCAGCGACGCCGCCCAGCGCTGGGAAAGCTTCCTCGTTTCGTCCAGCGACGAGGAAATTCTGGTGGAAGACGCCAGCACCGATGAAGTCATCAGTCTGGCGCGCTGGCGCCGTGAAAAACACCCGTCCAAGCGTATCAGCATCGACGGCTAAGACTGGGCCGTCGGCACGCTAGCGCCCACCCGCCCTATCCACAGCACCGAAAACAGCGTCAGGCCGACGGCGATCCAGCCGTTCAGGCCATAGCCGCTGATCTGGCCATCGGCCTGTGTCTGCAGCAGCAAGCCGCCCAGTAGTGCCCCCAGGCCCGTGCCCATTTGCTGGATCGCCGAGTTAGTACTCAGGAAAGCACCGCGCCGCGCCGCCTGTGGCACCGTCGTCATCAGCGCCTGCAGCGGAATATTCCGCCCCGACAGCGCCATCATGAAGAACGGGAAGAACAGCATCACTGCCAGCAGCGAGATTTTCGGCATATGGGTCATGAACAGGATAGGCAGCAGCGAAGCCAGCGCCACCACGCGGTACACCAACTGCGGGCCGGCCCGGTCCGACCAGCGCCCGATGCGGCGCGCGCTAAACAGCGTGGCCAGACCACCGGCCAGATACACATAGGTGATGTCGGCGGGCTGCAGGCCGATGTTATTCACCAGCACCGGCGAAATAAACGGGATCACCAGCATCCCCGTCAGCATATTCACGCCCGACAGCAGAAACGCTTGCTGGTGGGCGCGCACGCGATACAGCGCCAGCAGATCCGGCAGCAACTGCGCCAGCGGCGCACGCCGCGCCAGATGGCCATCGAGCACCGGCAGTACGCGCCATGCTGCGCCCCAGATCAGCAGCGAAAACACCACCAGCAGATAGAACGGCGCGGCCCAGCCGAAGTGGGCGGCCAGCATCACGCCTGTCGGCACCCCGGCCACGGCGGCCAGACTGAAGGACGTCATGACGATGCCGGTGGCCGCGCCACGCCGCTCGGGCGGAATCAGGTCGCCGATAATGGCCATGATGATCGAGGCCAGCACACCGCCAGTCAAGCCGGCGAAGGCGCGCGACAACACCAGCACATGAAAATTCGGCGCAATCGCGCAGGCCAGATTCGAGGCGGTGAACAGCGCGAACATGGTCAGCAGCAGGCGCTTGCGGTCGAAACGGTCGATATACATCGAGGCGAGCAGGCCGGAAATCCCCGCGCACCACGCATAGGCCGAGACCGCACCTGACACGGCGGCCGGCGATATCGCGAACGCCCGCATCAGCTGGGGCGCCAGCGGCATCATCACCATAAAGTCCATGATCACGGTGAACTGGGTCAGTGCCAGCAGCCACAGCACGATGGGTTCGCGGGCCGCTGGCAATCCGGCGCTTGCGGCGCTACGCATCGGTGTGCCCTGCGTCATACCAGCCCCTGCACGTCGGCCGTGGCGCGCCGCAAAATGACGCGGATCGCTTCCAGCCGTTCGGGGTGGGACTGGAAATCCTGCGCCTGCGTGATCACGGCGTGCTTGAGTTCATGCATCAGGGTGCGTAGATCGTCGCGCGCGTCGGCCGGTTCGCCCATGCGCTGCAGGATGGCATCCACAAACTGGCGATTCTCAGCCAGAAACGCCGCACCTTCCGGGGTAATCGTGTGCAGCTTCTTGTTGCCATCGGCACTGGTCAGGACGTGGCCCATATCGACCAGCAAGGCCAGTAGCGGATAGATGGCGCCCGGGCTAGGGCTGTAAGCACCACCGGAGCGCAACGCCAGTTCCTTGATGATGTCATAGCCGTGCCGGGGCTTTTCCGCGATCAGTTGCAGCACGACGTAGCGCATCGCGCCGGCGTCGAACATTTTTGGGCCGCGACCACGGCCCGCACCGCGCCCACCGTGGTGTTCGTCATGGCTGGCGTGATGGCGGTGCTGATGATGTAAAAAACGAAACATGGCCTGATTCCTTCAGATCGACAAGTTCAAACAAAGAAAGTTAAGATATAACTTATTAAGATATATCTTAACTCACTCAAGAATAAACACAAGGACTTTCTGTGCCAGTCGCCAGATGGGCGGGATCCACAGGGATCGACGTAGTCGCTGTCCTACTTCCAGGCGAGCGAACCACTGACTTAGCAGCACATCTAGCGGTTTATGCTGGTTGCCTTGGTCTTCGCTTGAGGTCTTGATGTGGCATTTATCCGGACCCGCCGGGATCCCTGCGGAAAAATGCACTAGCAAGGCAAAGGCGCACTATGAAAATGTCTGATCTGAAAATTTCCAGTCGTCTGTATCTGGGCTTCGGCACCATTATTGCGATCATGACCATCATGGTCAGCATCGCTCACCACAATATGGTGAAGCTGGGTCAGGCGAACGACATCACCACTCACAGCTACCACGTGCTACGCGAAGTCAACGGCGTGCTGGAGGGACTCATCAACATCGAAACGGGCCAGCGCGGCTTTGCCCTGACTGGCAATCCCGCTGCGCTCGATCCCTACAACGCAGGTAAGCAACGGGTGCGCCAGCATCTGGATGCGGCCAAAACGCTGACGACCCTTAACCCGGCGCAGCAGGAGCGCCTGCAGAAACTCGATCAGGAACAACAAAACTGGCTGAGCACCGCCATCGATCCCGTTATCAAATTACGCCGTGAGGCGAGCGACGGCAACATGGACAGTGTGGTGGCTGCCGTCCAGGCCGGCAAGGGCAAAGCGGGTATGGATGCGATGCGCAACTTAATCGCCGAGATCACCGGCGCCGCAGAGACCTTGCTGACCCAGCGCACCAGCGATGCGGCGGCACTGCAGTCGATGACCGGGCAAGCCCTGATCGGCGGTGGCATCGTCGCCGCGCTGCTGGCCGCGCTGATCGCAGTCTGGCTGGCACGCAACATCGTCGGGCCGCTGCGTCAGGCCGTGGCAATTGCCAGACAGGTCGCGCAAGGCGATCTGACGGTGCAGGTGCAGGCCCGGGCGCAGGATGAGACGGGACAATTACTCAACGCGCTCAAGGAAATGAATGATGCGCTGATCCGCATCGTTAGCGAAGTGCGCCTTGGTGCCGAGACCATTGCGACGGCATCGAGCCAGATCGCGGCGGGCAACCTCGACCTGTCGGCGCGCACGGAACAGCAGGCTAGTTCTCTGGAAGAAACCGCCTCCTCTATGGAAGAGTTGACCGGCACCGTGAAGCAGAATGCCGACAGTGCGCGGCAAGCCAATCTGCTGGCAGCGGCAGCGTCCAACGTGGCGGTCAAGGGCGGCGAGGTGGTGGCACGGGTGGTCGAGACCATGGCCTCGATCAACGATTCGTCCAGAAAAATTGTGGACATTATCGGCGTCATCGACGGCATCGCTTTCCAGACCAATATCCTCGCCCTGAATGCCGCGGTCGAAGCGGCGCGCGCCGGTGAACAGGGGCGCGGCTTTGCCGTGGTCGCCACCGAGGTGCGCAATCTGGCGCAGCGCTCGGCTGCCGCCGCCAAGGAAATCAAGGACTTGATCGGCGATTCGGTCGATAAGGTCGAAGCCGGCGCCAAGCTGGTTGATCAGGCCGGCGTCACGATGAATGACATCGTCAACAGTGTCAAACACGTGACCAGCATGATCGGCGAGATCACCAGCGCCAGTCAGGAACAGACCGTCGGCATCGACCAGATCAATCAGGCCATCAGCCAGATGGATCAGGTGACGCAACAGAACGCGGCGCTGGTGGAACAGGCGGCGGCAGCGGCGGCCTCGCTGCAGGAGCAGGCCACCAATCTGACCCAGGTGGTGTACGTCTTCAAGTTTGAACGCGGTAGCGCAGCGGTGCAGCAGTACGGCAGCACTGTACCCCGCAAACCCCTGCGCACCACGCCGTCACCGGCACCACGGCCCGCCCCGGCGCAGGCAAAGCCACGTGCGCCAGCGCGGCGACTGCCGCCCGCCTCCACGCCAGCCATCAAGGGCGAATGGGAGGCGTTTTAGCCACCAGCAGTCGCAAGCGACTAACTATCGAGGTGCGAAATCAGCAAGCGCCGGCTGTCCGCGTCGCCGCTGCTGGCTTTGTGCTCCACCACCAGCCGCGAGTTCTGCGTATCGAGCGAAATGCCAACCGACAGAATGTCAATCAGCAGCAACTGCAGAATCCGCGAAATCATCGACAGGAAGGTGGTGCTGTCTTCGCTGTGATCGACGGCGAGGCAAACACTGGCTTTTTTGGCCAGCGGCGAATTGCTGGAGGTGATGGCGATTACGTCGGCACCGGCAGCACGTGCCGCATCCACCGCTTCCAGCAATTCAGGCAAGCGGCCTGAATTGGAAATGGCAATCACCACATCGCCGGGATTGAGCAGTTCGGCGGCCAGCGTCAGCAGGTGCGAATCGCCATACGCCGAAGTCGGAATGCGGAAGCGGAAGAACTTGTGCTGGCCATCCAGCGCCACCACGCGCGAATTACCCATCGCGTAAAACTCCACGCGCTTGGCTTTGGCCACCAGCGCAATCGCCTTATCGAGCGAGCGCACGTCGAGCTGATCGCGGAACTTCAGAATTGCCGACACGGTATTGTCGATCACCTTGGCGCTCAGATCGTGAGTGCTGTCGCTGACCCGTACCTGACTGTGACGTACAGGAATCGCACCGGTCAGGCTGCTGGCGAACTTCAATTTGAAATCGGCCAGACCGAGGAAACCCAAAGAACGGCAGAAACGGATCACGGTCGGCTGGCTGACTTCGGCCATGCGCGCGATATCGGCAATCGGTTCGTTGAGTACCAGACGTGGCTGCTCCAGCACCAGTTGCGCCACGCGCTGTTCGGCCGGCGTCAGTTCGTGCTGCAAGTGCTGCACGCGCTCCATCAGGGTATTCGCGCCACTGCGGCCACGCAGGTGCTCGGACAGAATCGTCGCGACACCGTAGAAGGCCGGATTCGGCGTGGTAATCACATAGGTCGGAATCTCTGCCAGATAGCTGGTAAATCGGCCCTTGGCTTCGAAGCGGGCGCGGAACGGCGAGGACGCAAACCACTCACCCATGCGCGGCACGATGCCGCCGCCGATAAACACGCCGCCGAAAGCACCCAGCGTCACCGCCAGATTGGCACTGGCGCCACCGAGCATGGCGCAGAAGCATTCCAGCACTTCCATGCACAACGGATCTTTATCCGTCAGCGCGCCGGCCATGATTTCCTGCGACGTCAGATCACGCACCTGCCGGCCATTGCGCTTGGCAATCGCACGGTAGATGATTTCCATGCCCGGGCCGGAGATCAGACGCTCGGTCGAGACGTGCGACCAGGTCTGCCATGCGTACTGCAGAATCGCGTATTCGCGTTCGTCGGCCGGTGCAAAGTTGGTATGCCCGCCTTCCGAACCGAGGGTCACAAACCCGTCGACGGTGGGAATCACACCGGAAACACCCAGACCGGTACCCGGTCCCAGCACGCCGATCACGGAGTTGGAAGCGGGCTTGCCGCCGCCAACCTGCATCAGATCGGACGACTTCAGGCCCGGCAGCGACATCGCCAGCGCGGTAAAGTCATTCACCACCAGCAGCGTATGCAGACCGAGCGCGCGACGCACTTCGTCGGTCGAGAATTCCCAGTCGCGGTTGGTCATGCGCACATGATCGCCACTGACCGGGTTGGCCACTGCCAGCGCGGCATGGTTCAGGGTCAGGTCGGCATGGTCGGCCAGATAGGAGCGCAGCATGGCGACGATATCGGTGTAGTCGTCGCATTTGAGCACGCGCACGGCGCGGAACTCGCCGGGCGCGGTCTGCAGGGCAAAGCGGGCATGGGTCGCGCCAATGTCGGCCAGCAGGCGCGGGCCGTCAGCGAAGGCGGTACGATTGAGCTTTTGATCCACTTCAGCTTGTTTCATTGTCTAACCAGTCAAAAACAGTTGGCGGAAGCATACCCGAAATACCCGATGATAAGAAGTCAAGACGCTGCAAGGAAGCAAGCGGAACGCCGAAAATGCTGACATCCCGGCTCCGCTTCCCCGCTTTAGCCTCGACTACCGGCTCAGGCGGCGTAACCGAACCACGCGCCAAAGGCAGGCAGTTCGACCTGACCATTTTGCAGCGTGCCCGGCAAACCATAACCGGCCAGTTGCTCGGCACCCAGCGCCTGCGGCAGCGCGCAATGCACGGGCGCACCACTCAGATTGAACACCGCGATGATGCTGCGCTCACCTTGCGCATCGCGACGCAGCGCCAGCACCGGTTCCGGCGCATCGAAGAAAGTGATGCCGCCACGCGTCAGTTGCGGGAACTGGCGCCGCCACGCGATGAAGCGGCGGGTAAATTCCAGTGACGATTCCGCATCGCCTTCCTGTTTCGAAGCCGCCTTGGCCAGATGGTCAGGCGAGACCGGCAGCCATGGTTTACCGGTGGTGAAACCGCCATTCGGTGCATCGCTCCAGGCGATCGGAGTGCGGCAACCGTCACGGCCTTTGAACTCGGGCCAGAAGGTAATCCCGTACGGATCCTGCAGCAGCTCGAACGGCACGTCGGCTTCGGCAAACGCCAGCTCGTCGCCCTGGTACAGGCACGGCGTGCCTTTCAGCGACAGCTGCATGGCGAGAATCATCTTGGCAAAAGCCACCGGCGCCTCGGGACCACCCCAGCGCGTCGCGACCCGCTGTACGTCGTGGTTACCGACCGACCAAGAAGCCCAGCCACCCTGCACGCGCGCTTCGAAGTTCTCCACCTGCTGACGGATGTAGTGTGCCGAGCATTGTGGCACCAGCAGGTTGAAGCTATACGCCATGTGCAGCTTGTCGCCACCGGCCGTGTATTCGGCCATCACCGCCAGCGAATCGTCGGCCCCGACTTCACCGATGGCAACCGCCTGATATTCATTGAGCAGTGCGCGCAGCTTCTGCAGGAAAGGCAGATTCTCCGGACGGCTCTTGTCGTAGATATGCGCCTGCATGCCATACGGGTTCACATCCGACACGGTGGCCGTGTCACGGTTGGTCGCCGGTGGATTGCTGCGTAACTCGGTATCGTGGAAGTGGAAGTTGCAGGCGTCCAGACGGATACCGTCGACACCGCGCTCCAGCCAGAAGCGCAGCGCATCGAGGTGCGCCTGCTGCACGGCCGGGCAATGGAAGTTCAGATCCGGCTGGCTGGTGAGGAAATTATGTAAATAGTATTGACGACGCCGCGTGTCCCACTGCCACGACGAACCACCGAACACCGACATCCAGTTATTCGGTGGATTACCGTCCGGCGCCGGATCGGCCCACACATACCAGTCGGCTTTCGGGTTGTCACGGCTGGAGCGGCTCTCCTTGAACCACGCATGTTGTTCCGCCGTGTGTGACATCACCTGATCGATCATGATCTTCAGGCCCAGACTGTGCGCCTTGGCGATCATCACATCGAAGTCGGCCAGCGTGCCGAACATCGGGTCGACATCGCAGTAATCGGAGATGTCGTAACCGAAGTCCTTCATCGGCGATTTGAAGAAAGGCGAAATCCAGACGATGTCCACCCCCAGCGATGCGATATAGTCCAGCTTGGCCGTAATGCCCGGCATATCACCGACCCCATCACCGTTGGTATCGTTGAAGCTGCGCGGGTAAATCTGGTAAATAATCGCTTCGCGATACCAGTCCGACGCATGAGGAGAGACTTGTGTAAGTTGCTTGGTCATATGAGAATCCGGGGTGGGCACAGTGGTGGCATATTTTTGTAGAGAATATACATCACGATTCCGGAATTTTCAATCCAGGGGTCGGTGCTAGGTTTTTGGCTTTATCCGTTAAAAATCAATAAGTTGGAATTTTTACAGAGAATTCCTTTTCAAAAAATAGTAGTCAAACTACACAAATCAGGAGAAATGCAGTGAGCGATCACGGTAACGGGCCTATGCCCCGTCAGATTCCCTACATCATTGCCAACGAAGGCTGCGAACGTTTCAGCTTCTATGGCATGCGCAACATCCTCACCCCGTTCCTGCTCAGTACCCTGTTGCTGTTCATCCCGCTCGGTGACCGCCCCACGGAAGCCAAGCACGTGTTCCACACCTTCGTGATCGGGGTGTATTTCTTCCCCTTGCTGGGCGGCTGGCTGGCCGACCGCTTTTTCGGCAAGTACAACACGGTCTTCTGGTTCAGTCTGATATACGTGGCGGGACACGCCTGTCTGGCCATCTTCGAAGACAATCTGCAAGGCTTCTACTTCGGTCTGGGCCTGATCGCCTTTGGTTCGGGCGGCATCAAGCCGCTGGTGGTGGCTTTTGTGGGCGACCAGTTCGACCAGACCAATAAGAACCGCGCCAGGCTGGTGTTCGACGCGTTTTACTGGATCATCAACTTCGGTTCCTTCTTCGCCTCGCTGCTGATGCCGGTGTTCCTGCGTGACTACGGCCCGGCCGTCGCCTTCGGTATTCCCGGCCTGCTGATGGCCGTCGCCACCTTCGTGTTCTGGTTGGGCAAACGCAAATATGTGCACGTGCCACCAGCTAAACCGGACCCGAATGCCTTCAGCAGCGTGGCCCGTACCGCCCTGCTGGCCAAAGCACCGGGCCAAGGCCGTCCCGGCCTGCTGGTTGCCGGTGCCGGCGCACTGGGCGCCGTAGCCGCACTGGCCATGACGCCGCAATGGGGCTTCGTCATCGCCGCTTGTACCGCACTGGTCATGCTGCTGGCATTCGGCGGCATCGGCGTCTCGCTGCAACTGGAACGGGCGCGCGGCCTGCATAGCGACACTGCCGTGGAAGGCGTACGCGCGGTGCTGCGGATTCTGATCGTCTTCGCCATGATTACGCCGTTCTGGTCGCTGTTCGACCAGAAAGCTTCGACCTGGATCGTGCAGGCCAACACCATGCACAGTCCGCTGCTGTCGATTTTCGGCTGGGAATTCACCCTGCTGCCGGCGCAGATGCAGGCAGTCAACCCGATTCTGGTGATGCTGCTGATTCCGTTTAACAATCTGGCACTGTTCCCGCTAATGCGCGCCATCGGCATCACCCCGACCCCGCTACGCCGCATGGGCATGGGCATCGCCCTGTCGGCACTGGCATGGGTGGTGGTGGGCTTGCTGCAGTTGCAACTTGATGGCGGCGATCGCATTTCCATCCTCTGGCAGTTGCTGCCGTATGCCCTGCTGACGCTCGGTGAAGTGCTGGTCTCGGCCACCGGCCTCGAATTTGCTTACAGCCAGGCACCCGCTACCATGAAGGGCATCATCCTCAGTTTCTGGTATCTGGCCGTCACGATCGGCAATCTGTGGGTGTTAATTGTCAATTCCGGCGTGAAGAACGAAGCCGTTAGCGCCCACATTGCGAATAGCGGGATGAGTTCGATTGCCTTCCAGATGTTCTTCTTTGCCGCCTTCGCAATGGCCGTGGCTGCGCTGTTTGCGCTGTATGCGACACGCTACAAGATGGTCGACAATTACAGGAAAGAAACAATCTAAGTCAGGTAAAACTGTTAAAAGTTGTACTAGGGGAGCAAAATAAGGATAACCCTTATTTTGCGAGCCCCGTATGAAACGTGTGATTAGCCAAGTTCTTTCCCTCCCATTGTGGCGCCCCGGCGCCCATCTCATGCGCAACCTGCGCCTGCCCGGCAAGTTCCTGCTGATTAGCGTCAGTTTCCTGATTCCCCTGCTATGGTTGTTCTACAGTTATAACGCTGCTGCCATGCATGACTTGCACACCGTACGCATGGAGCGACTAGGCGTGCGGGTGATGGTGCCTTTGCTGGAAGCTCGCGAGGCCGTGATTGCCTGGCGTCCGCTGGCGCGCAATGCGGCCGAAGGTGAAGCGACACCGGAGCTGGGCGCGGCGCGCGCGGCATTCGACAGTGCATTCCAGAAACTCGATGCGGCCGAAGCCGCTTCGCAGAATCTGATGGGCACGGCCGCCGACATGGTGAATGTGCGCCAGACCTACAAAACCGCTCAGGGTAATTTTAGTTCCGGCAACGATGCCGCCCAAAAACTCCGCGCACTCGATCTGGCGCTCGGCCGACTGGCCAATAGCGTGATGGACAATTCCGAACTGACACTCGATCCGGCACTGGCCAGCTACCACCTGATGAGCGCCGAGCTGCTGCATGCGCCGCAAGTCATCGACCGCCTGTCCGACCTGCGCACACTGGGTCGCACCAGTCTGATTGCTGGCAGTATTTCGCAGGATCAGAGCGCGCTGCTGCAGCGCCTGGTAGCCATTGTCGAGCACGAACAGCGTCAAGCCAAGGATGACCGCGCCACCGTCGCCGTCGCAACGCCGCAATACGCCAAGGTGCAGCGTACCGAAGGCGAAGCCGCCGTCACGGCACTGATCGAACAGGTACGCCGCAACTTCCCGTATGGGCAGAACGAGCTCACCGGCGATCGCAACGCCTTCGGCGCCGCGGCCAGCCGCGCCATTAAGCTGCAATTCGAACACATCTACGCCAATCTGGTGATACTCGACACGATGCTGGAGCAACGCGAAGGCGCTGCGCGCAGTGCGCTGTACGGCACCCTCACCCTGTGTCTGCTTGGCATCCTGCTGTCGGCCTATCTGTTTGTTGGCTTCTACAACTCGATGCAGGGCGGCTTTAAGAAACTGCGCCGCGAGCTGATCGCCATTTCCATGGGCGATCTGCGCTCCGATATCAAACCTAGTGGCAAAGATGAACTGACCGGCTTGCTGCGCGAACTGACCAATATGCAGAAAGCGCTGCGCGACACGGTCTCGGAGGTTCAGCGCGCCAGCGATCTGGTGGTCGCTTCCAGTATCGATATCGCCGGCGGCACCCGCGACCTGTCGGCCCGCACCGAGGCTGCCGCCTCGGCACTGGAACAATCGTCAGCGGCGCTGGAACAGACCATCTCCACGGTACAGATGACGGCCGACTCGGTGCGTCAGGCATCCGCCATTTCCATCGAGAATGCCGACTCTGCCGCACGTGGCGGCAATGTGATGCAGGCCGTGGTGGTCACCATGGAAGGCATCGAAACCTCCTCGAAGAAGATCAGCGAAATTATCAGCGTGATCGACGGCATCGCTTTCCAGACCAATATTCTGGCATTGAACGCCGCCGTGGAAGCTGCGCGGGCCGGCGAACAGGGCCGCGGTTTCGCGGTGGTGGCCACCGAAGTACGCGCACTGGCCGGCCGCAGCGCGGAAGCGGCGCGCGAAATCAAGGCGCTGATTACCCAGAGTTCGCAGGAAGTACGCAGCGGCACAGAAGTGGTGCGTCAGGCTGGCCAGACGATTAGTGAAATCGTCGCCAACGCGGCGCGGATTAAGATCCTGCTCGATGACGTCACCAATGGCGCCCGCGAGCAGAGCCTGGGCATCAGCCAGATCGGCGAAGCCGTGGCCGAACTCGATCGCAATACCCAGGCGAATGCCCAACTGGTGGAAGAAACCGCCGCTTCGGCTGGCAGCCAGCGCGAAGTTGCCATCCATCTGGCCGCCCAGGTCGATGAATTCCGCCTGCCAGGCAAGGCTGCCAGCACACTGGTCGAAGGGGTTGATGTCGACAGCATCATCGATGCACACCGCCAGTGGAAGGTCAAACTGCGCGACGCGATCGAGAAAGGCGAGCAGATCGACGTCAAATCCCTGGAGCGCGATGACTGTTGCGCACTGGGCAAATGGATCTACGGCGACGGCCAGCGCCTGAGTGGCCGTAGCAGCTTTGTCACCCTGATCGACAAGCACGCCCGCTTCCACCGTGTGGCCGGTCAGGTCGGCGAATTGATCAACAAGGGCGAATACCTGCGCGCCGAACAGGCGCTGGGCCACAATAGCGCGTTTTCCAAGGCCACCATCGAAGTGGTGCAGGTATTGTCCGGCGCAAAACGGCTAGGATTCGAGTAAAACACTGCACACCAGGCAGCCGAAAAGTATCAAAACTACAGATTTTGGATTACCATAGCTGGCAAATCTAAAGGTATTGCACGTTTGTTTGTAACTGCACTACTAAAATCGAATGTTTTGGAGACTAGTATGGCTGCTCATTCCCGTGCCGCATGGCGTTTCGCGGCTGGCCTCACGCTGGGCAGTGCCATCGCGCTGCCTGCGTATTCCGCCTCCGCCAGCAATGGCGCCGACACTGCCGCCACGCTGGCGGCCTGCGATGGCCCCTTCGCCACCACCCTGCAAACGACGACCGCACCGGGCGATGCACGCGCCTACTGGCTAGATCGCCAGACCATCCAGTGGCCCGGCGTGGCCAGCGGCGATGGCATCTTCAAACTGTATTACGCTGCCAGCCCTAGCATCAGCGCCAACAAAGGTGCGCCGGTACAGGGCGCACAGGCAAGCATTGCCCTGGGTACGGCCCAGCAGTCCCTGCCCGAGGCACTGGCACAGCGCTTCCGCTTTGTCGGCAAAGGCACGCTACTGCAACTGGCGGCGGCCGATAGCGCCCGTCTGGGCAAACTATTGACCGGCCAACTGGTACTGGTGCAGGAAGGCAGTGACGGCAATGTCCGCGATGCCACCACGCTGCAACTGGCCGGCGCGCTGGACGATCTGTATGCCGGCGCGGCCGACATCACGGATCTCGGCGTCCGCGTCGGCGCGCCCGGCGCACCGGTGTCGTTCAAACTCTGGGCGCCCACTGCGCAGCAGGTTGCCGTGTGCAGCTATGCCAATGGCAGCGCGACGGCCAGCAACATCTTGCCGATGCAGCGCGACGCCGCCACCGGCAGCTGGTCGCTGCAGACCAGCGCGGCGCAGGATGGCCAGTACTACCGCTATCTGGTAGACGTGATTGCGCCGTCTACGGGGCTGGTACGCAATCTGGTGACCGATCCCTATTCCATCAGTCTGACTACCGATTCGCGGCGCAGCTACATCGCCGACCTGAATGCGGCGCGACTGAAACCGGCGGGCTGGGATCGCAGCCAGCGCCCGCAACGGGTAATCGCCCAGCCTGATATGACGGTGTATGAACTACATGTGCGCGACTTCTCGATTAACGACGCCAGCGTCAGCCCGGCCAGGCGCGGCAAATACAGCGCCTTCACAGAAACCGCCAGCAAGGGCATGCAGCACCTGCAGGCGCTCAGCAAAGCCGGCATGACCGACATCCATCTGCTGCCCGTGTTCGATATCGGCAGCGTACCGGAACAGGGCTGTGTCACGCCAAAGATTCCCGCCGGACTGGCAGCGGATAATACCGAAGCACAGGCTATCATCGCCGGCACCCAGGCCAGCGATTGCTACAACTGGGGCTATGACCCGTATCACTACAACGCACCGGAAGGCAGTTTCGCCAGCGACCCGGCCGATGGTGCAACCCGCATCATCGAGTTCCGCCAGATGGTGCAGGCACTGCACCGCATCGGCCTGCGGGTGGGCATGGACGTGGTGTACAACCACACCTTCATCGCCGGACAGAACGAAAAGTCCGTGCTGGACCGCGTGGTGCCCGGCTACTATCACCGTCTGAATCCACGCGGCGAAGTGGAACGCTCCACCTGCTGTGACAACACCGCCACCGAACACCTCATGATGGGTAAGCTGATGGTAGATTCGGTGGCCCAGTGGGCGCAGCAATACCAGCTCGACTCGTTCCGCTTCGACCTGATGGGACACCAGCCGCGCGCCACCATGGAGCAATTGCAGGCGCGCGCAGATCGCGCCGCCGGACGCCACATCAACCTGATCGGCGAAGGCTGGAACTTCGGTGAAGTGGCTGACGGCGCGCGCTTTGTACAGGCCTCGCAACTGTCGCTGAATGGCAGCGGCATCGGCACCTTCAGCGACCGCGCACGCGATGCCGTGCGCGGTGGCGGTGCCGGTGATAGCGGCCTCCAGATGATCAGCCAGCAGGGCTATATCAATGGTCTGGTGTATGACAACAACGCCCAGTCCGGCAAGCACAGTAGTACCGAATTGCTGCAGACGGCCGACCTGGTACGGGTGGGTCTGGCCGGTTCGATCCGCAGCTATCCGCTGCGGCGCTACAACGACAGCATCCAGCCGCTAGAGGCGATCGTGTATGGCGGCAATCAGCCAGCCGGTTACGCCAGCGAGCCGGGCGAAGTGGTCAACTATGTGGAGAACCACGACAACCAGACGCTGTACGACATCAACGTCTTCAAACTGCCGACCCACACCAGCACGGCCGAACGGGCGCGCGTACAGATGCTGGGCGCCGCCATCAACGCCTTCAGTCAGGGAGTGGCCTACTTCCATGCGGGCTTCGACATCCTGCGTTCCAAATCGCTGGACCGCAACAGCTTCGAATCGGGTGATTGGTTCAACCGTCTGGACTGGACCTATCAGGATAACTACTACGGGATTGGCGCGCCGCG
The DNA here is from genome assembly GCA_027490725.1 of Oxalobacteraceae bacterium. GTDB lineage: Bacteria > Pseudomonadota > Gammaproteobacteria > Burkholderiales > Burkholderiaceae_D > Rugamonas. The sequence goes on from JAIXXN010000013.1 coordinate 20,227, forward strand.
TGCCGAAGATAATGGCAAGGACTACCAACTGCTGCTGCCGCTGCTGCGCAATCGCGCGCTGAAACCGGCGCCGCAGGATATCGTCTTTGCGCGCGACGCCTTCCGTGATCTGCTGCGCATCCGTTCCAGCAGCACCCTGTTCCGGTTACGCAGCGCCGCCGATATCCGCCAGCGCCTGCAGTTCTATAACACCGGCAGCCAGCAAGTGCCGACGGTACTGGTCGGACACCTCGAAGGCAAGGGTTATCCGGGCGCGCACTTCAAGTCACTCACTTACCTGATCAACGTCGATACACAGGTACAGAAATTGACGATTGACGAAGAAAAAAACCGCCGCTACCGGCTGCATCCGGTCCACACCAGCATGACCGCAGCGGACAAACGCGTGGCCTCGCAAGCCAGATTCGACGCCAGCAGCGGATCCTTTGTCATTCCGCCACGAAGTGCCGTGGTATTCGTAGAAACGTACTAAAAAATCATGCTATCTTTCCGGCTCCTTATGGACCCGGAAAGAGATCGTGATGCACCCACACACCGCTGCAAGCCCGCCGCTGTCGCTGCCGCTGTCGCTGCTCCTGTCGCTAATTTTGTCACTGTCGCTATGTGGCTGTGGCGGCGGCGATTATGTGCCGCAGGCGAACCGCGCACCCGTCGCGATGGCTGGCCCGGCGCAGGCGGTGGCAGTCGGCACTTCCGTCAAACTGAACGGCAGCGCGACCGATGCCGATCAGGATCTGGTGGGCTATACCTGGACGCTATCCAAGCCTGCCGGCAGCGCCGCAGCACTGCTCAACTATCACGTAGCCTCGCCGACCTTCAACCCCGACCTGCCGGGCGTGTACGTAGCGACGCTGATCGTCAATGATGGCCAGCTCGATAGCCTGCCGTCGACCGTGATGATCACGGTGCACTAAAGAACCCTGGCGCTCATTGGCAGGCATTAGGTAGCCTACCGTCGGGCCTACCGCCGGGCGCAGCGCCCGGCGCTTTCTGCAGCAGCATGCGCTGCCGGATGACTAGTCCTGGCCGATCAGCACCAGCGCATTGCGGGTACCGAAGTTGACCTGCCCGGCGCGCACCACGGCGCGCTTGCCGCTGTAGTAATCACGCACAGTCACGCCATCGGCAAACACTCCGTGCAGCGGAATGCTGGTGCTGTGGGAAGTCGGCAGATCAAGCGCCACCACTACCTTGTCGTGCAGCGTGCCACGCTGAAAGGTGCGCTTGAAGATATACGGCTGCGCCTGCAATTGCTGATGCACGCCCGCCCCCACCGCTACGTGCGCCTGACGGAATTGGCCCAGTTTCGCCCAGTGCGCCCGCACCTCGGCCACCCGGTAGCCATCGCGCGCAGCATTGGTTTGCAACTCGTCCCAGTTCATGAAGGAGCGCAGCTTGGCATCGCCCACTGCGTCGGCCACATCTAGCCGGCGCGCTGTCTCGTCGCCGTAGTAGATCTGCGCCGCACCGGGCGCCAGCAGCAGCTTATTGGCTGTCACAAACGGCTGCTTGCGCGCCGCATCGAACGGCCGGTCAAAATCGTGCGAGGCCAGATAATTCAGGACCGAGTAGCCCTCCAGCGCACCGCCGTGCAGCATCGCCGAATAGCTGCTGAACAGGCTTTCGTAATCACGTCCGGCATCCGGCACGGTGCCGAAATTGATCAGACTATCGAAGCCGTTCTGGTAGTAATTGGCGATCTGGCCGCGTCCCAGATCATGCAACTGGCCATCGGCCAGCTTGTAGTTATACACTTCCGCCGTCATGTAGAAATGCTGGTCCGGCAGGCGCTTGGCCGGATTGTTGCGTCGCCATTCCGCAAACGCCGTATCGGCCACGCCGCGCAACTCCTTCCACACCGGCGCTTCCACGTGTTTCACGGTATCGGCACGGAAACCATCCACACCGTATTTGCGCACCCAGTCGGCGTGCCATTTCATCAGGTAGTAGCGCGGCGCACGCGGGAAACCGGTGCGCGCAAAGAACTCATCGAGTTCGCGCTGTTCGCGTTCCAGCCGGCCCTCACGCTGCCATTTGGCGACCAGTGCGGGCGGCAAAGCGACCGGCACATCGCTGTCGGTGCGGAAGTCCGGCAGGTTTTCCACCAGCGTGCAGGAAATCGTACTGGCGGCATCCTGATAGGCACATTGCGGGCCGCGCCGTACCCAGTCGTCCGGCCACGCCGGATCGGCCTGCGTTACCGGGCCGGTGTGATTCATCACCACATCGAGCAGTACCCGGATACCGCGCTGGTGCGCCGCGTCCACCAGCTCGCGGAAATCCTGCTCGGTACCGAGATTGGCATCGACGGCCGTGAAGTCGGCAGCCCAGTAACCGTGGAAGCCATACGATTTGCCAGTGCCTTCATCGGTGCCGGCATGGATCTGCTCTACCGGTGGTGTCAGCCAGATCGCATTCACACCCAGACTATCGAAATAACCGGCACGGATTTTTGCCGTGATACCGGCCAGATCCCCCCCCATGAAACCGCGCAGCGGCGCAGCATCGGCCTGACGGCCATACGCCAGATCATTGGCGCGGTTGGCGTTATTGAAACGGTCAGTCAGCAGAAAATAGACGGTGGCGTTCTCCCACAGGAATGGCTTGGCGGCGCTGCGGCTGGCAGCTGCCGCTGGTACGCTGGCTGATGCTGTCGTAGCCGCATGCGCTGCTGCGAAGCTGCCGCCCAGTGTCAGCGCCAGAGTCATTGCGAGAGGTGTCAGTTTCATGCTGTCTTCCTGTAGTAGTTTTAGGTAATAACACTCGGGCGCACACGGCCGGTCCAGTCGCTGATACCGGCCACCTGTTCGGCGATCAGAATCAGGGCGGCCAGCGCCTGCTGCGTGAGCAGATGGTGATAGGCGGGATCGGCTTCGTAACGCTCCAGATAGACGCGCAAGGTGGCCCCCTCGGTGCCGGTACCGGACAAACGGAACACGATGCGCGAACCATCCGTCATGACGATGCGGATCCCTTGCTTGCTCGACACCGAAGCATCGACCGGATCGGTGTAGCAGAAATCGTCGGCATAATCGACCACGTAATTGCCCAGATTCTGGCCCGCCAGCGATGGCAGCTTGATGCGCAGTGACGCCATCAGCTCCTCGGCGGCGGCCGCATCGATGGCTTCGTAGTCATGCCGTGAATAGTAGTTACGGCCGAAGCGCGCCCAGTGTTCGGCCACCAGTTGCTGCACCGGCTTGCCCGTCACCGCCAGCAGATTGAGCCAGAACAGTACCGCCCACAGGCCGTCTTTTTCGCGAATATGGCTGGAGCCGGTGCCGTAGCTCTCTTCGCCGCACAGCGTGACCTTGCCCGCATCGAGCAGGTTGCCGAAGAACTTCCAGCCGGTCGGCGTTTCATAGCAGGGGATGCCCAGCGCTGCGGCAACCCGGTCGGCCGCACACGAGGTAGGCATGGAGCGAGCGATGCCGGCCAGTCCATGCCGATAGCCGGGAGCCAGCGTGGCATGCGCCGCCAGCACCGCCAGGCTATCCGACGGGGTTAGCTCGAAGCGTCGCCCGACGATCATATTCCGGTCACCATCGCCATCTGACGCCGCGCCAAACTCCGGCCCATCCTGGTTGGCCATGATGCCGATCAGCTGGGCCGCGTTGACGGGATTCGGGTCGGGATGGTGGCCGCCGAAATCCTCCAGCGGTTGTGCGTTGATCACCGTGCCGGCCGGCGCGCCCAGCAGACCTTCCAGGATCGCCTGCGCGTAAGGGCCGGAAACGGCATGCATACCGTCAAAGCACATCCGGAAACCACCGGCGAACAGGCTGCGTATCGCTTCGAAGTCGAATAGCTGCTGCATCAATTCCGCGTAATCGGCCACCGGGTCGATAACTTCCACCACCATCTGCTCGAGTTGCTGGCGACCGAGGCGCTGCAGATCGATCTCCGGCGCATCGCTGATACGGTAGGCGGCGATGCTGCTACTGAACTGGAAGATCGCTTCGGTGACACTTTCCGGTGCCGGGCCGCCATTGGCGATGTTGTACTTGATGCCGAAGTCGCCGTCGATACCACCGGGATTGTGGCTGGCCGACAGCACGATGCCACCCAGCGCAGCGTGCTTGCGGATCACGCAGCTGACGGCAGGGGTGGACAGTATGCCGCCCTGCCCCACCAGCACGCGCGCATAGCCATGCGCAGCCGCCATGTGCAGAATGGTCTGCACCGCGACGCGGTTGTGATAGCGGCCATCGCCGCCCAGCACCAGCGTCTGGCCGCTGCAGTCACCCAGCGTATCGAACACGCTCTGTACAAAATTCTCGAGATAGCCCGGCTGCTGGAATACCGTGACTTTTTTACGCAGGCCGGAAGTGCCCGGCCGCTGACCGGAAAATGGCTGGGTCGATTGATTCTGAATGCTCATGTTCGCTCCGCGCTAGGGAAAGGCAGGAAAAGGGCAGATTTCGCGCCTGCCATGCCAGTCGGACTGGCAACCCAGCAGCGCGCGAAATATGATCATGCGAACAATATTACATTACTGACCAGCAGGTTCCGCGTTATCGCGCACGATCAGGGTCAGAATGCCGGCCACAATCATGCACACACCGCCCAGCATCACCGTCTGCACGGTATGGCCATTGAACAGGTGCTTGGTGACGAAACCGAGCAGCAAACCGCTGACGATTTGCGGAATCACGATGAAGAAGTTAAACACGCCCATGTAGTAACCCATGCGCTTGGCCGGCAGTGCGCCTGCCAGAATCGCATACGGCATGGTCAGAATACTGGCCCAGGCGATGCCGACGCCGATCATCGGCAGGTACAGCAGGCTCACGTCGTGGATCGCGTAGACGCTGAACAGACTCACGCCGCCGATCACCAGACAGCTCATGTGCACGAACTTGCGGCTAGTGTAACGCGCGAAAATCGGCAGAATGAACGCGGCCAGTGCCGACACGCCACTGTACACAGCAAACATCACACCCACGCGGTTACCGGCTTCCTGATAGGCTGCCGATTGCGCATCGACGGTACCGAACACGTTTTCACCGATCGCCGAGGTGGTGTAGATCCACATTGCAAACAGGGCGATCCAGGTAAAGAACTGCACCGCTGCCAGTTGCAGCATGGTGGCCGGCATACGGGTGAAGCCGCCCATGATCTCGCGCATGGCAAACGCCATACCCTTGGTGCGGCGCTGCTCGGCGCGGAATGCTTCCAGATCGTCCGGCGGGGTTTCTTTGGCCGTCAGCACAGTCCACAGCACGGCCAGCATATAGATTGCGCCGCCGCTGTAGAAGGAATAGCGCACCGTATCGGGAATCGCACCATTCACGGGCACATTGCTGACGTTCAGGTATTCGGCAAAAATGGTCGGCAGCAGCGAGGCAATCACGGCGCCCCAGCCGATGAAGAAGGTCTGCATGGCGAAACCGGCAGTCTGCTGCGCAGGGCCCAGCTTATCGCCGACAAACGCGCGGAACGGCTCCATCGAGACGTTGATGGCGCCATCCATCAGCCACAGCACGGCTACTGCCATCCACAGTGCGGTCGAATTCGGCATCAGGAACAATGCGATCGAGGCCAGCAAGGCACCGATGAAGAAGAACGGACGGCGGCGCCCCCAAGTCGGGTGCCAGGTGTTGTCGCTCAGGTAGCCGATAATCGGCTGTACCAGTAAGCCGGTAACCGGCGCGGCCAGCCAGAACAGGGACAGATCGTCGGGATTCGCACCGAGCGTCGAAAAGATCCGGCTAGTGTTGGCATTTTGCAGCGCGAAGCCGAACTGGATGCCGAAAAAGCCGAAGCTCATATTCCATAACTGCCAGAACGACAGGATGGGCTTACTGGTGGAAGAATGCATGCGGCGTGTCCCCGACTATTTTTGAGATTTGTAGCAAAATAACACGGCGCACCATGTGTGTCAAATGAAAGAATCCCTAGTAAAATATAGGAAAAAAGCCATCCACAGGGTGGAAAATCAGTGTTAAATGTAGCCAAACAACATAAACATCAGCCCTTTCGAGACGATCCGACTACATGAAAAATCCACCTTTTGCCCGCCTTGCCCAGCTGCTGCCCCTGCTACCACTGACCTTGCTGGCCAGCCAGTCTGCGCTGGCGCAGAACGCCGAGCGCAAGTTCGAAAGCGCCACCAGCCGCGATGGCGTACTGGAAGTGCGCACCAGCGATGGCTACTACCTGATCAAGCCCTACTCCGCCAGCATCGTCGAGACCACCTTTGTACCACGCGGCGAAGCAGCGGATGCCTCCTCGCATGCCGTGGTGCTGGCACCAGTGGCTGTAAAAACCACACTCGCCAGCAAAGCCGCCAGCCTCACTTACACGGCCGGCGCCATGCAGGTCACCATTAGCAAAGCACCGTTCCAGATCGCGTATGCCTACAAAGGGCGCAAACTGGTGGCGGAAAAGCACGGCTACCTGAGCAAACAGGATGATCTCGTCAACGGCAGCAAGGACATCCATCAGGGCAGCGCGCGCACCCTGCAAGCCATCGAATTCGCGCTGGATAAGGATGAAGCACTGTATGGTGCCGGCGAGCGTGCGGTCGGCATGAACCGGCGCGGCAACCGTTTCACGCTGTATAACAAAGCACACTACGGCTACGCCGAGCGCTCCACCCAGATGGGTTACAGCATGCCACTGGCGCTGTCGTCGAAAATGTATGCGCTCCACTTCGACAACCCGCAAACCGGTTACCTCGATTTCGACAGCCGCAAAGACAACAGTCTGACCTACGAAACCACTGGTGGTCGCAAGACCTATCAGGTGATCGCTGGCGACAGCTGGGAAGACCTGATCGGCAACTACACCAGCCTGACCGGCAAACAGCCGCTACCACCGCGCTGGGCCTTCGGCAATTTCGCCATGCGCTTCGGCTACCGCGACGAAGCCATCGCGCGCGCCACCGTCAACCAGTTCATCGCCGACGACATCCCGCTCGACGCCATCGTGTTCGACCTGTTCTGGTTCGGTAAAGAAGTCAAAGGCACCATGGGTAACCTGAGCTGGGACAAGGATAACTTCCCCAATCCGGTCGGCATGATCAGCGACTTCCGCAATAAGGGCGTGCAGACCGTCGTCATCACCGAACCGTTCATCGTCGACAGTTCGGCGCGCTGGCAGGAAGCCGTGGACAAGAAAATCCTCGGCACCGACGCCAGCGGCGCAGCACTGGCCTACGACTTCTACTTTGGTCATACCGGTCTGATCGACATTTTCGGCCAGCCCGGCAAACAGTGGTTCTGGAATATCTACAAAGAGCTGCACCAGCAAGGCGTGAGCGGCGTCTGGGGCGATCTGGGCGAACCGGAAGTACACCCGAGCGCCATGCAGCACGCCACTGGCAGCGCCGACACGGTGCACAACATCTACGGCCACCAGTGGGCACGACTGGTGGCGGAAGGCTACCAGCAGGACTACCCGACCGAACGCCCGTTCGTGCTGATGCGCGCTGGGTATTCCGGCACCCAGCGCTACGGCATCATTCCGTGGTCGGGCGACGTGGACCGCAGCTGGGGCGGGCTGCACGCCCAGCCGGAAATCGCTTTGCAAATGGGCATGCAGGGTGCCGCGTATATGCACTCCGATCTGGGCGGCTTTGCCAACCCGGTACTCGATAACGAACTGTATACGCGCTGGCTGCAGTACGGCGTGTTCCAGCCGATTTTCCGTCCGCACGCACAGGACGACGTGGCGCCGGAACCGGTGTACCGCGAAGCGCAAACCAAGGCACTGGCGCGCGCCGCGATCCGCCTGCGCTATCGCATGCTGCCCTACAACTACACACTGGGCTTCGACAACCAGCAGCAAGGTTTGCCATTGATGCGTCCCATGCTGTACGAAGAGCCGCACAACGCCAGCGTGCACGGTATGTCATCCACCTATCTGTGGGGCAAAGACTTCCTCGTCACGCCAGTCCTGAGCAAAGGCGCCAGCAGCGCGGAAGTCTACTTCCCGGCCCGCAGCGCATGGTTCGATTTCTACACCGACGTGCGCCATGCCGGTGGCATGCGCGACACCGTCAAGCTGGAAGCCGATCACATTCCCGTGTACGTGAGAGCCGGTGCCTTCATCCCGATGGCCAAGGTGGTCCAGAGCACACGTGACTACAGCACCAAGCACATCGAGCTGCACTACTACCACGACGCCAGCGTAACTGCCGGCAGCGGCAAACTGTATGACGATGACGGCCTGACCGCCAACGCCTACCAGCAGGGACAATACGAGCTGCTGAACTTTGCCAGCAAGCTGCAGGGACGCGAACTGACGCTCACCATCAACTCCGAAACGGGCAAACAGTACCAGCGCCCGGACCGTAGCATCGCCCTGCAGGTGCACAATGTGACGCGCGCCCCGTCGGTGGTACGGGTCGATGGCAAAGCAGTTATTTTCGTCTGGGACGAAGCCAAGCGACAGCTCAACATCGCCATGCCTGCCAGCAGCGCCGCCAGCCGGAGCATCAGCATCAGCCTCTGACCCTGCGGTAGATGGGTGTATCATTGCCGCCCATCGGATGATCCAATCCGGTGACCAGACAAGATCACTCAGGGAGATGCTCGTGACACCAAAAATACTACGCGCGCTGTTGGCGCTCAGCGCCATGTCGGCGGCCAGCACCACCGTGCTGGCTGCCCCAACCCAGAAACCGACCGTCGCGGAAGCCCAGCGCTTCCTCAGCGAAACGGAAGCCAAGCTCAATAAACTCAATAACGAGCAGGCACAAGGTGCGTGGGTCGGTTCGAATTTCATTACCGACGATACCGAGGCGATCGCCTCCTACTTCGCCGAGCGCTATCTGACAGCGTCCGGCGAGGCAGCCATCGCTGCACGCCGTTTCAACGGTCTGAAGCTGCCAGCCGAAGCGGCGCGCAAGCTGATGCTGCTGCAACAGACGCTGGTGTTCGCCGATCCGAAAGAGCGCGAGCAATATGCCGCGCTGCAGGCCGCGCTGAATGGCGCCTACGGCAAAGCCAAGTACTGCCCGAAAAATGCCGATGGTAGCGCCGGCACCTGCATGGCGCTGGGCGAAATGGAAAAAGTGCTGGCAAATAGCCGCGACGAAGCCAAGCTGAAAGAAATGTGGGCTGGCTGGCACGCCCAGTCGCCTGCTTACAAGCAGAAATACACCGAATATCTGGCACTGTCCAACAAGGGTGCCAAGCAGATGGGCTTTGCCGATACGGGCGCAATGTGGCGCTCGCAGTACGATATGCCACCGGAAGCTTTCTCGGCCGAGATGGAACGTCTGTGGCAACAGGTCAAGCCGCTGTATGACTCGCTGCACACCTACACCCGCCACAAACTGCGCGCCACCTATGGCGCCGAGGTGGTGCCGCTCGATGGCCCGATTCCGTCCCACCTGTTCGGCAATATGTGGAGCCAGACCTGGACCAATCTGTATCCGATGCTGAAACCGGCCACCGGCGCAAGCAGCTACGATCTGACCAAGGTGCTGGAACAACGCAAAACCGACGCCAAGCAGATGACCGAGTACGCCGAACGCTTCTACACCTCGCTGGGCATGCAGAAACTGCCAGCGAGCTTCTGGGAACGCTCGCTGTTTACCAAGCCACGCGACCGCGATGTGGTGTGCCACGCTTCGGCATGGCCGATCAACGAGAAGGACGATGTCCGCATCAAGATGTGCATCACCCCGACCGCAGAAGACTTCACCGTGATCCATCACGAACTCGGTCACGTGTATTACTTCCTCGGCTACACCGGTCAGTCCTATCTGTTCCGTGCTGGTGCCAACGATGGCTTCCATGAGGCGATCGGCGACACCGTGGCCCTGTCGATCACACCCGGTTACCTGCAGAAAGTCGGTCTGATGGATCAGGCACCGGATGCCGATGCAGATATAGGTCAATTACTGGAACGCGCGCTGAGCAAAGTGGCGATCCTGCCGTTCGCCTATTCGGTCGATAAATGGCGCTGGGATGTCTATTCCGGCAAGACCAAACCGGCCGATTTCGACAAGAGCTGGTGGCAGTTGCGCGAGCAGTACATGGGCATGAAACGTCCGCTCGCAGGCGATGCCAGCGGCGCCGGTTTCGATGCGGGCGCCAAGTACCACGTCGCCGCCGATGTGCCGTACGCACGCTACTTCCTGGCCGACATGCTGCAGTTCCAGTTCCACCGTGCGCTGTGCCGCGAGGCAGGCTACACGGGGCCGCTGCACCGCTGCTCGGTGTATGACAACGCCAAAGCCGGTGCAAAACTGCAGCAGATGCTGGCGATGGGTTCCAGCAAGCCATGGCCGGAAGCACTCAAGGCAGTCTCCGGTGAAGAGCGTATCGACGGCGCTGCGCTGCTCGATTATTTCGCACCGCTGAAGACCTGGCTCGACGCCCAGAACGCAGCGTTTGCGGCAGCAGCCAAGCAGTAATCGCAGCGTGCTCTGACGGCGTATTTATACGACAATCAGCACAACAGTCCGAGACTCGCAGGTGCCCCAGCGTGTATCATGAAGCACCCTCAAAACAGGTACGGGATAGGGTTCAATCCACTACCGGAAAGAGGGTGTGAAATCTGCTAACGAATTGGAGCGAACATGAGTCTGGGACTGGTTAAAAAAGTAGTCATCGTCGGTGGCGGCACCTCTGGCTGGATGACCGCCACCGCGATGTCGACGCTGATTTCCAATGGTTGCCACATCCGTCTGATCGAATCCGATGAAATCTCCACCATCGGTGTTGGCGAAGCCACCATTCCGGTCATCCGCGGCTTCAATGACCTGATCGGCATCGACGAAAACGAATTCCTGCGCACTACTCAGGGTAGCTTCAAGCTCGGCATCGAGTTCGTCAACTGGGGCAAACAGGGCGACTCCTATCTGCACGGTTTTGGCGTGATTGGTCGCGACCAGCTGCTGGCGCGCTTCTACCAGTACTGGCTGAAAATGTACCAGCAAGGCACAGCGCCGAATCTGGAAGACTACTCGATCAATACCGCAGCGGCCCGCATGAACAAATTCATGCGCGCAGATCAGGAAAGCGGCGACTCGCCACTGGCCGACATTTCCCATGCCTTCCATTTCGACGCTTCGCTGTACGCCAAATATCTGCGCAGTGTGAGTGAAAGCCGTGGCGTACAGCGCACCGAGGGACGTGTCGTCAATACCGTCCAGCGCGATAGCGATGGTTTCATCGAAGCAGTGATTCTGCATAGCGGCGAACGGGTCGAAGGCGATCTGTTTATCGACTGCTCGGGCTTCCGTGGCCTGCTGATCGAAGAAACCCTGAAAACCGGCTTCGAAGACTGGTCACACCTGCTGCCCTGCAACCGCGCGATTGCCGTGCCGTGTGCCTCGATCAGCCCGCTGCTGCCCTATACCCGCTCGACCGCCCACAAGGCCGGCTGGCAGTGGCGCATTCCGCTGCAGCACCGTATCGGCAACGGTCATGTGTACTGCAGCGAGTTCATGGAAGAAGCCGAAGCCGAAGAAATCCTGCTGAATAATCTCGATGGCAAGGCGCTGGCCCATGCCCGTCACCTGACTTTCAAAGCTGGCAAACGCAAACTGGCATGGAACCGCAACGTGGTCGCCATCGGTCTGGCCGGAGGCTTCCTCGAACCGCTGGAATCGACCAGTATCCATCTGGTACAAACCGGGATTACCCGTCTGCTGATGATGTTCCCGCACATGGGCTTCGATCAGGCCGATGTGGATGCCTTCAACCGCGCCAATGACGAGGAATACATCGGCATCCGCGACTTCCTGATCCTGCACTACAAAGTGAACCAGCGGGTCGGCGAACCATTCTGGGACTACTGCCGCAATATGGCGATTCCCGATACGCTGCAGCGACGCATCGACCTGTACCAGAGCAATGGCCGCCTGCTGATCAAACGCGACGAACTATTCACGGAAACCAGCTGGCTGCAGGTGATGCATGGTCAGGGCTTGCGCAGCAAAGGCTACCACCCGCTGGTGGATCAGCGTACGCCGGAAGAAATTGCGGCCTTCCTCGCCAACGTGAAAGATGTGGTGCAGCGCTGCGTGGAGCACATGCCCACCCACGAGGAATACATCGCTAGCCATTGCGCGGCAGCGAAACTGTAACAAGCCCGCAACACTGAACGCCGGCTAGCCGGTGTTCAGTGTTCGCTGCTCAAGGCCTAGCGGCGCGGCGCAGCGCAATGCTGCGCAATAAACTCGGCGTGGCTCGGCATGTGCTGTACACACTGGCCGATCACCTCGCGTATGCTCTCCAGATATTTTTCCGCATCCTCCAGCGGCAGCAAGTCGACCAGCGGATCATAGCCTTCCGGCTGCAGATTCTGCCCGTGCATCACCTGCAACCAGCCAGTCTCCGCAAACAGCTCGTTATCGAAGCGCACTACCCGCCCGCGCGCCTTGAATAGATCGATCTTGTGCTGCAGCGAATCCGGCACCGGCATGCCAGCGCACTGCTTCCAGAAATCGGAATCATCACGCTGATTGGCCTTGTAGTGCAGGATCACGAAGTCACGGATGCGCTCATATTCGAAGCGGCTCTGGCGATTGTATTCCGCCACTTCCAGCGGATGGAAGCCGCGATCCGGGAAGAACTGCAGCAGGCGCGCAATCGACGACTGGATCAGGTGGATACTGGTCGACTCGAGCGGTTCGAGGAAACCACTGGATAACCCGATCGCCACCACATTGCGGTTCCAGCTCTGCTTGCGCATGCCGGTCTGGAACTTGATCTGACGTGGCTCCGCCAGTGCCGCACCATCGAGGTTTTTCAGCAGAATATCCTGCGCCTGCGCATCGTCCATGAAGGCACTGCAATACACATGACCATTACCGGTGCGGTGCTGTAGCGGAATGCGCCACTGCCAGCCGGCCGTATGCGCAGTCGAGCGCGTGTAAGGTGTCAGCACCGACGCCGATTTGCACGGCACGGCCAGCGCACGGTCACACGGCAACCAGTGGGACCAGTCTTCGTAACCGGTCTTGAGCGCCGCTTCGATCAGCAGGCCACGGAAACCGGAACAGTCGATGAACAGATCACCTTCGATGCGCTGGCCCGACTCCAGCACCACCGCCTCGACATAACCATTCTCCGGGTGCAGCGCCACGCTGGCGATCTTGCCCTCGGTACGACGCACCCCGCGCTGCTCGCACAGACCGCGCAGATAGCGCGCATACAGGCTGGCGTCAAAGTGATAGGCGTAAGCGATATCGGCCAGCGGCGAATTCGGCAGATCGCGCCGGGTCGGCATGAATTTATTCTGGCGTGCCGCCATGCGGGTAATCGAATACTCATCCAGATCGCGGGCCTTGCCGAGCGAACGCAAACGCTGCCAGTACTGGTCGAAGCGCACCGTCCACAGATCCTGACCGAGCACGCCGAAGCCGTGGATGTAGCGATCCCCCAGCTTGCCCCAGTTGACGAATTCGATGCCCAGTTTGTAGCTACCCTGGGTAGCCTTCATAAACTCCGCCTCATCGATACCGGCTACCTGATTGAAGCGCTGGATCATCGGGATGGTCGCTTCACCGACGCCGACGATGCCGATTTCGTCCGACTCCACCAGCCGGATGTTGTACTGGCCACGCAGGACCGTCGCAAGTGCCGTGGCACTCATCCAGCCGGCCGTACCACCACCGACAATCACGATATTCTTAATCGCTGTCTGCTGCATAAAAGTAGTTCCCTCAAACGCTGCTGCCAGAAACGAAACAACCCCGGCGAGCCGGGGTTGTGATGAGCGAGGGCTATCAGAATGTCTTCTGATAGCCAGGCCGCTAATTAGAACTTGTAGGTCAGGCCGAACTGGTAAGTACGGCCAAACACGGTACGGTACGAAATGGCGCTCGAATCCGTGCCATTGTACTCCTGGTAAGGCGTGTTATTCCAGTTGTTAGCCTGTACGTAGACCGACAGACCTTTCAGGAACGTCTTCTGGAACTCATACGAAGCTTGCAGGTCGATGATGGTCTCGCCTTTCACGAACGTCAGCTGCGCATTGTCCTGGTAGTCGCTGATCTGACCCAGGAAGTCCGAACGACGACGGGCAGCCCATGCGAACTGGAAGCCATCCTTCTCGTAGTACATACGCAGGTTGGTCACACGCTTGGACAGGCCAGGCAGTGGGATCTTCACGCCAGCAACACCCTGGGTTGCGAAGCCGATGGCTGGCAACTCGATACCGCTTTCGGTGTTCGAGAAGTTAGCCGATGCGCCGAAGCCGTCCAGGTAGGAGGTGATCAGCGAGAACGGTACGTTCACAGCCAGCTCGTAACCATGCAGATTGCCACCGTCGCCGTTGGTCGGTTTGGTCAGCAGACCAACCGTCGAACCAGCGTAAGGGCCGGTAGCAGGCAGCGGGGTTGCAGCGGTAACCTGACCTTTGAAGTCAAACGCCTGTGGTGCGCGCAGGATGTAGGTATCGAGCTTTTTGTAGAAGGCAGCAGCGCTGAAGTAGCCCTTGTTGCCGAAATACTTCTCGTACGATACGTCCAGTGCTTTGGCGCGGAACGGTTCCAGTTTGGCGTTACCGCCGCTACCGGTCAGGATAGGCACGCTGTTGTTCTTGCTGACACCGAAGGCCGAGCTAGCACGCATGTCGTCCAGATTGGCGCGGGCCAGTACTTTCGCCAGACCGAAACGCATTTGCTGTTCATTACCCAGATCGAAGGATACGTTCGCGCTTGGCAGGATGTCGTTGTACGAGGTACCGTCAGCGATCACCGCCGATGGGCAGGTAGCAGCGGTAATACCGGTGCAAGTCGCCAGATCGACTTTGTTACCAGTGGTGGACTGGCTGGTGTGCACGAACTGCGCACCAAAGTTACCGCGATAGTTCAGGCCAGCCAGCTTGCCGTCCAGATCACCCATCGCGTAAGCGGTGGTGACTTTCTCGGAAACCGACCAGTCTTTTGCCAGTACGCTGGCATCGACCCATTTAGCCAGTTCGTAGATCGAACCCAGGGTGCCGGTCGGATCGAAGGAAACGATAGGCAGACCGGTGGTGCCGGCGGTGCTGACAGTGCTACCAGGTACGGTGGCGGTGGCATAACCATTGGCGCCTTTCACCACCAGACGGCCTTCTTCGCCGTAGCGGACTTTGTCACGCTTGGTGTAGTTCACGCCGAACTGCACCGCAGCCACTGGGCCCCATTCCACATCTTTACGAGCGGTCAGGCGCACGGCATCAATCTTGTCGTCCACGTTAGGCAGGGCAACATAGCCAGCCTGTGGCGAGTTCACACCACCACCCCAGCCATCGGTATCGGTCAGGAAGGTTTGCGAGCGGTTCGAGTAATCGAAGCTCGACGTCAGCTTCATCGCTGCCAGGTTTTTACCATCGAAACCAGTCCACGACAGCGAACCGATTTGACCTGGGGCTACGTTACCAGCCTGACCAGCGGTGGTTTCATAACGCGAAGCGTTTTTGGTTGCTTTCGAGTGCGACAGGTCGCCGGTCAGCGTCCAGTCAGTCAGTTTCAACTGGGTGTTCCAGCCGATCGAGGTCAGCTTGTCGTCAGCCGCTTCTTTGTGGTTACGAACGTCGCCCTTGAAGTTGCTGAAGGTACCGCTGGTCGCCACGCCATTCTGGACAGTGGCATTGCTCAGCACGCCAACCGGGTCATAGCCGCCCCACGAACCGCCGATCGAACCTTCCAGACCGGTTTTCTTCAGGCTCTGGCTACCGGCCGAGTAGAACACGTCCACCGAAGTCTTGAATTCTTTGCTTGGACGGTATTGCAGGGTAGCGGAAACGCCATCACGGTTGGACTTGGAAGTCTCGGTGTCGGCTTTGAAACCGGCAGGAACCACCACGCTCTGACCGTTGTAGGTCACGGTGTCGGTACCGCCGCCTTCGAATTTCTGCTGGCCGCCGCCGTTTTCTTTGTAGCTGGTGATACCGATCGCTACACCGATGGTGCGGTTAGCGAATTGGTCCACATAGCTGAAGGTGTAACGCTTGCCGTCACCTTCTGGCGAACCGGAACGCACACCGGTACGCTCGTTACGGGCACCAGCGGCCAGTACGCGACCAGGGAAGTCCAGCGGCTGCACGGTGCGCAGGTCGATGGTCGAAGCCAGACCCTGACCGATAACGGTCGCGTCCGGGGTTTTGTAGATCATGGCGCTGCCGATCAGTTCCGCTGGGAACAGATCGAATTCAGGGCTACGGGAATTGCCAGTCGAGGCCATTTCGCGGCCATTGACCAGCGTACCGTTGAAGCTTGGTGCCAGACCACGCACGCTGATGTCAGCGGCTTTGCCCGAACCGCGGCTACGCTGGGCGGTCACGCCTGGCAGGCGCGAGATCGATTCGGCTACGCTGGAATCCGGCAGTTTGCCGATGTCTTCCGACGAAATCGCTTCAACGATGGAGCTGGAATTCTTTTTGATCGAGATAGCCGCTTCGATACCGCGACGGATACCGGAAACTTTCACCGTCTGGATACCGTTGGCATCCGCTTTAGCAGCGGTCACATCGGCAGCTGGTGCCGCTTCGCTCTGTGCCGCTTCTTGCGCGTACACATTGCTAGCCATCATAGACAGGAAAACCGCGCAGCCTGCAGCTACCGGTTTCAGTTGGAACGCAGCGCTTTGACGGCGCTTATTCGCGAAAATACTCATTTAATGTCCCCTCAACACACGACACAAAACATAATTCCCGCAAACATCAGCCGCACCGCGAACCGGGGCGTCTCAAACTACACGGGATCCAAGGAAAAACAACGTTCTAAAGACGTTCTAAAGAGAATTTTGTACTAAAACTAGATTCTGTGTCAAACAAAAGCGCGGCCAGTTACGCTTTCCAAGGGGCTTCCCTGCTACTCTCCCTAGCGAACACTGGTGTCACGTTGTATTTCAGCTACATCATCTCGATCAGCTTCTTGTAGTGGAACTACAGATTTATCGTTAAGACCACTTATTTCTGCGGTATTTTTTCAGATTCAGTGCGCCCAGACAGGGGCGCAAGGTCGCGATATCGCCGTCGGCACGAACAAAACGGGAGAAACTTTGTATTTTGACTAAAATTGCACCGACCTAAAGTCCAAGGAGCCATCTTTATTTACCGACAAACACTTGGCAAATAGAGCAAAATAGCCGAAAAGCAAGAAAACAGGGCATCTGTAGTACCACTACATATCACTCAAAACGGAGATTGCATGAACAAGCGCCTGCTGCTGGCAGTACTACAGGGTCTGGTTTTCGGCTGTGCCAACGCCACCACAGCCAGCTACCGTATCGACCATCTGGAACCGCCCAGCTGGTGGACCGGCATGCAGCAACGCAGTTTGCAACTGATGGTGCATGGCCCCGCCATCGGCCGTCTGACACCCAGCCTGCGCTATCCCGGCGTGAGCATCCGTTCCGTGGAACGGGCTAGCAATCCCAACTACCTGTTTATTAATCTGGAGATCAGCGCGCAGGCGGCGCCCGGCGACTTGACGCTGCAGTTTCGCGCCAGTGGCTCGTCCGCCGTGGTCCTACAGCAGCGCTATGCCTTGCAGGCGCGCGCACCGGGCTCGGCACAGCGGCGCGGCTTCGGACCTGCCGATGCCATCTATGAAGTGATGCCGGACCGTTTTGCCAACGGCGACCCTGCCAACGACAATGCCGTTGGCATGCTGGAACAGGCGCAGCGCGCCGATGGCTCGGGGCGCCATGGCGGCGACCTGCGCGGCATCAGCGACCATCTCGACTACATCGCGAGCATGGGCTACACCCAGCTGTGGCCAACCCCGCTGCTGGAATCGAATATGCCGGCCTACTCCTACCATGGCTATGCCGCCACCCACCACTACCGGATCGATCCGCGTTACGGCAGCAACCAGGAGTATCGTGCCATGGTGGCACTGGCGCGCAGCAAAGGGCTGGGCGTGATTCAGGACGTGGTGCTGAACCATATCGGCAGCAGCCACTGGTGGCTGCAGGACATGCCGGAACCGGACTGGCTCACCTATCAGGGCAAGTTTGTCCCGACCGAGCATCACCGCGTGGCCGTACAGGATCCGTATGCCTCGGGCGCCGACCGGCGCAACTTCACGGCGGGCTGGTTTGTCGAAAGCATGCCGGATCTGAATCAGGCCAACCCGCACGTAGCGCGCTATCTGATCCAGAACAGTTTGTGGTGGATCGAGTACGCCGGATTGTCCGGTCTGCGGGTGGACACCTACAGTTACTCCGATACGGCCTTTCTGAGCCACTGGTCGGGCGCCGTGATGGCCGAATATCCGCACCTGAATCTGGTGGGCGAAGAATGGAGCCCGCTGATCCCGGTGGTGGCGCACTGGCAGCGCGGCAAGCGCAACGCCAATGGCTACGTATCGCATATGCCCAGCATGATGGACTTCCCGCTGGCCGATGTACTGCGGCGCGCGCTGGCGGCACCGGACGGTGGCGACTACAGCCTGACCAATCTCTACGAAGCACTGTCACAGGATTACCAGTATCCGGACGCCGCTAATCTGGTGCTCTTCGAAGGCAATCACGATATGTCCCGCCTGTTCAGTGAGCTAGGCGAAGATCAGCAGCTATACCGCATGGCGCTGGCATTCGTCGCCACCGCACCGCGCATCCCGCAGTTCTACGCGGGCACGGAAATCCTCATGACCAGCACTATCAAAGGACGCGATGACGCCTCCTACCGGCACGACTTCCCCGGCGGCTGGGCGGGCGATCGGGTCAACGCCTACACGGGCGCAGGCCTGAGCGACGCGCAACTGGCGGCGCAGCGCTACATGAAAAAGCTGCTGAACTGGCGCAAGCAGGCCAGCGTGATCCATCACGGGCGCACCATGCACTTCGGACCGGAACAGAACACCTATGTCTATTTCCGCTACGATGACCAGCACAAGGTGATGGTGGCGCTGAATAAGAACCGTAGCGATACCGTCCTGAAAACAGCGCGCTTCCACGAGCTGCTGCAAGGTGCCAGCAGCGCGGTGGACGTGATCACCGGCCAGCGCATCGCGCTCGGCGAACAGATTACCCTGCCGGCGCGTTCGGCACTGATACTGGAGATTGCCCCATGAAACGCATGCCTCGACACCTTACCCTGTGCATGCTGGCGCTACCGGCACTGGCCAGCGCTGCCAGCCTCGCGGTGATTAGCAGCGCCAGCGCGGGCACGAATAGCGGCGGCAGCACCGAGCAGTATCCGGTAGCCGGTGCCCAGCCCTACACGGTGCAGTACACCAGCACCGACATCGACGCGCAGCTGCGCCGCTACACCCAGCGCAGCAGCATGCCGGTGCGGGTCGGCGCACAGGAGATCAGCTACAGCGAAGTGGCAGGCCAGCCCACCCTGCGCAGCGGCAATACCGGTTTCGACGCCCTGTTCACACTGGCCGGACTGGAGATGGCTCAGAACTCGGTCAGCCAGATCCGCGATGGCAGCTACAACGGCGGCAAAGACATCAGCTGCAACTGTTTCGAAACGGGCGAATACTGGCACTACGTCTGGACCCGTGACCTGTCGTATGCCGCCTCGCTGGGGCTGGGCATGCTCGATCCGCGCCGGGTGCGCAACTCGCTCGAATTCAAACTATCCGGCTATCGGGCCGGCGTGACTCCCGGCGTCAATGTCGCCGGCAGCAGCGATGGCCTGCAGATCATTCAGGACACCGGTAGCGGCGGTAGCTGGCCGGTCAGCACAGACCGCGTCAGCTGGGCCTTCGGCGCCGACGAGGCGCTCAAGGCGCTGGCCCCGGACGAACGCCGCGCCTTCGCCCGCACCGCCCTGCGCGCCTTATCCAACACGCTGGAAAATGACCGGCTGGCCGCCTACGACAAGAGCGATGGCCTGTACAGCGGCGAACAATCCTTCCTCGACTGGCGCGAACAGAGTTACGCGCCATGGATCATCACCGATCTGGCCAGCATGGCCAGCGCCAAAGCCCTGTCCACCAATGCCGCGCACTACAAGGCGCTGACACTGGCCGCACAGCTGGCCCGCGAACAGCAGCAGGACGCACTGGCACAGCGCTACAGTGGCTGGGCGGCCGACCTGAAACGCGCCATCAACCAGCGCCTGTGGCAGCCCGACACAGGCTTGTACAGCAGCCTGACGGCCGGACACTTCGATGGCGCAGCGCTGTATAAATACGACTGGCTGGGCCAGAGTCTGGCCATCGTCACCGGGATCGCCGATGCCGCGCAGACGGCCAGCATCCTGGCCCACTATCCGCACGGCCCGCTGGGTGCCCCCGTGATCTACCCGCAGCAGGCCGATACGGCGATTTACCACAACCGTGCCATCTGGCCCTTCGTCACCGCCTACGGCCTGAAAGCGGCCGCCATCGGCGGCAACAGCGCCGTTGCCGATGCCGCCTACGCGACCCTGATCCGCGGCGCCGCGACCAACCTGTCGAACATGGAAAACCTGGAATGGCTGAGCGGTCTGCCCATGCTCAAAGACCAGCGCGGCGCGGCTGATCTGAGTGGGCCGGTGATCAACTCGCGCCGCCAGCTCTGGTCAGTGGGCGCCTATCTCGGCATGGTGGTCGGCAGCGTCTTCGGTGTGCAGACCACCGAACAGGGGATCGCCCTGCGTCCCTTCGTCACGGCACGCCTGCGCCGCGAAACCCTGGGCGCCAGTGAGCACATCACCCTGAGCCACCTGACGCTGCGCGGCAAGCAGTTGCAGGTGCAACTGCAATTACCGGCGTCCAGCGCGGGCGAGGGTTACTACGCCGTCGCCAGCGTCAGCCTGAATGGCCAGCCGGCGGGCACCAGCATCGACTGGGCCGCACTGGCCAGCGACAACCGCATCGTGATCACGCTTGGCAAGCTGCTGCCCGGTCAGCAGCAACTACAACGCGTTAGCGCCGCAGCACTGGCACATAATAGCGCCGTCACCGCGCCACAGGAAGCGCAGATCGTCAGCGTCGCGCGCGGCAGCTTCGGCTTCCCCACTGTCACCCTGAATGCCCCAGCAGCGGGCGTGCGCTATAACCTCTACCGCAATGGCCAGCTGGCCGTGCGCGGTCTGACCAGCGCCAGCTGGGCGGATCGGCGTGCGCCGCTAATGCGCAAAGCTGCGGCTGACAATCTATGCTACAGCGCCGAAGCCGTGCATCAGGCCTCCGGCAATCGTAGCCACCATAGCCCGCCCGTATGCCTGAACAGCGGTGAAGAAATCAGCGTCACCGATGCCCGCGTCCACAGCAGCGTTGCGGCGCAGGACGGCCGCATCGCCAACTGGGGCAGTAGCGCCGACAGCTTCAGCGTCAGCGCACTGCGCATCGAGCGAGCCGGCCGCTACGCATTCCAGCTACGCTACCGGAACGCCGCGCACCAGATCAATCTGGGCATCAGTGGCGGCGTGAAATGGCTCAGCGTTAGCGATGCACACGGCAGCGTCGTGGCGCAGGGCGTGGTACAGCTGCCGCACAACGCCGCCATCGGCTGGTCGACGCCACTCAGCGCCGAACTGCAGCGCGGCAGCTACCGCATGCAGCTGAGCGATTTCTACAACATGAGCTACCTGCAAAGTAATAGCAGCTACGCCGATGCCGGAGGTGTGCGGGGCGTTTCGAACCAGATCGACTTGTATGGCTTGCGCATCCTGCCGCTGGCCGCCCTGTCCGACAGGGCCGGCACCAGCACCACCGGCCCCGCCAGCGGTGATGGCAATGCCAACAGCAGCAGCGCCAGCCAGCGCATTGACAGCGGCAATGGCACTGGCAATACATCAGCCCGCCTGCCCGCCCTGCCCGCAAAGGGCAGCGTACAACTGGTCGGCCCGCTCGCCGCGCCACAACTGGGCGGCGAGCGCAAGCTGCGCATCTATTTACCGCCCGATTACGCTAGCGCACCGCAGCGCCGCTATCCCGTACTGTATATGCACGACGGGCAGAATCTGTTCGACGCGGGCACGGCCGCGTATGGCGCCGCGTGGGAAATGGCCAGTGTCATGGACCGCCTGATTGGCAGTGGCGAAATCACCCCCGTGATCATCGTCGGCATCGACAACAGTGCCGAGCGCATTGCCGAATACACGCCTTGCTGCGATCCACAGTATGGCGGCGGCAAGCTCGACGCCTACCTGAGCTTCGTCACCGACAGCGTCAAACCGTGGGCCGATGCCAACCTGCGCACCCTGCCCGGACGCGAACACACCGCCCTGATGGGCTCCTCGCTCGGCGGGCTGGCCTCGGTCGCCATGGCGCAGCGACGTCCCGACGTCTTCTCGATGGCGGCCAGCCTGTCCGGCTCGTTCTGGTGGAACCGGGGCGCACTGATGACCCAGCCGGCGGCCCGCGCACCGCTGCGCATCTACCTCGATGCCGGCAGCGACAACGACGGACTCGCGGACACAGAAAAAATGCGCGACGCCCTGCTCGCCCAGGGTTATCGCGCTCCAGCCGAGCTGAGCTTCTACGCAGCCGAAGCCGCCATCCACAACGAACGCTCCTGGGCCGCCCGCGTAGAACGCCCGCTGCGCTGGCTCTTCTCCCCAAAATAAAACCGGGGTCAGATCCGACATCCAGACACGAACTCATCTTTACGTAGCCGGGGCCGGTCACCATACTGTGATCGGCCCCGGCTACTAAGCGAACTCATGTCCGAATGTCGGATCTGACCCCGGGTTTGAGACACCCAAGCTGGGCTCGTGTCCGGATGTCGGATCTGACCCCGGGTTTGAGGCAGCCGGGTTAGGCGGGGGCGGCTAGCAGGGTGCGTTTCGGGGCGGCTGGTACGCGCGCTGCGCCGTCGCGCTCGCCTTGCAGTTTGAAGACGCTGACGGCGTCGTTCAGCTGCGAGGCCTGCTGCTCGAGCGCTTCGGCTGCGGCTGCCGATTCTTCGACCAGCGCCGAATTCTGTTGCGTCACGCCATCCATCTGGCTGATGGCGATGCTGATCTGCTCGATACCATCGCGCTGCTCGGAACTGGCGACGCTGATTTCGCTGATGATGGCGGTGACCCGCTGGACGCTGGCCACCACTTCGGTCATCGTTACGCCCGCCTCGCCAACCAGCCGGCTGCCCGCTTCGACGCGCTCGACCGAAGCGCCGATCAGTTCCTTGATTTCCTTGGCTGCTGCAGCCGAACGCTGCGCCAGATTGCGCACTTCGCTGGCTACCACTGCGAAGCCGCGGCCCTGCTCACCGGCGCGCGCTGCTTCGACTGCCGCATTCAAGGCGAGAATATTGGTCTGGAACGCGATGCCGTCAATCACGGAAATAATGTCCACAATCTTGCGCGACGATTCGTTGATCGCGCCCATGGTGCGCACCATCTGTTCGACCGCATCGCCCCCCTTGGCTGCCACCGTCGAGGCCACATCAGCCAGACGACACGCTTCGCTGGCGTTGGCATTATTCTGCTGCACGGTCGTGGTCAGCTGCACCATCGCTGCCGCTGTCTGCTCCAGTGAACTGGCCTGCTCTTCCGTGCGTCCAGATAGATCCAGATTGCCGTTCGCAATCTCTGCCGAGGCGGTGTGGATGCATTCTGTGCCCTGCCGGACTTTGCCAACGATCTCGCTCAGATTACTCTGCATCAGTTTGAGCGCCCCCAGCAAATCACCGAGTTCGTCAGTACTACGCACATGTACCTCGCTACGCAAGTCGCCTGATGCCACCGTTTGCGCCATATCGACGGCCTCGCTCAGCGGCCGCGTAATGCTCTTAATTAGCGCCGCCACGGTAATCCAGCCCACCACCAGCGTCACCCCCAGCGTTATGGCCATCGCCAGAACCGCCTTGTTATGCGCGGCCTTGTTCGCCGCTTCCATCTCGTCCATCAGACGGTGCGATTCCTTGCTGATATAGGCGACGATGTCGTCGATTTTTTTGGTCGGTTCCCGGTCCATGCCTTTCACCAGCCCGTCGACGATGTGCACGCTCTCCTGATTACCACTATCGTACTGCTTCAGCGCCGTCATGTATTTGGTGCCCAGTTCGCCCTGCGTGGCGATCGCTTCGGCCACCAGCGGCGTACCCAGTTCCAGCTTCTTCAGCAGTTCATCCAGCTGCTTGAGCTTGCTGCGGGTCGCTTCGCCGCTTTTGATGAAGGCATCGCTGTACTTCTGCAGCGCAGCCGGATCATTGCCACGGATCAGAATGTTCTTCCATTCCTGCACTTGTATCTTGAACTCGAGCTGAGCAGCACGCGCCGCATCGATCGCCTGACTCAGTGCCACCGAACGCGACATCGCCTCGGCGCTAATGTCGTTGGTGTCGCTCAGTGCGCGCCAGCCTCCAGTCGCCACGATCGATAAAGCGATAAAAAAGAACGCACCGAGCAAACGCAGCCGTATTCCTATCTTCAAATTCGACAAATTCATGACTTCCCCTTTGGCAACAATTCGGAACCATCATGCCCGCCTCGCATGGAAAGACCAATACAACTAGCGGAAAAAATTTAACAAAATGAGATTTTTTACAACACTTCCATTTCAAAAGTAACTACCGGGTAGCCGCACATATTCAAACAGAATCAAATTGAATCAAATACTTATTCGTAGGAACCGGATTCGGCGCAAACAATTCGCTGCCAATGTAGCGCAGTCCTAATTTCTCCAGCAAACGGATGGAATTGACATTGGTGGGAGAGGTAATGCCCATCAGACAGGGCAGCTTCAGCTGCTCGCGGGCGTAGGACAACACCGCTGCCGCAGCTTCATAGGTATAGCCCTGACCGAAATAAGCGGGCCGGATTGCATAGCCAATGTCCACGGCCGGCAAGGTGGCGCGCTTGATCAGGCCGCACAGGCCGAGGGGCCGGCCATCACTGAGACGCTCCATCACATACAGGGAATGGCCATGTTCGGCCTGCATCGCCATCGGGCCCTCGCTGATCGCGCGCCGGGCATCGTCGAGACTGCGCACGCCCTTGTCACCGATATGCTCGAGCCAGGTCGGGTCATTGACTAGCTCGTAATAGAAAGGCGCATCATCCTGATCCAGGGTGCGCAGGCATAACCGTTCGGTACTCAGTATTTTCATGCTTGGAGACATACTCGCTGCCTGCAGAAATCGGCCCGGACGATGATTCGCCAGTGCCGCATCGCCTCCGGATAGGGGGTGATTTGATTGTCGAGGATTTCATAGAGCAAGTCCAGCAGCCGATGCCGCACTGTGGTTTCTAGCGCCGCAGACGGAAATCCGCCTCGGCAGGACGCCCCTCCAGATGCAGCTGACTGACGGCGCGCGGCGCGCTGGCGATCACTTTACCGCGCCGCATCACCATCCGCCGCGCCGCGCGCAAACGGATCGCCGTCACCGGATCGGGCGCATCGAGCAGCACCAGATCGGCATGGCAGCCGGGCGCCACACCGTAATCCGACAAGCCCAGTATTCGCGCCGGATTGCTGGTCACCGCCTGATAACAGGCGTGCATGGCCTGCTGGCCCGTCATCTGCGCCACATGCAAACCCATATGCGCCACCTCCAGCATGTCACCCGAGCCCAGGCTATACCACGGATCGAGTACACAATCATGGCCGAACGCCACCTCGATACCGGCCGCCAGCATTTCCGGCACCCGCGTCATGCCGCGCCGTTTCGGATAACTATCGTGACGGCCCTGCAGGGTGATGTTAATGAGCGGATTGGCAATCGCCGCCACCCCGGCCTCGCGGATCAGCGGCAGCAGCTTGCTCACATAGTAGTTGTCCATCGAATGCATCGACGTCAGATGCGAACCGGCCACCCGCCCCTGCAGCCCGAGGCGCTGGGTTTCATAGGCCAGCGTTTCGATATGGCGCGACAGCGGATCGTCCGATTCGTCGCAATGCATGTCCACCATCAGGCCCCGCTCGGCCGCCAGTTCGCACAGGATGCGCACCGAATCGGCACCATCGGCCATGGTGCGTTCGAAATGGGGAATCCCGCCCACCACGTCCACGCCCATCGCCAGCGCACGCTGCAGATTGGCCAGCGCGGTCGGACTGCGCAGCAAACCGTCCTGCGGGAAGGCCACCAGTTGCAGATCCAAATACGGCGCCACCTGGCGCCGCACTTCCAGCAGCGCTTCCACCGCCAGCAAGCGATCGTCGCAGACGTCCACGTGGGAACGGATCGCCAGCAGGCCGCGCGCCACCGCCCAGTCGCAATACTGCAGCGCCCGCTCGATCAGCGCCTGCTGGGTCAGCTGCGGTTTCAGCTCGGCCCACAAAGCGATCCCTTCCAGCAGGGTGCCGGAGCCATTCACACGCGGTAGCCCATAGCTGAGCGTAGCATCCATGTGGAAGTGCGCGTCCACAAACGGCGCACTCAGCAGATCACCGCCCGCATCGATTTCGGCCGCGCCGCGCAGTGGCAAGGCAGGGCCCACGGCCGTGATTCGTCCGGCCATAATGGCCACATCCACGCCGCGCTGGCCATCGACCAGACTGGCGTTGCGAATCACTGTATCGACCGTTGCATCCATGCCTACTCCCGCTATTTAGTCCAGTATGAAAATTCCGACTCGTAACACTCGGTCTGGATCTCGGCGATGCGGTTCTGCATGGCCGCCTGAGCGTCGAGTACGGCCTGATTGTAGACAGCCGGACCAATTTCACGCAAACAATAATCGAGGAACAGGCGTGCCTTCAGATCACCCACCTCCTCATCGAGATTCTCCGCGCAGTAGCGCTGGATAGACCCCAGCAGACGCTGTTCCACATCCTTGTCCAACTTGATTGCCATGCTTCCAACCTTTCATCAATCCCGTCATTTTATTGCGTCGCAGTAATTCAGCCCCTGGGCGGCGCGAAAACACTTTCCAAGCCCATTATTCAAGGCTAGAATCAATTTATTGCATCGCACCAAAAATTGCCGGCCGGGGTTAAGCTTTGCCGACATTCTAATCGTCCCAGGAGAAACCATGTCATCGATCACCGAACAGTTTTCCGTCGCCACCCGAACCCAGCTGGAAACCCAGATCACCCTGTTTAACACGCTCGCTAGTAGCGTCGTCAACAGCGCCGAAAAACTGATTGCCCTGCACCTGAACACTGGCCGCGCCAGCGTCGCCCAGTCCTCGGCCACGGCCAAGAAGCTGTTTGATGCGCAAGATCCGCAGCAACTGTTCAAACTGGGCCAGAACGGCGCCCTCAATTTCGACCCACTGTTTGACTACAGCCGCGCGCTGTACAGCATTGCCGCCAACGTCCAGAGCGAACTACTGGAAACTGCCAAGACCAGCCTGACTCAGGCCGCACCGTTCGCTGCAAAAACAGCGCGCAAGGCGGAAGCATCGGCTGCTCAGGCTGCCGCCAAGCCCGCCGCAGCGCTCAAACTCGCCAGCGTCAGCAAACCGGCGCCGGCCGCCGCCCCGGCAGCCAAACCGGCAGCAGCGAAACCGCTAGCGGTCGCCAAACCGGCAGCGGCGAGCAAGCCGGCAGTTGCCGCTAAGCCAGTTGTCGCTAAGCCAGCTGCGGCTAAGCCAGTTGCAACTAAGCCTGTTGCAGCTAAGCCTGTTGTCGCTAAGCCAGTTGTCGCTAAGCCAGTTGCAGCTAAGCCAGTTACGACGCAGCCAGTTGCTGCCAAGCCCGTCGCTAGCGCACCAGTGGCCGCTGCCCCGGCGGTAGCAGCCAAACCGGCCGAAGATAGCAAACCGGCTGCGGTCGCCAAACCGGCAACCCTCGCTGCCGTCGCCAGCCCGGTTCCGGTACAAGCCCAGCTCCTCGACAGCGACGTGGTCGCCATCAAGGAAGTCGCACCCGCCGCAAAAGCCAAAGCCGCTGCTCCCAAAGCCAAAAAATAAGACAACGGGGGCGCCCCCCCGACCTGATTTGCGGGCTTGCTGTATCCTAGCGAACTGTATTGTGTTTGCTGGGTTCTATGACTACTCTTTCCGGTTTGATCGGCGGCTTTGTGCGTCAGCACCGCCGCGCCTATGCACTGTCTGCCATCATGCTGGCCGGTGTGGCGACGCTGACCATCTGGGTGCCGCGCAAAGTCGGCGCGATGATCGACGGACTGGCCAGCCATACGCTGGGCAGCGCCGATTTGCTACGCGAAATCGTCTGGCTGCTACTGATCGGTGCCGGGATCTACTTTCTACGGGTGGCCTGGCGCCAGATTCTTTACGGCGCCGCCTACCAGCTGGGGGTGTCGCTGCGCACCCGCCTGTACACCCGCCTGACGCTACAAAGTCCCGCCTTCTATCAGCAACAGCGCACCGGCGACTTGATGGCGCTGGCGACCAACGATATCGATGCCATCGAGATGGCCGCCGGCGAAGCCATGCTGGCCGGCTTCGATGGCGCGCTGACGTTGGCGATGGTACTGGGCGTGATGCTGCTGGGCGTCGACTGGCGGCTGGCCTGTATTGCGCTGCTGCCGTTCCCGCTGATGGGCTGGTCGTTCTGGTACATTTCCGGCCATATTCATAGCGCAGCGACCGAAACGCTGAAACACTTCAGCGCCCTCAACGATCATGTACAGGAAACCCTGTCCGGCGTGCGCACCCTGCGTGCGCTCGGTCTGGAGCAGCGTAGCGCCAGCCATTTCGCAACGCTGGCCCAGCAGGCATCCGACGCCAGTCTGCGCGCCCAGGTGTGGGAGGCGGCCTATGAACCGGCGGTCGGTCTGACCCTGACGGCCGCCGGTGGCCTGACGCTGGGGCTGGGCGGCTATCTGGTCTGGCAGCAGCAACTGAGCATCGGTGCGCTCACCAGTTTTACCATGTACCTGGGACAGCTGATCTGGCCGATGTTCGCTGCCGGCTGGGTGCTGTCGCTGATCGAGCGGGGCCGCGCCGCCTGGCAGCGCCTGCAGCCGGTGCTGGATGCCCCACTCACAGTTGACGATCACGGCACGCTGACCCAGGTGGCCAGCGGTGCGCTGGTACTGCAGAACGTCAGTTACCATTTTCCGCAGCAGTCCAGCGCCGCGCTGGCCGACATCTCCCTGACACTGGCCGCCGGCCAGACACTGGGACTGGTGGGCCCCACCGGCAGCGGCAAGAGTACCCTGCTGCGCCTACTGCTACGCCAGCTCACGCCGCAGTCGGGCAGTGTGCAGTGGGCCGGCCACGCGCTGACCGATTACCGCCTGCAGGCCTTGCGTGATGCCGTCAGCTGGGTGCCGCAGGAGTCCTTCCTGTTCTCGGCCTCGAGATGGCCGAATCCATCGCCGGCATGAGCGTGCTACAGGCGCATAACGCCGAAACCCGCTTTGCGCAGCGCTTCGCGCGCACCAATCAGGACCACTACCACGCCCGACTGGCCGAACTGCGCGCCAACGCCTGGCTGCTGCGCCCGGCCCTCGACCTGTTCAACATCATCCTGCTGGCGGCGGTGATCTTCCTGTTCGGCCAGCGCCCCATGACAGCGGCCGAGGTAGGCGTGCTGTACGCCTTCATCAGCTATCTGGCGCGGGTGATCGAGCCACTGATCCAGATCACCATGCAGTTCAGCCAGTTGCAGCAATCGGTGGTGGCCAGTGCCCGCGTGGCCGCACTGCTGGACCAGCAGCGCGCCAGCGAACATCGCGGCGCACTGGAACAGCCGCCGGCCACCGATGACAGCAGTGGTAACCGCAGCGGTAGCGCCGACAGCCATCAGACTGGCAGCAAGCCCCAGCTCGGCGACCACGCCAGCACGCCCGCCGTCAGCATCGAGCGGCTGACGTTTGCCTATACGGCTGGCCAGCCGGTGCTGCACGATCTGTCGCTGCAGATTGCCAGCGGCAGTTACACCGGGATTGTCGGCCACACCGGCAGTGGCAAGTCGACCCTGCTGTCGCTACTGCTGCGCTTCTATGCGCCGCAACAGGGCAGCATCGCCCTGTATGGCCGGCCACTGGACAGCATCGCCAATGCGCATTTCCGCGCCGAGCTCGGACTGGTGCCGCAGGATCCCTTCCTGCTGGCCGCTTCCGCACGCGAGAATATCGACATGGGCCGCGGCCTGACGCAGGCGGCCATCGAAGCGGCGGCACGCGCCGCCCATGCCCACGATTTCATCTGTGCGCTCGAGCAGGGCTATGACACGCCGCTGGGCGAAGGCGGCTCGCGCCTCTCGGTGGGCCAGAAGCAGTTACTAGCGATC
The DNA here is from genome assembly GCA_027490725.1 of Oxalobacteraceae bacterium. Classification (GTDB taxonomy): domain Bacteria; phylum Pseudomonadota; class Gammaproteobacteria; order Burkholderiales; family Burkholderiaceae_D; genus Rugamonas. The sequence goes on from JAIXXN010000013.1 coordinate 50,153, forward strand.
GCCCGCGCACTGGCCGGCCAGCCACGCATCCTGCTGCTCGACGAAGCGACCTCGCACATCGATTCGCAGACCGAGCAGATCGTGCAGAGTGCGCTCGATGCGCTGCGCGGCCGGGTCACCGTGATTGCGATTGCGCACCGCCTGTCGACCATCCGCGATGCCGACCGCATCATCGTGCTGAATCACGGACGTATCGCCGAAACGGGCAACCATGAACAGCTGATGCAGATCAGCGACGGGCTGTATCAGCGCCTCTACCTGCTGCAGCAACTGGCCGCCTGAGACCCGGCGCGCGGCGCGCGGCGCGCGGCGCGGCAGAGCCTGCCGTTGCCGGGTCGAACCGCCCGCACTTGTGCAGTAATCCAACAAATCTGCCGTCGCAGGCGGAAAAACTGTGGCGTTTTGCGCACAAATCGCCCGTACGCGAGATTACCAGTCGGCAACAAGAATATAATCGACTACACAATTTAACGACGCCATCATCCGAGGAGAATGATCGTTGGCTGGCTGGAATACCGATGTATGGCAAACAAAATTGCAGCCTCGCGCACTCGCGCTGGCCGCTGTGCTGTTGTGCGCGCCAATGCTGGCGCTCGCGCAGACCGAGACCGAAAGCGTCTATCAGCGCATCCTCAACATCCGTGACCTGAGCCGCTTTGTACCGGAGCAGGCGCTCACCCAGTTACAAGCCCTGCAAACCGAGGCGGTCAATGAAACGCCCGCCACCCGCGCCGAATTACTGAACCAGCTCAGCATTGCCAATATGCGCCTCGGCCAGTTCGACGCCGCCATGACGGCTGCCGAACAACTGATCGCCTTTGGCCGCAGCCAGCGCAATGACGCCATGCTGGCCAAAGGTTTGCTTGCCAAGAGCTACGTCCTGTTTGAAAAAGCTGAAGTCAATAGCTCCTATCAACTGGCCTTCGAGGCCGAAAAAATCGCCATGAAGACCACCGATCTGCCGCTGCGTTCGCAGGTACAGATCACCGCTGGTCAGGCCTACGCGGAACAGGGCGATTTCCCTGCTGCGCTGAGCAAGCTGCAACAAGCGCTCGATAGTGCCCGGCTGGCCAAGGAAGATCCGGTGATGCTGTTCGGCGCCTTGAGTGCGCTGGTCCAGTTGTACACCCAGATGAAAGAGATGGAGAAGGCCAACAGCGCGATGCAGGAATTGCTGACCGTGACCGAACAGCTGCATTCGCCAGGACGCATGGCGAGTGCCAAGATCACCGAATACGGACTGGCCGTCGACCAGCAGCAGTATAAGCGCGCCCTGCAGGCGCAGCAGCAGGCCCTGGAACTGGTGCGCAAGCTGGGCGCCGAACGTATGGTGGGGATTTCACTCGGCAATCTGGCCGACGTCTACCTGAAGCTGCGCGATTATCCGCGCGCCGCACAATATGCCCAGGAGTCTCTGCGCTCGACACAGAAAACCCGTGATCTCGCCATGGAATCGACGGCCCGCGCCAATCTCGGTCAGGCCTATATGGGCATGGGGCGCCTGCGCGAAGGCAAGCAGCAGTTCGAGCAGGCGATGACGCGCTACGAAAAGGAAAACAACAAGCCGGAACTGCGCGCTGTGATGCGCGAATATGGCGAAGCGCTGGAGCGTGCCGGTGACTACGCCGGTGCCGTGGTGGCCTACCACCGCGAACGCACCCTGTCGGACGAGTTATTCGAAACCCGCCGCCAGCAGGCGGTGCAGGAACTGCAGGAAAAATACGCGACCGAGAAAAAGCAGCGCCAGATCGAACTACTGAGCCGCGACAACCAGCTCAAGGACACCGAACTCGATAACAAACGTCTGCAGCAGCGCGTCTGGTGGCTGCTGGCTCTGGTCACTGCACTGGGCGCAATCGTGGTGGGCATGCTGTATCGCCGGGTACGCCACGCGAATGCCCAGCTGGAAGTAAAAAATCTGGAACTGAAGGCCCAGTCGGTGCGCGATCCGCTCACCGCCCTGTACAACCGGCGCCACTTCCAGGACTTCATGCGCAGCATGCCGCAGCACGAGCCGCGCGAGGATGATCTGGTCGGTGCACTGTTCCTGCTGGACGTCGATCACTTCAAGCACATCAACGATAGCTACGGCCACGCCGCTGGCGACGCCGTGCTGAAAATGCTGGCCGAGCACCTCCGCGTGGCGCTGCGCGAAACCGATATGATCGTACGCTGGGGCGGCGAAGAATTCCTCGCCTACCTGCCGGCCGTATCGCGCCACGGCATCGACGATGTAGCGCGGCGCATTTTGCGCAGCATCTCCGAACAAACCGTGGTGTATCAGGAGCATGTGCTATCGGTGCGCGTCTCGCTTGGCTATGCCCCTTACCCGCTGGCACCCGGCGGTACCCAGCTGCCGTGGGAACGGGTGGTGAATCTGGTCGACATGGCGCTGTACCTGGCCAAAGCCCATGGCCGTCACCGCGCCTATGGTTTGCGCGGCTTCGCCAATTTCGAACACACCACCCTGGAAGCGATCGAGCAGGATCTGGAACGGGCCTGGCGGGCCGGCTTTGTCGATCTGTCGGTGGTGCTGGGCGACACGCCCGATGCCATCCCGCCTGCGCCGTCCGAAGTCGACAACGTGGTGCACATCAAGCACGCTCATAAAAATAGCCACGGCACCTGAAGCGGTGGCGTGGCGTATGCTGCGCTGGCGCGGCTTGAATCGGCTTTATTCGGCTTTATTCGGCGTTAATCTTCTTGGGTGGCGGGGCTGCCGCAAACGCGATATTTTCGCCTTCCGGTGCGCTGTCGAGCGCGTCCGAGTTTTCCAGCCAGTTGCGCAGTTTTTCCATGCGGCGAATCAGAATACCCTTGTTGCTGATATACCCGACCTGCTCGAAGTTTTCCGCCTTGCTGACCATCTTGGAGACGGTCGGCAGATTATCCGCCAGTCGCTCGAATGCTTTACGCGCCTTGTTTTCCCACTTCTGCAACTGCGGCTCGTTAAAGCGGTTGCTCTCGTAATAAATGGTCAAGGTGCGGTCATGGTTACCAAAGCCGACGATTGCCGCGCCCTTGCGTACTGCTTCCAGCACATCGGGTTTGATGTTCGCGGTCGGCACAAACAAGGCCGCGCGACCAGTCGCATCCGGCCGCTCGTGCGGCAAATCCTGTCCCATTATTACCGTCATCACGCTTCCTATTGTTATGTCGCAGCTATATTGCCGCGATTCTGCCGCGATGTTGCTGCTAGGCTATATTTCGATTCTATCCTGCGTTTTTGCCCAAGACAAGGAAAAAGGACAGGAACGTGGCATTGCGGAGAATTGTCCGGCGCAAGCCGTATAATGCCCGCTCCCCTCTTTTTTAGCTGCTAGCGCCATGCCGACCACCCTGCCCGCCACCGAAATCCCTGCCAGCCCTTACGGTGAGATTCCCGAGCACGCGGTCGATACCGCCGCCCGCAACATCGGCGCCACCGTCAGCATCGCCATCGGCCACACGGCGCAGCAGGCAGCCCTGATCGTGCATGATCTGCGTACCGACCTGAACCGGGCGCTCACCGAAGGCTACCGGCGCAACTTGCCGGAAGCCGAGTTTGTCGATTTCGACAGCGTCACGCCCGAGCAGGTGCTGGCCGCCTTCGCCCGCCTCAAGGCAGGTGATCTGGTGGTGCTGATCCAGTCCACCAGCTTCCGGCTGGAAGCGTTCCGGGTGCGCATAGAACTGTTCAAACGGGGCCTGAAAGTGATCGAACACGTGCATCTGGCGCGCATGCCGGGCGCACAGGGTCTGCTCTACATCGACGCGCTGGCCTACGATCCGGTCTATTACCGCGGCGTCGGCCACGCGCTCAAGGCGCGCATCGATCAGGCGCCGTATGGCGTCATCGACAGCGGCAACGGGGAAAAACTGGTGTTCGGTTCACCCTTCGAAGCGGCCAAGCTGAATATCGGCGACTACAGCGCGATGCAGAATATCGGTGGCCAGTACCCGCTCGGCGAAGTATTCACGGAAGCGCAGGATCTGGAAGCGGTCAACGGGCGGGTGCGCATCTTCGTGTTCGGCGATACGGCGTTTCTGGTGAATCACCCGGCCACCCCGATCACCCTGATCGTGGAACAGGGCCGGGTAGTCGGCACCGAGAACACGACTCCGGAATTCGATACCATTCTGGCGCTGATCCGCGCCCACGAAGGCGAAGTCTGGCTGCGCGAACTGGGTTTCGGCATGAACCGCGCCTTCTCGCGCGAGCGCATGGTCAACGATATCGGCACCTATGAACGGATGTGCGGCATCCACCTGTCGCTGGGTGCCAAGCATGGCGTGTACAGCAAGCCGCAGTTCCGCCGCGCCGACACCCGCTACCATGTCGACGTATTCGCCGTCACCGAGGGCGTGTATCTGGGCGAGGAACGGGTCTACAAGGACGGTGCGTGGCTGGTCGCAGCCCAACCCTAACTGAACCCAAGGTGTTCCAGCCGGAAGCGGAATTGGCAGCGCTCCGCCCGCGCACGCTATTGCCTGAAAAATAGCGACGCAACGCCATCGCGTTGCCTGCCCTAGCACCGTTCAGGCCGTGTCCGGATGTCGGATCTGACCCCGGTTCTAGGAAAGCTGCAGTCCTGCCGCCTGCAGTGCGCGGTCCCACGGTGGTAGCGGCTGGTATTCGGCCAGCAGAAAATCGATCAGCGCGCGCACTTTGGCGGACGGCTGGCGACTGGCTGGATACAGTGCGCTCAGATGGTTCAGCGGTAGCGTCCAGTCGGACAGTACCGGCACCAGCGTGCCGGCCAGCAGTGCGCGCCAGGCCAGAAACGTGGTGTTGTAGACAATCCCCAGCCCGCGCTCGGCGGCCTGCTGCAGCACCAGCCCGTTATTCGCTGTGAACGCCGCTGTGACCCGCACCGACTGACGTTCGTCGCCACGACTGAACTGCCACAGCGTGCCATCGGTCAGGTGACTGAAGTGCAGGCAGCGGTGCTGTTGTAACTCCTGCGGGCTGCGCGGCACGCCATAGCGCTGCAGATAGTCGGGCGAGGCACACAGCACCGCACGGCAAGGCGCCAGCGGGCGCATGGCCAGCGCGTGCACGTCCGGAATCCCGCCCACCCGGATGGTCAGATCAAATCCGTGCGCAATCGGGTCGAGCAGCGCGTCGTCTACATACAACAGCGGCGTCAGTTGCGGATGCAGGGCGCTAAAGCGCGCCACCGCGTCCGCCAGCCATGCGCTGCCGAAGCTGGACGGCGCCTGAATCCGCAGCGCTCCCGCCAGCCCGGCGCCGGCCTCGCTGCTGTGCGCCAGCGCGCGCAGCGCTTCCTGTGCCTGCGCCAGCGTGGCCTGACAGGGTTCCAGATAGGCCAGCCCAGCCTCGGTCAGACTGACTTCGCGGGTAGAACGGTGCAGCAAACGCGCCTGCAGCCGCTGTTCCAGCTGCAGGATGTGCTTACTCACCATGGCGCGCGTCAGGCCAAGGCGGCGCCCCGCCTCGCTGAAGCTGCGCCAGCGTGCCACCTCGACAAAAATTTCCATCGCACGTAATTGATCCATGCTGCCATTGTCTTGATTCTGGCGACAGTGTGTCAACCTTTTCCACGTTGTGAGCGCTGCAGCGCCGTCCTAGAATGCAGAATCGATTGCTATCTGCCTGAAAAACGGGAAAACGCCATGCTGACAGACCTCCAGAAACAACAGTATCAACGCGACGGTTACATCGTCCTGCCGAACTTCAAAACACCACAGGAGATCGCCGCGCTGCGTGCCCGCGCCGAGCAGATCGTCGACGAATTCGATCCGGCCGCACGCTCCGGCATCTTCAGCACCATCGAACAGGAAAAGACCAACGACGACTACTTCCTTGGTTCGGACAACACCATCCGCTGCTTCTTCGAGGAAGAAGCCTTCGCAGCCGACGGCCAGCTAAAACAGGCCAAGGCGCTGTCGATCAACAAGATCGGCCACGCCATGCACGATCTCGATCCGGTGTTCCGCGCCTTCTCCACCGATGTGCGACTGGCCGAACTGGCACGCGATCTGGGCCTGAGCGAAGCCCAGGTATGGCAATCGATGTACATCTTCAAGCAGCCGGGCATTGGCGGCGAAGTGCGCTGGCATCAGGACGCCACCTATTTCGACACGGATCCGATCAGCGTCACCACTTTCTGGTTTGCGCTGGAAGACGCCACCCTGCAGAACGGCTGCCTGTGGGCCGAACCGGGCGGCCATCGTGGTCCGATGCGCGAGCGCTTCCTGCGTCACGGTAATTCCCTGAAAATGGAAACCCTCAGCACTCAGCCATGGCCGGACAACAGCAGCGCCGTACCACTCGAATGCAAGGCCGGGAGTCTGGTCTGCTTCCACGGTCTGCTGCCGCACTACAGCGCGCCAAACCGTTCGCCTGTATCGCGCCACGCCTACACCCTGCACGTGACCGATGGCGCCACCAGCTACTCGCCCGCCAACTGGATACAGCGCGACGTAGCCTTCCCGGTACGGGGCTTCCTCTGATGAAGATCGATATTTTTGCAGCCCACTGGGGCCATCACGAACTGGCGCCGCAGGTATTCATCGAGCGCGTCAAACAGGCCGGTTTCGACGGTATCGAAATGTCGCTGCCGCTCGAGGCGGCGGCGCGCGATGAATGGGTGGCAAGAATTGCCGATGCCGGTCTGGGGCTGATCGTGGCGCAGTGGGAAACCGTGTTCCACAGCGACTATACGGCACACCGCGCGGCACTCGAGCAACTGCTGCACAACGCCTGCGCGGCGCGGCCACTGCACGTCAATTCGCACACCGGCAAGGATTACTACACGCCGCAGCAGAATCTGGCCCTGCTGACGCTGGCCGACGAAATCTCACGCCAGCACGGCGTGCCGATCCTGCACGAAATTCATCGTAGCCGTTTCAGCGGCCACCCGATGCTGTTACTGCCCTACCTGCAGCAACTGCCGGAACTGCAACTGACGGCCGATCTGTCGCACTGGTGCTGCGCCTGCGAGTCGCTGCTGGAAGACCAGCCGGCAACGCTGGCCGCAACGCTGCCGCATGTGCGCCACATCCATGCACGGGTGGGGCACGCACAGGGTCCGCAAGTGGCCGACTTCCGCGCACCGGAAAGCGCCGCCGCACTGAACGCGCATCTGGGCTGGTGGGACGAGATTGTCCGTCTGCGGCGCGCCGCAGGTGCCGAGCGGATGACCCTCACGCCGGAATTCGGCCCGGTGCCCTACACCCAGACCTTGCCGTACACCCTCAAGGAAGTGTCGAACGCGTGGGAACTCAACGTGGCGATGCTGGATCTGCTGCGCAGCCGCTACCAGTAGCCAGCGCGGCGACTACGGTCAGGCTGGCAGTGCCTGCTGCTTCTCGGGTGGCAGCTGCAAGGGGAGCACCAGCGTCACGCTGGTGCCGCGTCCGGACACCGACTCGACCTGTATGGTGCCGCGCAGTACTCCGGTGACAATGTTATAAACGATATTCATCCCCAGACCGGAACCGCCCTGCCCCAGCTTGGTGGTAAAGAATGGATCGAAGATCTTGTGCAGGGTGCCGGATGACATGCCTACCCCGTCATCGCTAAAGCGCAGCGTTACCGCATCGGCACTATCCTGCTGCGCTTCGATGCTGATCACACCAGCTTCGCGGCCATCGAAACCATGTAGCAGTGCGTTGGCAATCAGATTACTCAGCACCTGACTCAGACTGCCCGGATAGGAATCAAACTCCACCCCGCCCGGAACCGATACCTGCACCGAACAGGCGTTACGACGCAACTGCGCTGCATAGGTGGCCAGCGTATCGTGCACCACTTCGTCAAGCTTGAAGCGGCGCCGCTGGCCACTGGCCTGATCCACTGCCACCTGTTTGAACGAGGTAATCAGATCGGCGGCGCGGTTCAGCGAACTATTCATGATGTCGCAGGCCTTGCGCGCATCCTGCATATGCGCTTCCAGCACCGAGCGTTTCAGACCGCCGTCACTGGCCAGCCGTTTTTCCAGTTCGCGCACCATATCACTCAGCGCGCTGGCAGTCAGCAGACTGTTACCGATCGGGGTGTTCAGTTCGTGCGCCACGCCGGCCACCAGCGCGCCCAGTGCCGCCATCTTCTCCGACGTCAGCAAGTTAGTCTGTGCCTGCTTCAGCGTCTCCGTCAGCGCCGCCAGATCCTGGCGCGCCTGCTCTACCTTGTGTTTCTGGCGTTCCAGCTCGGCCAGACTATATTCCAGTCCATGGCGGGCCACCGTCATGCGCCGGGTCGACACCAGCAGCGCCGCAATCAGTCCGCTGATGATCACTCCCGCAATAGCGATCAGGATCACCGGCCACGGTGCCCGGTCATAGCGGGTGCCGGAAATACCCGTCACTTCCAGTTGCCAGTTGCGCTGCCCGACCGGTAGCGCCATCTGCATCGACAGTTCGTCCAGTTCCGCTGCGGCCGACGCGCCGCGCGCGCTGCTGTCATACATCAGTGTATTCGCACTGATCGGCAGGGCCTGCTCGGCGCTCTGATAACCGCGATCGTGTATCCGTACGTGCAGATGATCGAGCAGGGCCGGATCGATCACCTCGCGCATCAGCGTATTGACGCGGAACACAATCGCCACAAAGCCGACCAGTGCAGCCTCGCGCTGGGCGGCAGTCTGCAAGGACGCAGCATTGCGATACACCGGGGCACGCGCCACAAAGCCCGGTTCGCCGCTGCGGTCCTGCACCAGCGTGATCCGTTCGGTAGCGATAATCTGGCCACTGTCACGGCCCATTTCCAGCGCCTGCAAGTGCGGCGGCAAGGCGCCCAGATCAAGGCCGAAAGCGACCTCGTTGCCTTTCAGCGGCTCGGTATATTCGATCACGTAATGGGGCTCGTGCGAGCTCGCCGGATGCACCTGGAACGCCGGATAGCCTCCCTGCTGCACGTTACGGGCGAAGCTCGCTAACTGGTCTCCGGGCACGCGGCGCACGAACTGGATGGCTTGAAAACCCGGATAGCGCTGATCCAGCTGCAGTTCGCTGACAAAGCGCTGGAAGCGCTGGCGATCCATGCGGTCATCCACCGCATACACCCCCTTGATGCCGAGCAGTACATCGAAATAGGTCTGCAAGCGTACTTCGGTATCGCGCCGCACCTTCTCGGCGTCCCGTTCGAAATTGGCGCGAATCTGGTGACGCTGTGCGGTCACCACGATCTGGCAGGTTGCCGCGGTCAGGCACAGGCCGACAAAGAACGCCAGATAGCCGCGCGACTTCAGCATATGGGCAGCCATCTAGTCCGCAGTAACGGGAACCGGCACAGCTTCCTCGTCATCACGGTAACGGGCAGCGATCTCCATGAATTCCTCTTCAATGATCAGCATCGCATCGGCCACATCCGGGTCGAAATGTTCACCGCTGGACTGGCGGATCATCTCCATTGCTGTCTCGTGGCTGAAGGCCGGTTTGTAGACCCGCTTAGAGATCAGCGCGTCGTACACATCGGCCACCGCCATCAGTCTGGCCGAGAGCGGAATCGCATCGCCCTGCAAGCCTTGCGGATAGCCGCTGCCGTCATATTTTTCCTGGTGCGAGTAGGTGATCTCGCGCGCAAAGCGCAGGAAGGTATTCGAATAACCAAGCTGGTTTTCCACCGCCACAATGGCGTCGCGCCCATACACGGTATGCAGTTTGACGACCTCGAATTCGGCCTGGGTCAGGCGGTCCGGCTTGAGCAGAATCGCGTCAGGAATCGAGACCTTGCCGATGTCGTGCAGCGGTGCCGCCTTGAACAGCGCCTTGATATTGGCTTCGCTCAGTTCATCGGCAAAGCGCGGATGGTTGCGCAGCTGGCGCCCCAGCGCCGCGACGTAATGCTGCACACGGCGCAGGTGATTGGCGGTTTCGTATTCGCGCGTTTCGGCCAGCGATGCCAGCGCCCAGATCATCGCATCGAGCATCTGGCTCAGCTCCGCCGTGACCTCCTCCACCACATGTTCGAGCAGATTGCGCTGCTGCTTGAGCAGTTCGCGCGACTGGCGCCACTGCACATGGGTGGCCACGCGCGCGCGCAGCACTTCGGCCACCAGCGGCTTGAGTACCACATCGGCAGCACCGGCCCGCAAGGCGCGCGCCTCGTCGGGCTGCTGTTGCAGAAAGATCACGGGGATTTCCGCCGTATCAGGGCTGGACTTGAGCTGCTGGCAGACACTATAGCCATCCATGTCCGGCAGTTCCGTATCCAGCAGCACCAGCTGCGGGCGCGGCACCTGCTGCATCAGCTGCAACACACCGGCGCCCAGATTGGCCAGTTGAACCTCGTAGTGCTCCTGCAGCATCCCGTTCATCAGAATCAGGTTTTCTGCTGCCGCATCGGCGACCAGTACGATGGCCTTCTTGGTGTTCATCTGCCGCCACTCCCGAGATTAATCCTTACCGTTATAGTAACCGACAGAATTTGCCAGCCAAACATATTTCTATGCTTGCTTGCAATCATATAGCGCACTACTTATACTGAACGGATGAATCCGAAACTACCCCCACCCGCCGTCCCACAACTCGACCAGCAACTATGCTTTGCGCTGTACTCGACTTCGCTGGCCATGAGCAAGCTCTACCGCAAGTTGTTACGCGGCATGGGGCTGACCTATTCGCAATATCTGGTGATGATGGTGCTGTGGGAGCGCAACGAGCTGACCGTTTCCGAAGTCGGCGAACGTCTGTATCTGGACTCGGCCACCCTGACCCCGCTACTCAAGCGTATGGAACAGGCCGGTTTGCTAACGCGCGCCCGCGCGGCTAGCGACGAACGCCAAGTCATCATCAGCCTGACGCCGCAGGGCGACGCACTGCGCCACGAGGCGGCCAAGCTGCCGCCGGCTATCCTGCAGGCCACCCAGTGCAGCGTCGACCAGGTGGTCGGCATGAAAACACAACTGGATGCCTTGCGCGCCAGCCTGATGTCCCTCAACTGAAACACACTATGACCAGTCCTGCCCCGTTCTACACCCA
>JAIXXN010000067.1 GCA_027490725.1 Oxalobacteraceae bacterium
CCACCTGATCGGCGCTCAGACCAGCCACCTGCGTGCTGCGCAGCGCAGCCATCTGGGCCGTGCTCAGACCAGCCAGATCGGCCGTTTCAATCGCGCCGATGGCTTTGCTGCCCAGCGCAACGATCTGCGCCGTACCCATGCTGCCGATCTGCGCCGAGGTCAGTGCCACCATCTGATTGGTGCTCAGGGCAGCAACGGCGGCGCTATTCAGAGCCGCCAGCGAGGCCGTCGCCAATGCTGTGACCTGCCCGGTAGTCAGCGACGCGACCTGCGCTGTGTCCAGCGCAGCAATGCCGGCCGTCTTCAGCTGGTTCAGATCCACAGTTTCCAGCGCCCCCACCGCATTGGTGCTCAGCGCAACGATCTGCGCTGTGCCCAGTGCACCGGCCTGGGTGCTGGTCAATGCCACGATCTGATTGGTCGTTAAGCCTTTCACCTGCGTCGAACTCAGTCCGAGCAGTGCGCTGGTCTGTAATACCGCCACATCGGCCGTGGCCAGGCTGGCGACATTGAGGGTGCTCAGTGCGCCCAGCTGACGCGAGGACAGCACCGACGCTTGCAAGGTCGTCAACGCACCGGCCTGCTGCGAATTCAATCCGAAAGATACCTGCGCAGTGCTGAGTGCAGCGATGGCGTCAGAGGAGAATGCCCGGATCTGGTCCGTGTTCAAGGCAATCAGATCAGCCGTTGCAATGGTAGCGATCTGGCTGGTGGCCAGATTGGCTATCTGCTGGGTGCTGAAAGCAACAAATGGGCTTGGCATTCTCAATCTCCTGATGGGTGCTGCGGCGTTCTGCTCAACGAGCAATTCGGGTTACAGGACAGGCCTTTTACCCGAATCCTGATAAATTTATATTTCAACAATTTTCTTCGTGCTGGCCAACCTTCGCGCATCCCGAAGGCACAAACTGCAAGGTTAGCCGGTGATTTACCACTTGCCACGCGGAAATTTTCAACGTTTGCGGGGCAAAATCACCTGTCGTCCTAGGTATAACGGCCGGTTTTCTACTTTCATTAAGTAAACTTTTAATCCGGATACAAATTCTTCCGCGATGCGTTCACTTCAGCCCTGTAACACCCTGTAGACGACTTTTTTTACGATTAAATTATAACGCAAAAAATTTCCACAAGAAAATTATTTCCCTGCGGAACAATCACGCAAGCTGTTGAAATATAATGATTATTCTTTCGAATACTGTCTCCCGAAGCGATGTATGGGCAGAATTTTTTTTGCCATTTAAGCAATTACAACTAGCCTCTACGCCCATGCATCAGTACGCTCTTTCTCATCAATACAGCAAACCGTACTCATTCTGCACCGGCCAGCAGATAGTTGATCTGCGGAAATGCGAGGCATTCGCCCTTCTGATTGGTTATTTAGTAATTTTCATGCAGGCAATTACCGGCCTTTTCCCTGCCTGCTCGCGCCATTGCGCCAAGCGCCCGCACGGTATAGTGCACACGCGTACTCGGGCGCCGGATAAAGTTGCACCGGCAACAGAGTGATGACGTAAAATTCCTGCTCAGGCTAGCCCTTGCGCCAGCCAAGCTCCGACAGCAGCTCTTTCCGGTCAAAGGACAGCATGAAGAAAGCGCAACCGATTTTTGTTACCCAGCCTTCCCTGCCCCCGCTGGAAGAGTTCATGCCCTATCTGGAGCAGATCTGGGAGAACAAGATTCTCACCAATGGCGGCCCATTCCATCAGCAACTGGAACAGGCTTTGTGTGACTATCTGGGCGTGCAGCATATCGCGCTGTTTTCCAATGGCACGCTGGCCCTGCTGACGGCTCTGCAAGCCTTGCGCGTGACGGGCGAAGTGATTACCACCCCGTATTCATTTGTTGCCACCAGTCATGCTATGTTGTGGAATAGCATACGTCCGGTGTTTGTCGACATCGACCCGCACAGCTTCAATCTTGATCCAGCGCAGATCGAAGCTGCGATTACGCCACAAACCACGGCGATTCTGCCGGTGCACTGCTATGGCCGCCCCTGCGATGTCGAAGCAATCCAGAAAATCGCCGACAATTACAACCTGAAGGTGATCTACGATGCCGCCCATGCCTTCGGCGTACAGGACCAGCGCGGCAGCATTCTGAATTTTGGCGATCTGTCTGTCTTAAGCTTCCATGCCACCAAAGTCTTTAACACCTTTGAGGGCGGCGCCATCATCTGCAAGGATGCCAAGACCAAGACCCGCATCGACCAGTTAAAGAATTTCGGTTTCGTCAACGAAACCACCGTGGTCGCACCCGGCATCAACGCGAAAATGAGCGAGTTGAACGCCGCCTTCGGTCTGCTGCAACTGAAGCACGTCGATCAGGCTATTGCCCGGCGTCAGGAAATCGATCAGGCCTACCGCAGCGGGCTGGCCGGCATCCGCGGCATCACGGTGCCGGACAACATGCCCGGCGTGGTCGCCAACTATTCCTATTTCCCGATTCTGGTGGGGCCGGAATACCCGCTGTCGCGCGATGCCCTGTATGAAAAACTCAAGGAACAGAATATTTTCGCGCGCCGCTATTTCTACCCGCTGATTACCGATTTCCCGATGTACCGGGGACTGCCTTCAGCAAAGAAAAGCCTGCTACCACGCGCCGACCAGGCGGCCGCAGAAGTGATCTGTCTGCCGATTTATCCGGCCCTCTCGGCCGACGATGTGCAGCGCGTGATTGCCGCCTGCGCCGAGTACGCCCAGGGCTAACGCCGGGCCAGGGACCGGCACAGCCGGCAACGCCCGTCGCTCAGAGTTGCAGGTCGATCTGGCGCGTGAAGCTGTGCAACAGGTTGCCGCCATCCCAGACATGGCTGAAATCGAGCGCATGACCGATCCGGGTGATCCGGTCGAGCGCACGCATCGGCAGCACAGGCAGTGACTGCGCCAGTTCCTGCCCGGTGAAGCCGAATACCGACAAGGTCTGTTCGCGATCGCTCAGGGTACGGAAGAAGGCCGGTACGGCCTCGAAGACCTGTTCGTAAAACAGCCCATTGCCGCAGTGATAATGCTTGAGCGTCGTCAGCGGCGTGTTATCGAGCAGGATACGGGTGGGGAAATCCAGCGTTGCGGTCTCGCGATGGCCCGGCGCCGTCGCCGCCAGACAGGCGGTAACGAAGCGGTCCATCACCATGCCGGCGCTATTTTCATATTCTTTTTGCGCCAGATGGGCCGCAAACGCTGCCCAGAAACGCTCGCGCGCGGCAGTACAGGCGTCCCCGCTGCCGATCCAGGCCACCAGTCGCGGCGAGGAACAGGCTTGCTGGGAGAACCAGATGGTGTCGTTATAAAACTGCGAACTGAGCTGCGCCAGTGCCGCCGGCGCGAGTGCCAGCACGGCATCGGCCTGCAGCATGGCGGCCGAAAAGCGGTCGGGGAAACACAGTTCCAACGCCGTCGGCCGCAAAGGCAGCGAACGGATCTTGTTCACGGTACTATCGCCGCCCCATACCACCCGCAAATGGCAGTAGCGGGAAATCAGGCTGGTAATCGCATCATCATGTTCGTAAGTGAGCACGAAGAAGCGCTCGCTCAGTCCGGCCGGCGCCAGACACTGCGCCAGCTTATCGATGATGAAGCGCACTTGCGGCCCGGAACCGCGCGAAATGCGGATCAGATTGATATTCCCGCATAGCAGCGATAACAGACTCGAATACAGGAACACCGAATCCACGTTCGAAGGTGCCATATGGAAGACCAGACCACGCCCGACGAATAGCGCGCTCGGTGCCCCCGTCAACTGTTGCTGCAACTTGCCGATATTCACCGGCTTGAAGAAATTCGCCAGCACCACCAGTTCCGGATAGGCGCGTGCCGCCGGATCGAGCAGGATGGACTTGGCAAAATCGGTGACGAAGCGCACCAACTGGGGATCGAACGGCGTCATGCTGCTGCGCCCTGCGGCGGCCTGCAGCACGGTCTCGAGTTCGCTGTCAGCGAGCCCGCTCGGGAGGAAGAAGTGTGGATTCATCAGATTTGCCTTACGTCGCTGCAACCACGCACTTCCGCCGACACCAGCCGGCCGTGTACATGGAAGTATTTCCCCATCCGTCCGCACGGGCAATCGTCCTCGCCCAGTAGCACGCCCAGATCCTCGCTCAGCAGGCTATGCCCCGGATAACTATAGGGCAGCAGGCTGATCACTTGTACCAGTCCCGTTTCGCCCACGGCGCAGGGCTGGTAGCTGATCGGATGACGGATGATCACATCCGAATAATTCGAGGTGTGCAAATGGCCATGCTCGCATTCCATATAGATCGAGCCGGTCTGCTCTATCATGCCGTAGTAATTATGCACATGGGCTATCCCGGCGTGTTCGCGCAGGGTGTTTTTGAACACCTCGTTGGAAACGCTTTCTTCCACCAGTTTTTTCCAGCCACCGCCATGCACCAGCACACTGCGCGGGCCGAAGTCCAGCTTGATGCCATGCTGGACCAGATACTGGCACAGGAACTTCCACACCACAAACGTAAAGCCGAAGGCATAGATGCCGGTTGCGCGGTATTTCTCGCAGTAGGCTTGCAACGCGTCCAGCTTTAGTTGCATCGCGCTATCGAGTGCGTACGCATGGTCTTTGCCGTACAGCGAAAAACCCAGCACACCGGCGGCACGGGCATTGAATTTACGGCGATCGGTGAGTATGTCTTCCGCGTCGATCACCACCATCGGGGTGCGCTGCTTGCCGAGGAAGCTGGACATGATGGCGCCCAGCACTTTGGTCTGCATGGCGGCATTGTCGCGCCCCAGATAGATCTTCGAAACACTCTGGCCGCTGGTGCCGCTCGAGGTCAGGGTCTTGAACACCTGTTCGCGCGGGATGCTGAGCAGATCCAGATGCTTGAACAGGCGCACCGGCAGAAACGGCAACTGGTCGAGCCGCTGCGCCACGGCCGGTCCGCCCAGACTGGCAACGATGCTGGCATAGGCCGGCGAATGCTGACGGTGGTGTGCGCCCAGTTCCTGCAGCAAAGCCAGCAGCAGACGCGACTTCTCTGCCGCCGGCAGGCCATAGGGCTGCTCGGGATCGAGCGCGGCAAAATGATCGTAGTAACTCATCAGGAAATCCTTGGGCCAAGCTCGGCCATGGCAGCAGCGATCTCGAAATGATCGCCGCTAAACTGCTGAAACGCCGTGCCCGGATGGTAGCTGAAAAACGGATCGGCATCCGGCAGATAGATCGTGGTGGACGGCGGCGCCTGCACCCGCAGGGCATGGCTGGCAATCGCCTGATCCGCATCGTGCAGCATTTGCAGCACCCCTTCGCGTCCCAGCGCTGCCGGCACCTTGGCGGCGATGGTGTCGACAAACTGCGCCAGATTGCGGCGCGTGGCACAACGCACCGGACAGATTTCAATGCTGCGGGTGCGGCAGGCTGGCGCCAGCAGGCTGGCAATCAGCGAACCGAGCGAATGGGAAATCACCGCTGCCACATGCCCCTCCGCCTGCTCGGCAATCACCGCGCTGACCTGCTGAACATAGTCATCAATTTTGCCAGGCTGAGCAATCTGGCGGTAGTCGATGTCGAGAATAATCAGCCGGTACTCTTTCAGATTGGCCAGATACGGCAACCAGAAACCGGAACTCGTAAACAGGCCATGCACCAGCAGCACCGTCCGCGGCTTGGACCGGTTAAGCAGGGTGACGCGGATCATTCGCGGATCATGGTCCCGTAAATCACTTCATCGGCAGCGATGTCGGCAACGGCCTGCTGGCCCAGCACGGCATCGAGCTGGGCCGGACTGAAGCCGTCACCGGGACGCTTGAATTCCAGATCATCGAGCGTGATCACGGTACCGGCCGGAATCGCCCGCTTGCTAACGATGCTGCGCCGCATATTGGCGCGCTGCGCCAGCTCGGCCTGCGATACCACCCGCTGTGCGGCGCCCAGCGACTGCCAGGCTGCCGTGCAGGCGCTGATCATGCTTGCGAACTCGTCCGGCTCCATGGCCATCTGGTTATCCATGCCGATCTTTTTGGAATCGAGCGTGAAATGCTTTTCGATGATGGGCGCCCCCAGCGCGACTGCCGCGACCGGCGTCGCCAGACCCAGCGTATGGTCGGAGTAACCGATCGGCTGCTGCGGATACAGCTGACGGAAAGTCAGCATATTGTTCAGGTTGATGGTCTCCGGATCGGCCGGATAGATCGACACGCAATGCAGCACGCAGACATTGGGATTGCCGGCGCCAACGATGGTGTTCACAGCGCGGCTAATCTCTTCCTGATCGGCCATGCCGGTCGACAGAATAATCGCCGAGCCGGTACGCGCCACATACTCCAGATACGGGAAATTATTAATTTCCATCGAAGCGATCTTGATGAAGGGGACACCGCACTCCTTGATCAGAAAATCCACTTCGTCGCAGGAATACGGGGTCGACGCGAAAGCGATGCCCTGCTGCTGTGCATACAGGGCCAGTTCTTTCAGCTTTTCCGGCGCGAAGGAAAACTTGTCGACAAAGCGCTTGGCGACGGGATTCTGCCGGTAATAGGTGTTCGAATACAGGGTATTCGCCGACCACGACTGAAACTTCACGCAATCGCAGCCCGCCTGTTTGGCGGCCACGATCATCTGCTTGGCCGTTTCGACATTGCCGAAATGGCTGGTATTGAGTTCGGCGATGAAATACGGCTTGCCGTAGTTTTCAATCACCACGCCGTTATTAAGTTTCACGCTACCCCCTTACTGATCTATCGGTTCGACGACCATTTCGGCCAGGAATTGCTCCCTGTCGAGGAAAGGCCATTGATCTTCGAGCGGACGACGGACAAATTTCCCGGCGCTATTCTTGGCGTGAGACACTTCCACATATTCTTGGGTATCTTTGCCCATGATCTCGCACAGCACTGCCCCCTCATGCTGCATCACCTGCGCGATACCGGCTTGCAGACCGGCCGGATCATCGATGCGCACATAGGCAAAGTCGAACAGCGCCGCGACTTTTTCGAAGTTCGGCACCGTCACGCCGTTGCCGGGATCAGTACCGATGGTGCGGTTGCGGAACAGTTCCTGCTGGCGCCGGCGGATGATGGAATACACATTGTTATTCACCACCAGCAGCTTGAGCGGGATCTTGTGCGCGCGGATGGTTTCCAGTTCCTGCATATTCATCATGAAGGAACCATCGCCCACCACCACCACGGTCTGGCGGCCGGCATCGGCCACCCCCAGCACGGCCGGAATCGAAAAGCCCATGGCGCCTTGCGAGACGGGGTGGATGGCGCGCCGCGCGCTGCCAAAGTCCAGATTCGACGGCAGAATCACTTCGATCAGGCCGGAGTCGGTAATCACGATGGCGTCCTGCGCCAGTTGCTCGGACAACACCGGCATCAGATCGTACAGATCGATCCGTGCATCGGAGACGAAATGCGACTCACGCGCAAACACGGTTTTCCAGTGCTGGCAACGGGCCACCCATGCTGCAGACTCGGCCGTGTCGGCAGTGATGCGGGCACTACCCAGCCGTTCGAACAGGAAGCGTACATCCTGCACAATTAGCCGGTCGATTTTCAGCTCGCTCTTGGTGTGTTCATCCTGATCGATATCGACCACGATCAGTTTGGCATCGCGGGCAAATTTGCACAGGTCGACCCCGGTGGTAATCGAGGACAGGCGATTGCCCAGTACCACCACGCAATCGGCATTCTGTACCGCAAACGCCCCGGCGCGCGAACAGCCCATGCTGCCCAGCGATCCGACCGACAGCGGCCGGGCCAGCGGATAGCAATCGGCCGAGCTCGGCGTATACACCACGGGAATCTGGTTGGTTTCGGCAAACTCGGCAAACGGCGCCAGCATGTCGGACGAGCGGATACCCGAGCCGATCAGCAGTACCGGACGCTGCGCCTTGGCCAGCGCATCACGCAGATAGTCGATCTCGCTGACGGCCGCCTGCACCTGCCCGCCGGGCGGCGTGTAGCCGGCCAGTTCTTCCGGTTCGATCTGGGCACTTTGCAGGTCGAGCGGAATATCGATCCAGACCGGACCCTTCTTGCCTTCATTGGCCAGATAGATCGCCTGCTCGAGCTGCTGGCGGATCTCGCGCGGGTCGGTGACCGTGACCGCATATTTGGTGATCGACTTAACGATCTCGATGATATTGGCTTCCTGCTGACCGTAGGTGCGCAGTTTATGCCCGGTGTAGTAAGTGGTTTCCTTAAGCACGTTCTGGCCGGAGATGAACACCACCGGCAAGCCATCCTGATAGGCGCTCAGCACACCCGTCACGGTATTGGTCGAGGCGCAACCGGTCGATACCAGACACACGGCCAGCTGGTTGTGCAACTGGGCACGTGCCGCCGCCGCGTAGGCAGCCGATTGCTCGTGGTGGGTACACACGGGACGCAAGCGTTTGGACTTGGCCACCGCATCGGTCAGAAACAGCGCGCCCCGGCCCGTCACCAGATACACGGTGTCGGCACCCTGATCGGCCAGCGTTTCGAAAACGTAATCAGCCAGTCTCATGGCGCGCTCTTCGGTTTGAACTGATCGAGCACATCCGGCACAGCCACCACGAAGTCGGCCGAGCAGGCCGGCTCGTCGCCGACAAAGCTCACCGCACTACCGGTGGCAATGCCGCGCCGGTAGGACTGCAGCGTGGCATGCACGATCAGGGTATCGCCGGGCACGATCTTGCGCTTGAACTTGACGTTGTTAATGCCCAGGAAATTGGTCTTCTTGCCCTTCAATTCGTCTTTCGACAGGAAGGTCATGATGAAGGTTTGCACCAATGACTCCACCTGGATGAAACCCGGCACATTGGGTTCATCGTCGAAATGGGCCGGGAAGAACCATTCGTTATAGGTGAAACACTTGAGGCCCGAGGCTTTTTCGCCCGGCACCACATCATAGACACGGTCCACAAACAACAGGGGATGCCGGTTGCGCTGGCATTCCTTGATCCCGTTGATATCGAAATGAAGGGCTTCAGTCATGATCAGATCGCCACGTTGTACTTGGCCAGAATCGTGATGCCTTTTTTGAAGCTGGAGAAGTCGATGATGTCATCAACGTCCAGTTCGATGCCGAACATATCTTCCAGAGCGGCCATCAGTTGCATATGACCGACGCTATCCCATTCGGTAATGCCCTGATACGCCAGCTGCTCCAGATCACCTTCGTACTGGAACGACTCTTTAAAAACTTTCTGGTATTTGTCGAGATTGCTCATATTATTTTTCCATCACTTTAAAAACGTCATCGATTGTTTTCATTTTACGGATCAGACCGCCATCTACATCGGCGCGACCGAAATGCTCTTCCAGCAGGGCGATCAGCGACAGTGCCGCCATCGAATCCCAGCTCGCGAAGGAATCCAGCGCAGCCTCAGCATTAATTTCCGACACATCCACTTCCAGCATTTCTGCCAGCAACTGGCTTTTTTCTGCGATATCCATGATTTCCCCCTATCCTATTATTTTTGCCGGATTACCCATCAACTTCGATTTTTCCACCACACTCTTGAACACCACCGCACCGGCACACAGATAACTCTCGGCAGCGATGCTGGTCGATGGGATCACCTTGGCACCCGTGCCGACAAAACTCAGCGTGCCCAGCTTGCTGCCGCCGGCCAGATCGCAATAGCTCATGATGGAACAGTAGTCTTCCACCTCGGCATCGTGACCGACCCCGGAATGCGCATTCATCATGACGCCATCGCCGATCCGCGCATTGGCCGCCACGATGCAGCTGGACTGCAGCAGTATGGCCTCGCCCAGGGTGGCAAACCCCGACACGAAAGCGCTCGGATGGATGATGTTGGGGAAGGCGAAGTCAGCGCGATAGTGCTGGTGCAGCTTCTTGCGCACCGCCGCATCGGCGATCCCCAGAATCACACCGACCCGGCCGCGCAGCGATGCCAGTACGTCCGCACCACCCAGCACCGGCACACCATTCACCAGCACCCCGGGGGTCTTCACTTCGTCGATAAAACCGAGCAGATTGAAGCGCGCCGTACTGCCTGCAGTGCCGGCATTGATGGTCAGCAGCGTATCATATATTTCCCGCCCTAATCCCCCGGCCCCGAAAATCACCACATCCATAATTCATCCAGTGTATTGAACCAGCCTAAGGAAGGCCGGCCGCTTTTTGCGCGTGCTATCCCATCTGCCAGAAATAAATCAGTACTTCCCTAGCAATTTACCAAACTCTTGGTTTCGTTATGCAGGTTTTCGATATTATCGTCGAAATACTCACCACACAGACCGATCGGGAAGACCCGGGTATTGCGCATGGTGATCAGGCCTACGCCCAGTGACAGCCCGATGCCGAAGCCGCAGACCGACACGGTTTCACTGACCTCGGCCACGCCCTGACGGGCATAATGGTCACAGATCGTCAGCGGAATCGTGGCAGCGCCGGTGTTGCCGTAGCGGTCTATGCTGACCGGCATTTTGTCTTCCGTAATCCCGACCCGTTTGGCGATATTTTTCATGATGAAGATATTCGCCTGATGCAGAATATGCCGGTCCACCTGCGCATAATCGATGGCGAAATCGTTCTTGAAATCCTTGACCAGTTTCGGCACTTCGGTAATCGAAAAACGGAACACATCGGCGCCATTCATATACCCGTCGTAATCGCAGCGCGACACTTCCGGCTCGCGCAGGGTGCGTTCGGCCGAGCCGATGCGGTGACGGTAACCACCGTAAGGTACGATCAGACTGCGATAGCCCGAGCCATTGGTACGCAATTTGAAATGCGCCTGATCTTTGGCATCCAGATCCTTGTCGATCAGAATCGCCGAACCGCCATCATAGGACAGCATCACCAGCCCGCGGTCTTCCGGCGAGCAGTGCTTGCTGACCGTATCGCCGCATAGCAGCAGCACGCGCCGGATGCCCGGATTGGCCAGATACGACAGCGCCGCGCTGATCCCGTACACAAAGCCGGAGCAGGCCAGATTGATGTCGTAAGCCAGGCAGTCAACTGACAGGCCCAGCCGGTCCTGCAGTACGCAGGCGGTGGACGGCGCCACATAGTCCGGGGTCTGGCTGACGAACAGCAGCACGTCGATGGAATCACGGGCAATCGCCATGCCGTCGAGGAGGGTGTTGGCCGCATGCAGGCACAGATCCGAGGTGGTGGTGTGCGCATCGGAAAGATGCCCCTGCACCACGCCGACGTTCTTGATGATCTTATCAACCACATCCTGCCCGTACTGCGCGGCAAAATCCTGGCTGGTACGCACCGGCGTCGGCACACTGGTGGCCATTGCCACGATGCGGTACTGATCGAAGGACAGATTTGCCATATTAAAATACCTTTCCAGTGGGTCCACCACCATCTATCTTGATTTGCGTACCAACGATGTGGCGCGACTGATCCGATAGCAGGAACAGGATCAGTGCCACGATCTCGTCCGGCTGGGCCATGCCATTTAACTGCATGCTATCGACTTCAGCCGGATCGGCGATGCCGATGCGGCGCATCCAGCGGCGCGTCATTTCCGTGTCGACGATGCCCGGCTTGATGGCATTGATGCGGATCCGCTTGGGAGCCAGTTCTTTCGACAGCACCCGCACCGCCGCTTCCAGCGCCGCCTTGGACGCGGCATACATGGTCTGGCCGACGCCACCGCCATCCGAGGCGACCGAGGACAGGGCCACCACGCTGGTCAAGTAGTCGTCTTCTTTCTTCTTGTTCTTATCGATCAGACGCAGGATTTCTACCAGCGCATACAGGTGCAGACGCATCAGGTAATCGAACTTCTGGTAACTGACCATGCGCAGCGGCACCACCGATTCCAGACCGGCCGCATGCACGAAACCATCGATGCGGGCCGGCAGTTGCGCTCCCAGCGCGGCCAGTTGCTCATGGTCGGCCAGATCATAGGGCAGTGCCACGCTGCTACTGCTCAGGCTGGCGCGCAGCTCGGCCAGCTTCTCGGCCGAACGCCCCACCAGCAGCAGATGGTGACCGGCCTGATCGAGCTGACGCACCAGCGCCAGACCAATGCCCGAGCTAGCACCTGTCACCAGTATGGTTTTTTTCTCTGCCGTGCTACTCATGGTCGCTTTAACTTTCTCTATGCTGTCACTACTACTTGCAGCGGCCGGTCTCAGACCGTCAACGCTGCGTAATCAATCTTGCCATTGCCCAGGCGCGGCAGTGCGGCCAAGGCCTCGCTGCGGATCGCGCTACGGTGCAGTCCCAGCTGGCACGCCAGAAAACCGGTCAGCACCTCGCCCGGCTGCGTCCCGACATAGGCCAGACGCAGGGCATCATCCTGACCATAGGCCAGAAATTCGTGGTCGGGATAGGCTTGCTGCAACAGTGCTTCCACTTCGTCGAGCGAAATGCGGTTACCAAAAATCTTCAGGAAACGCTTCAGGCGTCCGGTGATGAAATAGTAGCCATCGGCGTCGCGATAGGCCACATCCCCCGTGTACAACTGGCCCTGCCAGTCATCGCCGCGCGCCAGATCGGCACGGGTGCTGGCATAACCGAGCGCCACATTCGGGCCGTAGTACACCAGTTCGCCCTTCTCGCCGGGCGCTGACAGCACCTGACGCTGCGCATCGACAATCTCGAAGCGCCCGCCGGGGATGGCCTGACCGATGCTGCCAAGTTTGCGTTCCAGCCAGTCAGCCGGCAGATACGCCATGCGTGCAGTGGCTTCGGTCTGGCCGTACATGACGAAGCAGGGCCAGTGTTTTTCCTGCGACAGACGCAGCAGATAGGCCAGTCCATCCGGGCTCATTTTGCCGCCGGCCTGACTCAGATAGCGCAGCGCGGGCAGCTCGAAGCGCTCCAGCTTGACCCGCTTCAGCATGTCGAAGGTGTAAGGCACGCCGGACAGCGAGGTCACGGCTTTATTCTGCAGTAGTTCCCAGAACTCGCGGCTCAGCGGAGTAAGCGTCGTCAGCTGGATCGAGGCACCGGCCAGCAAATGGGTGTGAATGATCGACAGCCCGAAGGAATAGCTAAACGGCAGAGTCGTTACGGCCACGTCACTGGCCTCGATGGCGAGATAGGAGGAGATCGAGGCGGCATTGGCCAGCAGATTCTGGCGACTCAGGCGCACGAATTTGCTGCTACCGGTCGAACCCGAAGTGGTCAGCAGCAGCTGCAATTGCGGATGCAGGCTGGCCGGCACCACGTCGCGCTGCCACAGCACATAGCTGCCCAGCCGGTACACCACCCGGCCGCTACCGAGTTCGGCGCTACGCCGTTCCGGCATCCACAGATAGGCCGGTTCATGCTGCGCAATGATGGCCAGCAGCGCCGGTGCCGCTTGCGCTGCGTCCACCAGAATGGCGACCTGATCGAATTGCAGACAGGCGAGGTAGGCGATCAGCGCGTCGGGGCTGTTTTCACACAGGCACAGAATCAGATGGCGTTCAATGAAGTGCGGCTGCATCAGCGCGACCGTCTGATGCACCTGCTGGTAGGTATAGCTCTGGCCATCGCCTTCCAGGCAGGGATGGGAAGCAAATTTCATTAAATCGAACATGGGATGACTGTCTAGCCTTATGGTACGGATCTCGCGTCCGCTCGCCAGCTTCCGCCACAGTGAGCGGCGCTAACGGGCCGGACACCACGCTTGCTGTGGCTCAGGCACTGGCTAAAAACCGCTCTGACTGCTGAGCCATAGTACAACGGCAGGGGTAAATCTCCAACTGGGAGTAAGGCGGGAATTCCGCCTCAGTTCAGGCGATCGCGCTGGCGCAGGGCGCGCCACAGCGGTGCGCCACTGGCGGCCAGCAGCGCCACCGCCAGCACATTGATCACCACTACTGCCGAGCTCCAGTGCAGCACCACACCAATGCTCAGACCGGCTTTAAGCGACCACGGTGTACCACCCGCCAGGGGGTAGTAACTGAACACCTGCACACCGTAATACAGCAGGCTGCCGTACCAGCCGGCCAGCTTGCCGCGCAAGGCCAGCAGGCCGGACACCAGCCCGACGCATGCCGCGCCTAACAGCCACGCCAGTTCACCGCTCGCTTGTGGCGGCCCCAGCCAGCCGAGGCAGACCCCGAAGGTCAGCACACTATTCAGTACCAGCACCCGCGCCAGCCACGTTTCAAACGCCTGCATCATGGTTTTTCTGCTCCTTGCACTGCGCACCGGGTGCCGAACCGTTCGGCATAGGCGCTGGGCAGCACGCCCAGTCGCGCCACAAAAGCGCGCCGCAAATTGTACTCGCTGGCGAAGCCGCTCTGGCGGGCTAATTGCTTGAGACTGATGCGACCCTGCTCGAGCAGGCGGCAAGCATGGTCCAGACGCATTTGCAGCAGCAACTGGGCCGGGGTGAGCCCGGTTTCCTGGCGCACATGGCGGTGCAGGCTGCGCTCGGACAGTGCCAGTGCCGCCGCCATCTGCGGAATCGGCGTCAGCAGCGCGAGTCGCGGACGCAGCCAGTCGGCCAGCCGTGCCGCCACACCGCCGGGCGCCACCTGTAGCTGTAACTCGGTGCTGAACTGGCGCTGGCCACCGGCACGCCGGTAAGGCAGCACCAGCCGGCGTGCCGTGGCCAGCGCCGCGGCGGCGCCCAGATCCTGTTCCACCAGCGCCAGCGCCAGATCCATGCCGGCGGCGATGCCGGCCGAGGTGTAAAAGCTGCCATCGCGCACATAAATGGCGTCATCCTGCACCTGCAGGGCCGGATATTGGGCCTGCAAGGCCGCCACATCGAGCCAGTGGGTAACGGCGCGCCGGCCATCGAGCAAGCCGGCCTGCGCCAGCAAAAAGGCGCCGGTACACACTGCACAGCAACGCTGTAAGGGCGCGCTGGCTAGCGCAACGCGGCGCAGCCAGCGCAGAGTGGCGGCATCGGCATGCGGTGCGCCGCCCTGTGCACCGCGGCCACCGGCCACAATCAGGGTGGCACCGGCCAGACTGCGGCGCGGCAGTGGCTGCGCCTGCAGACTGAGGCCCGCCGTCGAATTCATCAGCCCGCCACCGGGCGCGATCAGATGCAGCCGGTAGGGCGGCGCCTGCCCGGCCGCACACGCTTCATCATTGGCACTGGCAAACACCTGGGCCGGCCCGCTGGCATCGAGCAGCACGAAACCGGGGTACACCAGCAGCCAGATATCGATGGTTTTCATGTGGCAGATATTCCACCATGATTGTCAGAACTGTCAAACCGGCCTGCGCCATGATGGCGCTTTCCCCACCGGAGTGCGCCCATGACCCGCCAGATCGGCATTTATCTGTTTGACCAGGTTGAAGTGCTCGACTTCGCCGGCCCGTATGAAGTGCTGACCTGCGCCAGCCGGGTGGCCGCGCGCAGCAATCCGGCTCACCTACCGTTTGTGGTCCGCACGGTGGCGCGCACACTGGCACCCGTGCAAGCGCGCGCCGGCCTGCGCGTACTGCCGGACGACGACTGGGACAGTGTGGCCGCGCTCGATGTGCTGATCGTGCCGGGCGGGGTGGTCGACGCCCAACTGACGCAGGCACCGGTGTGCGCCTGGCTGGCCCGCACTGCCGCGCGCACCGAACTGACGGCCTCGGTCTGCACGGGCGCCTTCCTGCTGGCGCAGGCCGGCTTACTTGATGGTTTGAGCGTGACCACCCACTGGGAAGATCAGGCCGCGCTGGCCGCTGCCTATCCGCAGCTCAGGCTGGCGGGCGAGCAGCGCTGGATCGATCACGGCCGCATATTGACCAGCGCCGGAATTTCCGCCGGCATCGATATGTCGCTGTATCTGGTGGCACGGCTGGCCGGCATGGCGCTGGCACAGGCCACCGCCAGACAGATGGAATATGACTGGAATCCGGCGCCCTGAAGGGGCGCTGGCAGGCTGGCGCGGGCGCGCTTCAGCTGCCGGCAGACGACTCGGCCGTGTCCAGCGTCAGTGCCGCCGGCAGGCGCAGCTGGAAATGGCAACCCTGACCGCGCACACTCTCCAGTGATAGCTGGCCGCGCATCATACTCACCACCATGCTGTGGACACTGGCCAGACCCAGCCCTGTGCCAGTCAGGCCCAGCTGGGTAGTAAAGAAAGGTTCGAACACGCGCGACAGATGCTCGGCTTCGATACCGCAACCATCGTCGCGCCAGTCGATCACCACCGCCGGCCCGTCCCGCGCCGTGCGCACCGTGATCTGGCCGGCGCTACGCTGGGCAAACGCATGCATCAGACAGTTATCCAGTAAATGCTGGAACACGATCTGGCAGGCGCCCGGATAACCGACCAGCCATAACTGCTCCGGCATCTCCAGCAGCAGCGTAATGCCACGCTGCTGCAGGCTGCTGCGCCAGTGTTCCGCACAGAAGCGCAGCCGGTCGCTCAGGTCGAAACGGCTCGGTGCTTCCTGTACCGGCTCGCCAGACAGGCTCTTGAAACGGTCGACCAGCTCGCTAATCTGGCACAAAGCCCGGTCCACCAGCGCACCGCCCTGCTGCACGGCATCGAACCAGCCGTCGAGCGCACTGCGGCGCAGCGCGCCCGAGACCAGCGTCTGCTGCAGCGAAGCGGCCTGCGCCGTAATGGCGCTGGCCGCCACCCGCGCATTGCCCAGCGGCGTATTCAATTCGTGTGCCATGCCCACCACCATCCGCGACAGACCCAGCTGTTTTTCCTGCTGCATCAGCGAATGCATGGCCTGCTCCAGTGCCGCGGTGCGCTCGCGCACCTCCTGTTCCAGCCGGTCATGGGCGGCCTGCAGCGCCACTTCGGCCGCCTGACGGGTCGCCACTTCCTGCTGCAATTCCTGATTACGCTGCACCAGCGAATTTTCCAGCACCGTGCCATGCTGGGCTAGCAGGGCATTCTGGTACAGCAGTTGCGGCCGCTCCATCACGGCATTCAGGGTTTCGCCCAGTGACGTCGACAGTTCGCGCTTGTGATGCCGCTCCAGCGCCACCTGCTCCATGGTGGCCTGCAGCGCCTGTTCCAGATAGCCCCAGCGCCGACCGTAGCGGCGGATTGCATACAGACAGATTTCGCGCAGCCGGCCGGGATGGCGCGACTCGCCTGCCAGTGTCGCATCATAGGCCAGCAGGGCTTGCCAGGCGGACTGGCGTTCGCCCTGCGCACACTGGATCATCAGCTCGCACAGGTGCAGCCATGGCGCCCAGTAACCATCATTGCCGAATTTCTCATGCACCTGCTGGATATAGTTGCGGCACTCGGCCGTCTGCTCGCGGGTTGCCGATACCACGGCCAGGTTCAGTAGCGCCACGCATTCCTGCGCTGCCAGCCCGTATTGGCGGGTGCACTGCAGCACCTGTACCCGGCGCGACAGACAGTCGCCCCAGTGCTGGTCGGCTTGCGCAGGATCGTTTTCCTCCAGCGCCAGATAGTAGGACGCCGAAGCCGAATAATCGATCAGGGTGGTGTAGATGGCAGGGCTGAGCGCTTCGCTCTGGGCCAGCATGGCCGCACAGAACTGGCGCAATTCCTCGTACATTTCCGCACTCAGCATCACCCGGCAACGTGCCGCGCGCATTTGCAGCACCAGCACCGGCAGCGCGCAGCGCTCGTACAATTCGCCCGCCCGGGCCAGACTTTCCAGCGCCGCGTGGTGCAGCCGCATGCGCATCTGCACCCAGTGCAGGGCACGGAAAGCGGCCGCCTGCGCCAGCGGATGCTGTTCGGTCTGGGCCTGCAACTGCAAGGCCTTGGCCGGCATCAGCAGGGCTTCGGCCTGGTTGTCGATGCTGGCGGCGCGGTCCAGTAACTGGAATGCTTCGAGCTCCAGTTTTTGTGTAGCGTTCAGTTTTTCCTGCTGCAATTGCAGCAGCACCGGCCGTAAATGCAGCATGTCGTGGCCGTACAGACACTCGCGCAGTTGCCGCAACAATGACTCAGCCCCTGCGACGGCCGAGGCAGTCACCTGTGGAGGGCGTGTTTCAGAAGCTGGCATGGTACCGATCCCGTCGCGCACTTGCGCGTGCGTCCAGTATCCCACGAAGTGGCTTGCAACCAAACAGTCAGTGCGCCGTGAGAGGGCACTGCATGCCGTAGGTGTTGCTATTTGGCAGTCAAGATATTAAATCAGCAAAATGTCTTTCAAGACAATGGCTTACGGGGCTGCCACTTGCGTTCGATGGCAGCCCGGGCACCATTGGCGACGATCTGTGCATAGCCGCGGTTGAACAGCTGGCGCGCTGCCTCGCCCTGCGGATGGCGGCTGCTAAAGCCGATATACGAACCCTGCGGCGTGACCTGGAAGGCAAACACGATATTGTCGACGCCGGCCTGCGCCAGTAGCGTCGCATCGCTCTTAAAGTCATCCATCATGCTGACCACCAGATCGATATGACCGACTGCCAGCTTTTTCAGATTGGTCGCTTCCGAACGGGCCGGCAGCAAATGGATCCCGCGCTCCCTGAGGCGCAAAATTTCTGCCGGATATTCGTAACCGTTGACGATACCCAGTCGCAGTCCCGGCTTCAACTGGTCCAGCGAACGGGCGGCCACGGCACGGCGGGCATGGTAGAAAAACCGCGGATAGGCAGAGAACAGTGGCTGGTCGGCGAGCCGGACCTTGCCTTCCAGTTCAGGCGCATCGGACATGCTCAGGCAGCCCGCCACGGCGCCCGCCAGCACGTACTGCTTGCAGCGGGCATACGGCACCACCGTCAAGGTGACGGGCGTGTCCATGGCAGCGAAGGCTGCCAGCACGATGTCATTCGCGTAACCGCTACCGTCCGGATTCGACATCGGCGCCGCCGCATCTTCCACCATGATTTCGATGGGTGCCGCCTGCGCTAGCAAGCTCCCCAGACTGAAACCGAGCAAGGCCAGTATTCGACGCATCATGCGCTCCCCCTGAAGGATAGCCATTTAAAAATTACCTTTATGGTAACGTAAAAGTATCATGCCGGAAGCATTTCTGGCATGACTGCAACGCCAGCCATCCAATTTCGGTAGACAAAATCGCGTAAAACGTTCAGTCTCATAAGGTCTGCAGTGTGCGCGCCCAAACTGTGCGCCGCGCCGCTGCGGCGACAACCGCCACCCAGTGAGAACCCATGCGTTTTGCCGCGACCGCACGTCAGCGCTTCATCCTGCTGCTCACCTCCCTGTATGGGCTCGGCGCCCTGCTGTGGATCTTCCTGTCCGACCAGTTGCTGGCAGCACTGACCGACTGGCAAAACGTGGTCTGGCTCTCCAGCGCCAAAGGGGTGTTCTTCGTGGTGATTACCGCCGCGCTGTTTTTCTGGGGGCTGCGTTCGGTGCCCGCCAGCGATGCACCAGAGAACCTGAGCATGATCAGTTCACTAACCAGCGGCCTGAACCTGCAGCGCAGCCGCTGGCCCATGTATGTGGTGGCCAGCGCCATCACCCTCAGCACATTGGCCCTGCATCTGGCCTGGTCGTCGCAGCGCGCACCGATGCTGATTCTGTTCATGCTGCCGATCGTCCTCAGCGCGACGCTGGGCGGACTCGGGCCCGGCCTGCTGGCCACGGCACTGGCCGCGCTGAGTACCGAGTACTTCATCATCCCGTCCGTCTTCAACTGGCAAGTGGAAAATCCCGACGCCGTGCTGCAATGGTGCTTCATGGTGGTCAACGGCATTGCCGTCAGTCTGCTGAGCGAAATGCTGCAACAGGCCAGTGCACGCGCCGAAGCCAAACGGCAACTACTCGATGCCGTCATTTCCGGCACGTCCGACGCCATCTTCGTCAAAGATAGACAGGGACGCTACCTGCTGGCCAATCAGGCCACCGCGCGCTTTATGGACAGGCCGGTGGCGCAGATACTGGGGCGCGATGACTACCAGTTACTCGAGCCCACTTCGGCACAGCAGGTGGTCGACAAAGACCGTGCCGTGATGCTCAGCGGCGCCATGCAGTCGCACGAGGAACACCTGAGCATGCCGGACGGTTCGGTGCGCGATTTTTCCGTTACCAAAGGCCCGATCCTCGATCAATATGGCCAACTCGGCGGTATGTTCGGCATCTCGCGCGACATTACCGAGCTCAGGAAGGAAGCACTACAGAACCGGCTCAACCAGCGGCGTTTCGAAATGGCCATCGAAGCGACTAGCGACGGTCTGTGGGACTGGGATCTGCGCAGTGGAAAAATCTACCGCTCGCCCCAGTATTACGCCGTAACCGGCTATGTGGCGGCCGAAGACACCCACGATCTGGCGTTTTTCAAGCGGCTGGTGCATCCGGATGACCTACCGACAGTGCTGACCACCATCGAGGCCCACTGTGCTGGCAGCACGCCCACACTGGACTACGAATTCCGCCTGCTGACCCGCAACGGCGACGTCAAATGGATGCATACCAAAGGCCGCGCGACGGAATTCAATGCCGATGGCAGTGTCGCGCGTATCGTCGGCATCCTGTCCGACATCAGCGAAAAGCGTCTGGCAGCCGCCACCCTGCGCGAACAGCAACAGCGGCTGGAACGCATGATCGAAGGCTCGGATCAGGGCTACTGGGACTGGAATCTGCAAACCCAGCATTTCGAAGTGAGCGCACGCTGGGAAGAAATGCTGGGCTATCGCGCCGGCGAAATGCTGGTCGCGCCGGACAACTGGAGCCAGCTCGTGCATCCCGACGATCTGCCGCAGGCAATGGCCTCGATCCAGCGCCATCTGAGTGGCGCCAGCGCCAGCCATGAAGCGGAATTCCGCGCCCGCAGCAAACAAGGCGACTGGCGCTGGGTCCTGACGCGCGGGCGCATCGTCGAGTACAGCGCCGACGGTCAGCCACTGATGATGTCCGGCACCCATACCGATATTACCGAACGCAAAAAATTCGAACTGGCCCAGCGCGAAGCGAGCACCGTCTTTGAAAGCAGTTACGAAGGCATCATGGTGGTCGGTACCGACATGCGCATTACCAAGATCAATCCCGCTTTCACCCGCATCACCGGCTATAGCGCCGAAGAAATCATCGGCCAGTCGCCCAGCATACTCTCCTCCGGCCAGCAGGACCCGGCCTACTATCAGGCGATGTGGGATTCGGTGCTGCACAAGACCTTCTGGAGCGGCGAAATCTGGAACCGCCGCAAGACCGGGGAACTGTATGCCGAACTGCTGTCGATCTCCACGGTCAAGAATGCGGCCGGTGACATCGAACACTATGTCGGGGTATTCTCCGACATCAGCCAGCTCAAGGCCCACGAAGCCGAGCTGGACCGCATCGCCCATTACGACCCGCTCACCGGAACCCCCAACCGCCGCCTGCTGACCGATCGCATGGAACAGGCGATTGCCCGCGCCACTCGCAGCGGACGCACGCTGGCCGTCTGCTTCCTCGATCTGGATGGCTTCAAGCAGGTTAACGACCGGCTCGGCCACGCCGCCGGTGACAGCCTGCTGGTGGGCGTCACCCACCACCTGCAACACATGCTGCGCAGCGAAGACACGCTGGCGCGTCTGGGTGGCGACGAATTCGTGGTACTGCTATCGGACATCGCCACGCCGGAAGAATGCATGCTGATACTGGACCGTTTGCTGCAGGCCGTAAACCTGCCGGTACAGATCGACCGGGAAGCCGTGTGCGTCACCGCCAGCATCGGCGTGAGCCTGTACCCGACCGACAATTCCGATGCCGATGCGCTGCTGCGGCACGCCGATCAGGCCATGTATCAGGCCAAGGAAGCGGGCAAGAATCGCTACCACCTGTTCGATCCGACGGCCGACCGGCAGGTGCAGCAGCACCGCCGCTTCCTCGACTCGGTGCGGCAAGCGCTGGAGCGTCAGGAACTGGTGCTGCACTACCAGCCCAAAGTCAATCTGCGCACCGGCGAACTGATCGGGGTCGAGGCGCTGCTACGCTGGCAGCATCCCGAGCAAGGCCTGCTGCAGCCGGCACAATTCCTGCCCGCCATCGACGGCAGCCAGCTCGAGCAACCAGTGGGCGAATGGGTGCTGCGCACGGCGCTGGCACAGGGCGCCAGCTGGGCCCGGGCAGGGCGTACCACCAGCATCAGCGTCAACATCAGCGCCAGCCACCTGCTGCATGGCCACTTCCACGACTACCTGAAAGCCCAGCTCGCCGAGCATGCCGACATGCCGCCCGCCTGTCTGGAAGTGGAAGTGCTGGAAACGACCGCACTGGCCGACATGGAACAGGCCATCAACATTCTGCTGCGCTGTCGCGAACTGGGCGTGCACTTCGCGCTTGACGATTTCGGCACCGGCTACTCCTCGCTCACCTACCTGCGCCAGTTACCGGTAGACATACTGAAAATCGACCAGAGCTTCATCCGCGACATCCTGATCGACCCGGACGACCGCGGCATCGTCGAAGGCATCATCCGGCTGGCAGCGGCCTGCCATCGCGGCGTCATCGGCGAAGGCGTCGAAACGCTGCAGCACGGCACCGCCCTGCTCCAACTGGGCTGCGAACTGGCACAAGGCTACGGCATCGCCCGCCCCATGCCGCCCGCCCAACTGTTCGACTGGCTAGCCCACTGGCAACAGGAAGCCGCCTGGACCCACCTACCCACCTGGCCAGACAACCGGGGTCAGATCCGACATCCGGACACGAACTGAGCTGTTTCCCGTCCATTACAGCAGAGCTTGTGTCTGAATGTCGGATCTGACCCCGGTCGCAGCAGAGCTTGTGTCTGAATGTCGGATCTGCCCCCGGTCGCAGCAGAGCTTGTGTCTGAATGTCGGATCTGACCCCGGTCGCAGCAGAGCTTGTGTCTGAATGTCGGATCTGA
>JAIXXN010000073.1 GCA_027490725.1 Oxalobacteraceae bacterium
CGGCATGGGAAGAGGGCCAGTGGTTCCGCGACGCCCTGCAAGCCCACGCCGACAAGCACGCCACACCAAACATCTAAGGAGAGCAGCATGAGCAAACAATGGCCACTGTGGGAAGTGTTCATCCGCAGCCAGCACGGACTGGCGCACAAACATGTGGGCAGTCTGCATGCGCCGGATGCGGAAATGGCGGTCAACAATGCACGCGATGTGTACACGCGGCGCAATGAAGGCGTGAGTATCTGGGTGGTGCGTGCGGCCGATATCGTGGCCAGCAGCCCGGCCGATAAAGGTGCGCTGTTCGATCCTGCCAACAGCAAGGTATATCGCCATCCAACCTTCTTCCCGATGCCGGAAGAAGTCAAGAACCTGTAAGCGTCGCGCACCATGGAAAAGCAAGGCATGACTACTCACACTACCCAGCAGACCTTCGAGTACCTGCTGCGGCTGGGCGACAACGCCCTGATTCTCAGCCAGCGCCTGTCGCAACTGTGCGGCAAAGGGCCGGCCCTGGAAGAAGATATGGCGCTGACCAATGTGGCGCTGGATCTGCTGGGCCAGACCCGCTTGTGGTTCAGCTATGCGGGGGAACTGGAACAGGCGGGCCGCGACGAAGACCGGCTGGCTTTCCATCGCGACGCCCACCAGTTCCGCAACTGTCTGCTGCTGGAACAGCCGAACGGTAACTATGCCGACACCATGATGCGGCAGTTCTACTTCGATACCTGGCACTACTTCCTGATCGAAGCGCTGACCCGCAGCAGCGATGCGCGCATTGCCGCGATTGCGGAAAAATCGCTCAAGGAAGTCACTTACCATCTGCGCCGCAGCGGCGATCTGATTGTGCGGCTTGGCGATGGGACCGAGTTCAGTCACCAGCGCTGTCAGGCAGCGGCCGATGCGCTGTGGATGTATAGCGGCGAGATGTTTATTTACGACGAGCTGGATCAGGCGCTGGTCGCTGCCGGCGTTGCACCCGATGGAGCGGCACTGCGCACGCAATGGCTGGCGCACGTTCAGGCGATCTTCACGGAAGCGACGCTGACCATGCCAGCGGCCGATGCGTGGATGCAGCGCGGGGGCAAGCAGGGGCGTCACAGCGAGCATCTGGGCTATTTGCTGGCCGAGATGCAGTTCCTGCAGCGCGCCTATCCTGACTCCACGTGGTAAGGACTGCGCCATGAACAGCGCTGCTAGCCGCTACGATGCGGCTCAGGTGTGGGACTGGCTGGGTGCGGTTGCCGATCCCGAAATCCCCGTCATTTCCATCGTTGATCTGGGCATCGTGCGCGATGTGCAGGTGGGCGCGGACGGCCTCTGCACGGTGGTGATCACGCCGACTTATTCCGGCTGTCCGGCCATGCAGGTGATCGCGGATGCGATCAGCGAGGCCCTGGCTGCGCATGGCGTGACCCGGCTGACCCTGCAAAACCAGCTGTCGCCCGCATGGACTACAGACTGGATGAGCGCCAGCGGCAAGGACAAGCTGCGCGGCTACGGCATCGCGCCACCCGCCCAGCAGGTGATCGATATCAGCGGCTTGCAGCGCTCGGCGGGCAGCACTGCCCATGCAGCAATCTCCCGGCAGCAGCCAGCGCCGCAAGTGACCTGTCCGCATTGCGGTTCGGCCCACACCTCGCTCACCAGCCAGTTCGGTTCGACACCCTGCAAGGCACTCTATAAATGTCTGGACTGCCACGAGCCCTTCGATTACTTCAAGTGCCACTAACAAGACCATGAGCCAATTCCATACCCTGACCGTTGCCGGCGTAAGTCAGCAGACCCGCGACACCATTGCTGTCAGCTTCGCCGTGCCGCCAGCCCTGCAACAGAGTTTCCAGTACCAGCAGGGCCAGCACCTGACGCTGCGCGCACAGATCAACGGTGAAGAAGTACGCCGCTCGTATTCGATCTGCTCGAGCGTGCAGGACGCAACGCTGCGCGTGGCCATCAAGCGTATTCCGGGCGGGCTGTTCTCCGGCTGGGCGCATGGCGCGCTAACGCCCGGTGTGACGCTCGATGTGATGCCGCCGATGGGGCACTTCAATTTGCCACTCGATCCGGCAAGCCGTAGGCACTATCTGGCAGTGGCGGCCGGTAGTGGCATTACGCCCATCCTGTCGATCATCAAGACCACACTGGAGACCGAGCCGCACAGCAGCTTTACGCTGTTCTACGGGAATCGCGCTTCGTCGTCGGTGATCTTCAAGGAAGAGCTATCGGCGTTAAAGGACACTTACATGGAGCGCCTGACGCTGGCCTATGTGATGAGCCGCGAGCAGCAGGATATCGAATTGTTCAATGGCCGCATCACCGGTGAAAAGTGCCGTCAGCTGTTACAGCACTGGGTGCGCGTGGAAGATCTGGATGCGGCCTTTATCTGCGGGCCGGAAGACATGATGCTGGCCGTGTCGGCTGCCCTGCAGGATGCCGGCATGCCGAAGGCGCAGATCAAGTTCGAGCTGTTTGCGACCAATACCGCCCGCCAGACTGCCCGCAGCATAGAGCACACGGGTGAACAGCATGCCACCGAAGTCACGGTGATCATGGATGGCAATGCCAGCACCTTCACCATGAATCAGGATCAGGAATCGCTGCTTGACGCCGGCCTGCGCGCCGGGCTCGATATGCGTTACTCCTGCAAAGCTGGGGTATGCTCAACCTGCCGCTGCAAACTGGTGGAAGGCAAGGTCGATATGGATGTCAACTACGCGCTGGAAGATTACGAGATTGCCCGTGGCTTTGTCCTCAGTTGCCAGAGTTTCCCTGTCAGCGACAAGCTGGTGATCGACTTCGATCAGGCCGATTAAAACAGGCTGAATCAAACGACAGCAGGCAAGCACTTTGAATAACCGCGAGGGAAACCCCATGCAATACCAAAATATCGTATTCGGCATCGAGGCTGGCATTGCCACGCTGACGCTGAACCGTCCCGACAAACTGAATAGCTTCACGCAGGCCATGCATGAAGAAGTGCGCGATGCGATGCGTCATGTACAGCAGGATGGCAGTGTGCGCGTGCTGGTGCTGGCGGCTGCCGGTCGCGGCTTCTGCGCCGGTCAGGATCTGTCCGACCGTGCCGTGGCGCCCGGTGCCCCGGCGGTTGATCTGGGTGAGTCGGTCGAGAAGAATTATGCGCCGCTGGTGCTGGCGCTGCGTGCCTTGCCGATGCCGGTGATCTGCGCCGTGAATGGTGTGGCGGCCGGTGCTGGTGCGAATCTGGCGCTGGCCTGCGATATCGTGGTGGCTGGTGAATCGGCCTCGTTTGTCGAAGTGTTCTGCAAACTGGGGCTGATTCCCGATACCGGCGGTACCTACTTCCTGCCACGACTGGTG
Source organism: Oxalobacteraceae bacterium (assembly GCA_027490725.1). Classification (GTDB taxonomy): domain Bacteria; phylum Pseudomonadota; class Gammaproteobacteria; order Burkholderiales; family Burkholderiaceae_D; genus Rugamonas. The sequence goes on from JAIXXN010000073.1 coordinate 3,334, forward strand.
GGCAATGCCCGCGCCATGGGTATGGCGATGCTGGGCGAGCGGATTAGTGCTGCGCAGGCGGAACAGTGGGGGCTGATCTGGAAGTGCGTCCCCGATGCCGAACTGGCCAGCAGTGTTCAGACCATGGCGCAGCACTTTTCGACGGCGCCCACCAAAGGCCTGGCGCTGACCAAGCAGGCGCTATACGCCAGTCCGCATAACACGCTGGCGCAACAACTGGCGCTGGAGGCGGGCATGATGAGCGAACTGGGACGCAGTGCCGATTATCGTGAAGGCGTGGCAGCGTTCATCGAAAAACGTAGCCCGCACTTCAAGGGAGCATAAATATGGCGGCACTCGATACCAGTCGCAGCGTGGCCGTGATCGGCACGGGGGCGATGGGCGCAGGCATTGCGCAGGTGGCGGCGCTGGCCGGTTACACGGTCCGGCTGTATGACAATCGCCCGCAAGCTGTGGCCAAGGCCATGTCCGATATTGCCGCGGCGCTCGACAAGCTGGTACAGAAGCAACGTCTGGGTGCGCCGGAATGTGCTGCGGCGATCGCGCGCATTCATGCCGCGCTGAGTATCGAAGAACTGGCCGATACGGCACTGGTAGTCGAGGCGATCGTCGAGGATCTGGAAGTCAAGCGGGCGCTGTTTGCGCAGCTGGAAGGCGTCGTCGCTGCGGACTGTATTCTCGCTACCAATACCTCGTCGATCTCGGTGACGGCGATTGCCGCAAAGCTGAAGGTTCCGGCACGGCTGGTGGGTATGCACTTCTTCAATCCGGTGCCGCTGATGGCGCTGGTGGAAGTGATCAGCGGTCTGGCCACCGATGCAGCTGTCGCGCAGACGGTCTTCGATACTGCAGCGGCCTGGGGAAAAAATCCCGTACATGCGCGTTCGACGCCGGGCTTTATCGTCAACCGCGTGGCGCGTCCGTATTACGCCGAAGGCTGGCGCTTGCTGGGCGAGCAGGCGGCCGATGCGGCCACGCTCGATGCCATCATGCGCGAGTCGGGCGGCTTCCGCATGGGGCCCTTCGAACTGATGGATCTGATCGGCCACGATGTGAATTTTTCAGTCACCCAGTCGGTCTTCCACGCCTACTTTAATGACCCGCGCTTCACCCCGTCTATCCTGCAGCAGGAACTGGTGAATGCCGGTTTCCTTGGCCGCAAATCGGGACGGGGACTGTACGATTACAGCACTCCAGCAGCTAGCACTGGTGCGCGTCAGGCGCCGCAGGCCGAAGCGGCGCAGCCCAGGCCCGAGTATGTCAGCTACAGCGTGGCACAGGGCGTGGCGAGCACGCAGGTGCTGGGCGCCGGGATGAGCGATAGTCTGGCCGCGCGCCTGCGCGCCGCCGGCATTCAGGTGGTCCACCGTAAAGCGCCTGAAGCACGTGGCAATGCGGTGGCCGAGGACGCGCCGGCATTCCACTGTAATGGCGCCGCCGTATACCTGACGGATGGCCGCACAGCCACTCAGCGCGCCAGTGATAACCAGCATCCCGATACGGTGCTATTCGATCTGGCGCTGGACTATGGCAGTGCGACGCGGATTGCGCTCAGCTGCGCCGACCAGTGTTCGCCGGCTGCCTATCAGGCCGTGGTCGGTCTGCTGCAGGCTGCCGGATTGCTGGTCACCCGGCTCGATGACGTACCCGGCATGGCCGTGATGCGTACCGTTGCCATGCTGGCCAACGAAGCTGCCGATACGGTAAATCAGGGTGTCTGCAGCGCGCAGGCAGTCGATGTGGCGATGCAGAAAGGTGTCAATTATCCGCGCGGTCCGCTGGCGTGGGCCGATGCGATCGGACTGGATATGGTCGTCAAAGTGCTGGCGAATCTGGCCGCCAGCTATGGCGAAGATCGCTACCGCGTCGCGCCACTGCTGCGCCGCAAGCTGGCCTCCGGAGCACGTTTCCATGCATAAATTAGCGCACGATGAACCGCCTGCGCACGCTGAACAGTCTGCGCAAGCCTTGGCGGTCGCCGTGGGGGCCATGCTGTTTGAACGCGATCCGGCCTCGCGCGGCCTGGGGATGCAGCTGGCCGAAATCCGGCCCGGCTATGCGCGTATGACGATGACCATCCGGGCCGATATGCTGAATGGTCACCAGAGCTGCCATGGCGGCTTTATCTTTGCGCTGGCCGACAGTGCTTTCGCGTTTGCCTGCAATAGTCACAATCTCAATACCGTAGGCGCGGCCTGCACGATTGATTATCTGGCACCGGGACGCCTCGGGGACCTACTTACGGCGCAGGCCTCGGAGCAGGTGCTGGCAGGGCGCAGTGGCGTGTATGACGTCAGCATCCGTAATCAGGAAGGCGTGACGGTGGCACTGTTCCGAGGCAAATCGCATCGCGTCAGTGGCGAGGTGATTCCTTCGCAGTCCGGCGAGCACTGATACACCATTAACGCAGCAGTTACGCTACCCCTGTCATGAGAGCGGGGGCGCCATGAATATTTTAGGAGACACTGTGAACGACGCATTTATCTGTGATGCCATCCGTACCCCTTTTGGCCGCTATGGCGGCGCACTGGCGAGCGTGCGACCTGACGATCTGGGCGCCTTGCCGATCGCTGCGCTGATGGCGCGCAATCCCGGGGTGGACTGGGCCAGGGTGGATGATGTGTATTACGGTTGCGCCAATCAGGCTGGCGAAGACAATCGCAACGTGGCGCGCATGGCGGCGCTGCTGGCAGGCCTGCCGGTGGAAGTCCCGGCCAGCACGATCAACCGTCTGTGCGGCTCCAGTCTGGATGCAGTAGGTATGGCGGCACGCGCCATCAAAGCCGGCGAGGCGCAGCTGGTGATTGCCGGTGGCGTCGAGAGCATGACGCGTGCGCCGTTCGTGATGGGCAAAGCCGATAGCGCGTTTTCGCGGGCGGCAAAAATCGAAGACACCACCATCGGCTGGCGTTTCGTGAATCCCTTAATGAAAGCGCGCTACGGCATCGATTCCATGCCAGAAACGGCGGAAAACGTGGCAGAGGAATTTTCCATCAGCCGCGCCGATCAGGATGCCTTCGCGCTACGCAGCCAGCAGCGCTGGGCGGCTGCCCATGCGGCCGGGGTGTTCCGCGACGAGATTGTGCCGGTCACGCTGCTGCAGAAAAAGGGCGATCCGAAAGTCGTCGATACCGATGAACATCCGCGTCCCGATACCACGCCGGAAATGCTGGCCCGGCTTAAAGGCGTGGTGCGTGCAGACGGCAGCGTCACAGCGGGCAATGCATCCGGCGTCAATGATGGCGCTTGTGCGATTCTGCTGGCTTCAGCCGCAGCTGCAGAACAATACGGTTTGAAAAAACGCGCTCGCGTGCTGGGTATGGCGACTGCCGGTCTGGCGCCGCGCATCATGGGCTTCGGCCCATCGCCAGCGTCGAAGAAGGTGCTGGCGCAACTGGGGCTGAACATCGCCCAGATGGACGTGATCGAACTGAATGAGGCCTTCGCTGCGCAAGGGCTGGCAGTCACCCGCGATCTGGGCCTGGCCGATGATGCGGCGCACGTCAACCCGAACGGTGGCGCGATCGCCATCGGCCACCCGCTTGGTGCTTCCGGTGCGCGGCTGGTGCTGGCAGCGCTGAACCAGCTGGAGCGCACCGGCGGCCGCTATGCGCTGTGCACCATGTGCATTGGCGTGGGGCAGGGCATTGCAGTAGTGATCGAACGCGTTTAAGCACGGAGCGAGAACATGGTCAAAGTCTATGAAATCAATGGCATCACACCAGTGGTGCACCCGACTGCCTACGTGCATCCGAGTGCTGTGCTGATTGGTGACGTGATCGTGGGGCCGCGTTGCTACATTGGGCCGCTGGCGTCGCTGCGTGGTGACTTCGGTCGCCTGATTCTGGAGGAAGGTGCGAATCTGCAGGATACCTGTGTGATGCACGGCTTCCCCGGCGCCGACACAGTCGTCGAGCAGGATGGTCACATCGGCCATGGCGCTGTGCTGCATGGTTGCCGCATCGGTCGCAATGCGCTGGTTGGTATGAACAGCGTGGTGATGGATAACGCCGTGATCGGTGCGGACAGCATTGTCGCAGCCATGAGCTTTGTGCGCGCTGGCATGGAAGTACCGCAGCGCAGTCTGGTGGTGGGCTCGCCGGCCAGGGTGGCACGCGAGCTGCGTGACGATGAAATTCAATGGAAGAGCGCAGGCACTGCGCAATATCAGGAACTCGCGGTGCGCTCGATGCAGACCATGCGCGAAACGGAGGCGCTGACGGAAGTTCCGGCGCAACGGCCACGCATGGTGTGGGAAAGCTCGCTACCCCTGCACCTGCATAAGAACGCCTCGGCATAAACCATACGGAGACCAGTAATGACCCAAGCTTTAAGCAACATCGCCACCCTGCAAAGCCTGATCGGCGGACGCTGGATCGGTAGCGAGGCGGCCGTGCCGCTGCACGGCGCGCTGAATAACGCGCTGATCTACCATACCCACAGCGAGCAGATCGACTTCGACGAAGCGGTGACCTATGCCCGCAAGACCGGCGTTCCAGCGCTGATGAAGCTGGACTTCCAGCAGCGCGCGGCGCGTCTGAAAGCGCTGGCGCTGTATCTGGCCAGTCGCAAGGAAGAACTGTATGCCATCTCGCACCTGACCGGTGCCACCCGTGCCGATAGCTGGGTCGATATCGAAGGTGGCACCGGCACCCTGTTCGCCTATGCCAGCATGGGCAGCCGCGAACTGCCTTCCTCGAATGTGTTACATGAAGGCCCGGCCATGGCGCTGGGTAAGAGCGGTGGCTTTGCCGGTACGCACATACTGGTGCCGCGTGGCGGACTGGCGGTACATATCAATGCCTTCAACTTCCCGATCTGGGGATTGCTGGAGAAATTTGCGCCGAGTTTTCTGGCTGCCATGCCGTGCATCGGCAAACCGGCCACCGCGACCAGTTATCTGACCGAAGCGCTGGTGCGCATGATGCATGAATCCGGCCTGCTGCCGGAAGGTGCACTGCAACTGGTCATTGGTAGCACCGGCGATTTGCTGGATCGCCTGAACGGCGCCGACGTGGTGACCTTTACCGGTTCCGCTGACACAGCCGCCATGCTGCGCGCGCAGCGCAACCTGATCGCCAACTCGGTGCCCTTCACGGCGGAGGCAGACTCGCTCAATTGCGCGATTCTGGCACCGGACGTGTCGCCGGACGATGCCGAATTCGACCTGTTCGTCAAGGAAGTGGCGCGCGAGATGACCGGCAAAGCCGGTCAGAAATGTACCGCGATCCGCCGCATCATCGTGCCGGAAAAACTGGTCGATGCGGTGGGCACGCGCTTGCGCGAACGGCTCGCCAAAGTCAGTGTCGGCGATCCATCCATCGAGGGCGTGCGGATGGGCGCGCTGGCCTCGAAAGCCCAGCAGCGCGATGTGGCCGAACGGGTGGCATTGCTGAGTCAGGGTAATGAGCTGCTGTTTGGCGAGCGCGATGGCTTCAAACCGGTGGGCGAGGGCGTCAGCGAGGGAGCGTTCTTTGCGCCGACGCTGCTGCTGTGCCGCGACGGCATGCGCAACGACGCCGTGCACGATGTGGAAGCCTTCGGTCCGGTCAGCACCATCATCAGCTATAACGGTATCGATGAAGCGCTGGCGCTGGCGGCGCGCGGGCGCGGTTCGCTGGTATCCACACTGGTGACCAAAGATCCGGCCACTGCCGCTTACGCGGTGCCGATGGCGGCGGCTTCGCATGGCCGGGTACTGATCCTCGAGCGCGAAGCCTCGGTGGACTCCACCGGCCACGGTTCACCGCTGCCACAACTCAAACACGGTGGCCCTGGCCGCGCCGGTGGTGGTGAAGAGCTGGGCGGCATCCGCGCAGTGCGTCACTTCCTGCAGCGTGCTGCCGTACAAGGCTCGCCCACCATGCTCGCCGCGGTGACGGGCGAATATGTGCGCGGCGCCAGAGTGCAGGAAAGTCCGCTGCACCCGTTCCGTAAATACTTCGAAGATTTGCAGATGGGCGATTCGCTGCTGACCCATCGTCGTACCGTGAGCGAAGCAGACATCGTGAATTTCGGTGGCGTCTCGGGCGATTATTTCTATATGCACTTTGACGAAATTGCCGCCAAAGATACCCAGTTCGGCAAACGTATCGCGCACGGTTACTTCGTGCTGTCGGCAGCGGCAGGCCTGTTTGTGTCGCCGGCACCGGGCCCGGTGCTGGCCAATTATGGGCTGGATAATCTCCGCTTCATCACGCCGGTGGCGATCGGTGACACCATCCGTGCACGTCTGACTTGCAAGCGCAAGGTTGATCGTAATCGCACGGATGACAAGGGCATCGGTCAGGGCGTGGTGGCGTGGGACGTGCAGGTCACCAACCAGAACGAGGAGCTGGTCGCCAGTTACGACATTCTGACACTGGTGATGAAACGCGGCTGAGCGTTGCACTAAAACCGGCAGCAGCGCTGGATTTTTAGCGCGATAGGGGAGACAATGCGGTTTTCCCTGCTGCTGCCGGAGACCTGATGGACTGTACGATTACCCGCCGTTCGCTGGCGTTTTCCCCGCAAGCCTATCCGCATGGCTGGCTGTTGATGTCGCTGGCATCGGCGCAATTTTTCGCGGTGCTGCAATTGCCGACCGACTGGAGCGCGCTGGGCATACTGCGCATCCTGCTGCTGGGTGGTTTTGGCTACGCGGTGTCGCTGGCAATGAACAACATTCCGGTGCGCGGCAGTGTGCTGACGCAGGGGCGTGTAGCGTTTCTCGGCCGGCTGGCACAATTCGGCTATCTGCCGCTGCCGCCTTCAGCGAGTGTTGACGGTGAACTTTACGAGCGCAGGGGCGGCGTTTTCGAAGCCCACGCTGGCACGATTCTGGTAGGTCCGGAGAATGGCGATAGTTTCAATGTCACCGTTCCCCTGCGTTTCTATCGTCTGTTAAAACGCATGCAGCAATGACGCATGCAGCAATGACGCAGTAGAAATGAGGCGGCGCTGATTTCACAGGCCGCCCGCGATCAGTCTACTTGCGCAGACCAAACGGATCATCGATGCTGTGGGCCGGTTCGGTGAACCATTTCGGACCTTGCTCGGTCATGTAGAAATGGTCTTCGTGACGCACACCGAATTCGCCGGGAATGCAGATCATCGGTTCGTTCGAGAAGCACATGCCCACATCCAGCGGGGTTTTATCACCACCCACCAGATACGGCCACTCGTGAATATCGAGACCGATGCCGTGGCCGGTGCGGTGCGGCAGACCCGGTAATTTGTAGCCGGGACCGAAGCCATCGGCTTCCAGCGAACGGCGCGCCGCCGCATCAACTTGCTCGCATGGCACGCCTAACTGGGCCGCCTTGAAGGCCGCCAACTGGGCTGCCTTTTCGCTATTCCACACCGAACGCTGACGCTCGCTGATGGCGCCGTACACATAGGTGCGGGTAATGTCGGATATGTAGTTGTGCAGTTTGCAGCCCGTGTCGATCAGCACAGTGTCGCCTTCGCGCAACGTCTGCACATAGCTGACGCCATGCGGGTAAGCGGTGGCTTCGCCAAACAGCACGATCACGAAGTAGGAACCGGAGGCGCCTACCTTGCGGTGTGCCTGATTGATAAATTCTTCCACTTCGACGGTAGTGATGCCGGGGCGCAGAATGCTGGCGGTGGCGACATGCACGGCCAGCGTCATGTCTTTGGCGCGCTGCATCAGGGCGATTTCATTGGGCGACTTGCGGGTGCGGCAGTGTGCCGTGACGCTGCGGGCGTTTTCCAGTGCGTAGCCTTCGGCTAGCGGGCGGATGCCGTCGTAGATGAAGAAGGCAGCGCTCTCGCAAATGCCGATGCGCGGCGCACTGGCAGCTGCAGCAGCCGGCGCGATGCCCATGCGCTGCAGGGTCGTGATGAAGAGCTGGTAAGGGCTTTCGTGTTCGTGCCAGGTATTCACCACGCCATCGACCAGCATGAAGTCTTTCAGGGTGCTTTCCTCGAACGCCGGCGCGATGTATTCGACCGCACCGCTGGCTGGCAGGATCGCCCCGACCATGCGCTCGCTGGCGTACCAGCGGGTGCCGGTGAAGTAGGTCAGGTTGGCGCCGGCATTAATATAGATGGCGGCGATGCCCTGGGCCTGCATGTAGGCCTGCGCCTTGGCGATGCGTTGCAGGTGTTCTTCTTTGCCGATCGGGACCGCGCCTGCGGTCATATCGGACAGGGAGGCCAGAGCCTCGGCGATGGTTTTGCCACCTATGGTCATTTTTATATCCCTCTATCCCTGGGTGTGTGCTTGCTGCTGACTGGTACGCCGCGCGCTTGTGTCGCTTGGCGTCAGGCGGGGATGATAGCAGCTTTATGCCTGCGGACTTGCCGCAGGCAGGCTTTCAGGCCTTACCGATATGCCGATTTCGGCATCTAGCGGGTCAGCAGACTCACCTTGTCGATGACGAAGAAGCTGGCCTTGGAACGGTCTTCGTGCATGGCGAAGCTCAGGGTGACGGTTTTGCCATTCTGCTCCAGCAGGTCGAAGCTGTGCAGCTGGTAGCCGGCGGCGGCATCCTGGTTGCTGTAACGGCCGATGGTACGCAGTACTTTTCCGCTGCTATCCTTCAGCGTCACGGTGAGTTGATCATAGACGTAGGGATGGATCTCACTGGTCTCGATATGCAGGGCGAAGGACAACCTCGCCTGCGTGGCACCGGCCGGAATACTGACGCTCTGCGTCAGCGTCTGATTGGTGGTTTTGCCTGTGCCACCGAGTCGCGCGTAGCGTGTGCCCTGGTAGGGGAGTTGCGCGGGGTCGCTGACTATGCTGGCAGTGCTGCCTTTCCAGCCAGTGCTGCCCTCTTCGAAACCACCATTGAGTACCCGTTCGGTGCCGCCCGGATCGCCACCGCCGCTATCGGCTTCATCTACATCGGCACCGACATTGATGGCCGCGTAGGCGCGTTGCACCGCCGTCGCTTCTCTGGAGTCCGGCCCGTACAGTTCCTGTGCCGCCGCCAGTACCTTGTTGCGCGCATCGATATAGCCAGTGGTCGAGGTGAACTTGGTGGTCAGCGCACGGAACCAGATGCGGTAAGCCTTGTCGTTGCCGATGCCGTGCATGGCGGCCGGCTGGCGGGTCAGGTATTTGCTGTAGAAGTCGGAGGCCGGATCGGCATTCGAGCCTTGTGACAGAAAATAGAACATGCGGTTATTCGGTCCGCTGGAATAGTGGACGTCGAGGTATTTCAGCGAACTACTCCAGGCATCGGGACTGCTGCCATCTTTGCTGGGACGGTACATCCAGCGTAGTGGCTGCCCTGATTTGCTGATTTCCTTCCCCATCATCCAGTCATTGCCAGTGGCCGGGATCAGCGCGCCGCTGCCGCCCGCGCGCGCGTAGGCTTCCACCATTTCGCCGCCGAGGTCCGAGTTCGATTCGTTCAGCCCACCCGATTCACCGGCATACACCAGATCGGCAGTAGCAGCGGTCACGCCGTGCGACATCTCGTGGCCGATCACATCGATCGAGCCCAGACTATTGAAGCTATTGCCATCACCGATGTACATGCATTTGCAGCTGTCGTCGTAGAAGGCGTTGTCATAGCGGGTGTCGACGTGAACCGCGATGTAGGTGGCGGTGTTGTTACCGTCCAGTGAATGCCAGCCTAGCGCGTTGCGGTGCGCGTCGTAGGTGTTCATCAGTCCCCACAGCGCATTTACGGCGGCGGTCTGGCCATTGGCATTGCTGGTGCTGCCGCCGTTGACATACTGTTTGCCATCGCCCCAGACATTACTGTGATTGGTGTAGATGCTGCCGGGGTCGGGATTCTCGGCAGAACTGTGATCGGCGTTGGTGATTGCCATACCGCCGTAGCGGCCAGCGTTGCCACGGCTGGTATCGAGCATCTGGAAACCGCTGGCGGTGCTGCTGGTATTGATCGGCACCACGCCGTTGTACTGGCTATTGCCGGTGCCGACGGCGCTCTTCAGTGCTGGCCACTGGGCGATGATGACACCGCTCGTGGCATCGACGATGGTGTCGTAATACACCGGCTTGCCGTCCTGCGCCATGCGGGTCTTGACATAGTAGGCCAGCGCGTAGCGCTCGATGGTTTCCTGCAGATCGGCGGCATTCAGTTCGGTCTCCGGTTTGCCCAGCGCGGCCGGCAGCCTGACCGTCTTCGCGACCGGATAGATCAGCAGTTCTGCGCCGGGCGGCCAGCGGTGACTGCCGCGTGGCGCCACCGATTCGGCAGCAATCCGGATTGCATCGGCCGCATTGATGGCGGGCGCGGTTGTGGCGGTGGAGAGGGGCGCCAGTGTTGCGCCGGTGCTGCGCCGGTCGGTGCTGGCAACGCTGACGATGGCGCCGCCGTTATCGGTTACCACCACCGATTCCGAACCGAAGATGCGTAGGCCTTTGTAGGTGTGCTGGGTGCGCACGATTTTCTGGCCGGCCGCACCGGGGTGCTGGCTGCTCAGGCGTACACTCAGTTCCGGCATCAGCCCTCGCGCTGTGTCCATGGCGCTCAGCTGGGTGAGCAGGTTGCCGCTCTGCTGCGGCGATAAGGTGGTAATCGGTGCTGCCATCCGCTGTGCGGCAGCGCCGTGGGCGCTGATGGCAGCGATGAGCAGCGCGCAGGCGTGGCGCTGGCGTGTGGGTTTCATCATATTCTCCCTCGATAGACTGTTCCGGCTGGCGTCGGGCGACACCAGTGGCTCCGCTTGGCGGATAGAACACGCTAGAGCGGCGCGGCATGCGGGGTACTGTGGCACATCAATATGTCAGCGTTTGGGCTGTGTCGCCTGCTCGCTGGTGTACAGATCGAAGGGGTAGGTGAATCGCCAGTCGGCGTAGCGGCTCTTTCTGGCCAGACCGGCGTCGTCATCGTGGAAGTGATCCTGTTTGATGGGCTGCTGTAGCGAGCGCGAATGGATGCCGACGATACGGCCCTGCTGGCGGATCAGCTGCCAGTCCGGCTGGCCCGTGACAGGATCGCGGTACAGGCGCCGCAGATGGCGCACGGCTTGCGGGAAGCGCCCGTCATGCAGCAGATCTTCGAGGCTGAGCGGATACTGCCCCTGCCCCTGTGCCGGCCCGCTAGCCTTGTAGTAGCTCTCCAGCGCATGGCGGAACTCATGGCCGATGAATAGCAACTCGCGCTCTTTGTCGCGGCGCATGGCAGTGGTGTACAGCTCACCGGCAATGCTTAGCCCGACACCCATGAAGGCCACCAGCATCAGGGTCCACAGATAGGCCAGACCCTGCTGACGCGGCGCCTTATAGCGACTGGTAGGCAATGCCATCGCGGGTTTTTCCCGGTGCGCCGCTGCGGATATCGGCCACGCCCGGTTTGTCGGGATCGGCAGATGGTAGCAGTTGCCAGGTGGTGGAGGATTCCGTTACCGGATCAAGCGGGATGCTGCGGAAGTAGTGCCGGCTGACCAGATCGCCCAGCGAGGCCGGGTACTCGCCCTTGTCGGCGTAGTATTTGTCGATACCGCTGCGCAGTACCTGCAGATTTTCCATCAGGGCGACTTCCCGGGAACGCTGCACCGAAGCGAAATAGCGCGGCAGAGCGATGGTCAGCAGCAGTGAAATAATCGCCAGCACTACTAGCAGTTCAACCAGCGTGAATCCGTGATTGCGTTTCATGGTTTTACCATTGGTTGAGGGGGATGCCGTTCAGACCGATGAGGGGCGAACGGGAGCTGATGTCGAACACGTCTTCGCCCTGGCGCGGGCTATCCGGCGGCGACGCATACGAGCGTAGGGCCCAGCCGGCGCTGGCAGGGCTGTCTTTGGCAGCAAAGGGATCACGCGGAATGCGGCGCAGGAAGTAGATCGTCTGTTTGCGCGGGCTGCGCTGGTCCGGCACGCCTTCCACCAGATCTTCCAGCTTTTTCGGGTAACCGGAATCACCGATGGCGAGCTTGATACGGCCATTGTCGGCGGCACGTTTGTAGGCGTCGATGCCTTCGCGTAGTTCGATCAGTGCCGTGCGCAGCTGATGTTCTTTGTCGCGCTGCAGCGCTACCTGCGCCATCGGTGCGGCCACCATGGCCAGCGTTGCGAGGATGGCGAGGGTGATCATCAGCTCGATGAAAGTGAAGCCGCGCGGCTGCAAGGCGGACATATTCACTGAGCCTTTTTCGGAGCGTTGGGCAGCGTGCCGGTGGCGACCGGCTTTCCGGCTGGCGCAGTCGCGCCGCCGGTCATGCCGAAGGCGGAGGTGGCAGGCGGGTCGAGCGGCGCTGGGGCGGTAGCCGGTGACAGCCCTGCAGCCGGTGTTAGGTCGTTGTCGCCGGTCGCGTAGCTGCCGGCAAGCTGGCTGCGGCCACCGATATCGGTTTCGGTGCCGGAGTTGAATTCGGCCGCCGACAATTCGGGGCGGCGCAGTGAGCGCAGCACGCGCGGCGTGATCGATAGGACGATCTCGCTGCGGGTGCTGTCATCCTTCTGGCTGCCGAACAGACGGCTCATCACAGGCAGTTCGCCGATACCCGGCACTTTGTTGCCATTGCTCCGGTCTTCATCGCTGATCAGCCCTGCCAGTACCTGGGTTTCTCCATCCTTCAGGCGCAGCACGGTGGCAGCACTGCGGGTGCCGATCTGATATGCCTGCGTGCCGGATTTGCTGACGATCTCCTTGACCACGTTGCTGACTTCCAGATTGATCTTGATCGCCACTTCATCATCCAGATGGATATTCGGTTCCACATCGAGCTTGAGGCCCACTTCCACATAATTCACGCTATCGGCGCTGACGCCGTTATTGGTGGTCACGGTAATCACCGGCACCCGGTCGCCGATCAGGATCTTGGCTTTGTCCTTGTTGCGCACCCGGATGCGCGGATTGGCGAGGATATTGCTGTCGGTGTCGGTGCGGTTGGCATTCAGCGTTACAGCGCCTAGCGCAAGGCCGATATTGCCGCCATTGATGCGCTGCAGATCCGCGACTTTTAGCCCGCCAGGCTGGCCGCTCGCGAGCAGGGTCAGACCCGCAGTGTCGGGCCAGCGTATCCCCAGTTCCTGAATCCGGGTGCGCTTCACTTCCAGTACTTCCACTTCCAGCATCACTTCGGGGTCGGCGACATCCTGCACGGCGATGATGCGTTCGGCCATGCGGATCATTTCCGGCGTGTCGCGCATGATGATGGTGCCGATGCGTTCGTCGGTGACGATGTCGCGCGCCTTGAGCAAGGTTTTCAGCGAGAAAGCGACCGTTTTCACGTCCGCATTGGCCAGGAAGAAGCTACGTACCAGCAGCTGCTGATAGTCCTTCTGTTTTTGCGGCGTATTCGGGTAGATGGTGATCGAGCGTTCGCCGCTGATGCTCTGCTCCAGCTGGTTCGCGCCCAGCAGCATGGCGATGGCCGTCTCGATACTGGTGTCGCGTACCGAGATGGTGGCGCGCAGGGTTGGATCGACGTCGCGATCAAATACGAAATTCAGGCCCGATACCTTGCCGATAAAGTCGAAGATGGCGCGCACCGGCGCGTCGCGAAATTCCAGTGTGACCGGCTTGCGGTAGGCCGCAGCGAGTCGGCCACCGGCGGGCCGCAGACGTGCCTGCGCGTCGGCCAGCCGGTCCTTCAGGCGTTGTAGTTCGCGTTGCTGCGGACGTTGTGCCAGCAGGGGGCGTAGCAGTTCCTGCGCTTGCGCCAGTTGCGCCTCGCCGCCCTGCTGCAACAGGCTCTCGGCCTGATTCAGCACGAGTTGCTGGCGCTGGTCCTGTGCCAGTGTCTGCAGCCCCTGTCGGGCCATGGTGTTACTGGCTTCAATGCCGAGTACTTGCTGGTAGAGCGCGCTAGCAGCCTCGCTCTGGCCGCTGCTGCGCAGCGTTTCGGCGCGCCCGTTCAGGGCATTGATCAGGCGTAGTTTGCGGCCCAGCAAGGCGATCCGGTATTCGGCATTATGCGGCTCCTCCCGACTGGCCTGTTCCAGTCGTGCCAGACCCTGCTCGATCTGGCCGGCATCCAGCAGGGCATTCCCTTCTTTAAAAGCCTGATTACCGGCGCAGGCGCTAAGGAGCAGACTGACCAGCAGTACGGCGACGCTGCGGTTACGCAGCGGTAGAACCAAGACGGATTTCAATGAGTGTCCCCTACAGCGAGTATTTGTTTCTGATTGAGTGGCAGATAGATGAAGATCATGCGCTTGTCGTCGGCGGCTTCCAGCAGGTACTGATCGGTGACGCGTTCACCCGGACGGGCCAGCAGGTTCTGGCCATCCATTTGCAGGAAGTAGGCCGTCTGGCCATCGTCGCTGTAGCGCCCCATAAACTGGAATGGCAGGGCTGGCGCAGCGTCGCTCGGCGCTTTGCTGACGACTGGCTGCGCCGCTGCAGCGGCGCCAGCTTGCGCCAGCTGCTTGCCGGTCAGCTGCGGCGACCAGCGCTGCTTGGCGAAGAGATTCCCCAGCTCCTCCTCCTCCCCCTCGTTGCGCGCGGCGATGTGCAGACTGGCTCTCAGCGCTTCGGCGCTGGCGCCCGTTTCGGCGCGCACTGACGCCGCGCTGGCGGGCCTGACCATGTGGCTGGCGGATTCCGCGCGTGCGGCCGCGGGCGACACCACGCCAGGTTCGGCGTCGGGCGCAAACCACGCTGCGATCAGAGTGGCCGCTGCGGCGGCGCTGAGCAGCATTTTTCTCATCGGCCGCGCTCCTGTCGCACCAGCAATACCAGCTGGATGCGTGCTTCGACTTCGCCCGCTTCGATCTGCGTGCGCTTGAAGGCGACCGCTTCCAGCGTCAGCGTGGGCATGGCCTGCAGGGCATGGATCAGGAAGTCCTGTGTGCTGGCGTAGTCGGCACGGATCGGCAGCGTGATCCGGTAACGCAGGAAGTCGGCGCGGCTCTCGGCTTCTGCCTTGTATTCCGCTTTGCTCAGCGTGATGCCATGGCTTTCGGCGATCTCGACCAGTTGCCGGAGATGGTCGGGAATCGCCGTGTGCTCAGGAAGATAGGCGTAGAAGGCGGCGATGCTGCTGGCGCTATCAGCGACCCTGGGCGAGGTAGCCGCACCTGCAGCCGCGCTGGCAGCCGCGCTGACAGCAGTTTGCAGCTGTCGTAGCAGGACCTGCTGCTGTTGCTGCAGCTGGAGCGCATGCCACTGTGCCAGTAACGCCAGCAGGGCACAGGCAATGCCGGCAGCGGCGGCCGGCCCGAGCTGGCGCAGCAGACGGCGGCTTTGCCACAGTAGTTTGGCAAGTGGACGCGCCACCAGACGCGCGCCGGACTGTGCGTGGTGTGCCTGATTTACTGGCGCCATTGCGCCTCCAGCTGGAAGTGATAGGGCCGTTCACCCGCAGCGCTGAGCATGTCGTGGCGGTTCAGATAGACTGCGCGGAACAGTGTTTGCTGATTGAGGTAGGCCAGATAGTTGAACATATCGCGGGTGGTTTCCGCTTCGGCGGCGATTTTCAGTGTGCCGGCGGCTTGCGTACCAGCTTGCTCCGCGGCGGGCTGGCCGTTCAGGTCCAGCGCGAGCAGGGCAACGTGGATATCGGCCGGCGCGGCGATTGAGCGGATCAGGCGCGTGACCGGCAGGTTCAGTTGACGCACTGCCAGCGCCACCGCCTGCATCTGCAGATCGCGTTGCTGCTGTTGCGCCGGCGCCAGGACCGGCCGGCTGAGTTGCTGTGCCTGCGTGCGGGCGGCATGCGCCTGCCATTGCGCGCTACTCTGGCTGACTGCCTGCAGTTGAAACAGCCAGTGCGCCGTTGCGGCGCACAGCATCAGCACACCGGCCAGCAGGATGGCCATTCGCCAGCCAGCGGGGCGCAGGGGACGGGGCTGGAAGTCGAGGCGGGTGATGCTCATCGCCTCCCCTCCGCTGCGAGTGTGCCGTCCGCGTATGCGGCGGGGAGGATGGCCTGCGCAACCGGCGCTTCGCCAAACGGCGCGGCGCACAGGAAGAACGGTGCAGGCAGTGCCTCCGGTACCAGATGCAGGGCTGCCGCGTGTGGCGTCGCGGGTGTCAGATTGACCACCGCCACCCGTTCGATCGATGCCAGTTCCGGGGTTCGCACGCTGCAGCGCCGCCATGCTTGCGGCAGTTCGGTGCGCCATGCCTCGCTGACTGGCTGGGACTGGACGGTCGTCACGCGGCCGGTTTCCAGCGTCGCGATGGTGAGCCGGCCGGATTCGATGATGGCCAGTGCCTGCAGTGTGGCGGGCGGCGCAGCCTGCCATGCAGTTGTGCGGACGGGGGCGAGGGCCGGTGACAGGGTGCGCAGCAAGTTGCCGAGCACCGGCTCGATGCGGTGGCAGCGATGGCCGGTCTGGCTGACCACGTCGCGCAGCGCCTGCAGGAGCGCACGCTCGGTGCCGCAGACCAGGCGTGGCTGACCGTAGGGGGCATCATCGCTGCTGATCTGCCAATGCTGTACTGCTTCGCCATACAGTGCCATCAGCTGCAACTGCAGGAATGCCTGCGCCGTAGCGGGGCGCAGTAGCTGTTCACTCCACGGCGCCATGGCCAGCTGGCTCCAGCGGCCGGAAATGCTGATCTCCAGTGGCAGGCGCAGCGGATGCGTTGCATTCTGCTGCAATAGGGTGCGCAATGCCTCGACGCTGGCCTGCCAGCTACCCGCTTGCGGAACATTCAGCTGTCGGGCGCTGCCCTCAATGATGCGCTGTTTGCAGCGCCGCACGCTCAGCAGATAGTGGGGCGTCATCAGAATCGCCTGATGGGGCGTGGCGCCGGACCCGAACAGGCGTTTAATAAGTGACACGATTGAGCTCCGATAAAGTGGTTTCGCCAAGTCGCACCAGATCGAGTCCGGCGCTGCGGGCCAGCCGGAAGCCGCCCACGCTTGCCGCTTGTTTCATACGGCTGACGGGCGCACGGGTGCAGATCATTTCGCGCATGGCGTCATTCAGGATCAGCACTTCGGCCACGGCTTTGCGGCCCTTGTAGCCGGTGCCACGGCAATGGCCGCAGCCGGCACCGGCCTTGAACTGCCAGCCAGCGACGTCGGCCGGCGTCAGGCCGCTGTCGTCGAGTTGCTGCGCTGTCACTGCGACCGCTACGGCGCAATGCGTGCAGTTCAGGCGCAGCAGGCGCTGTGCCACGATGCCGTTCAGGGCTGCGGCGAAGCTGTAGGCATCCACCCCCATGTGCAGAAAACGGCCCACCACATCGAAGACATTGTTGGCGTGGACGGTGGTGAATACGAGGTGGCCGGTGAGCGCTGCCTGTACGGCGATCTGCGCCGTTTCATCGTCGCGGATCTCACCGATCATGATCTTGTCCGGGTCGTGACGCAGGATGGAACGCAGGCCGCGCGCAAAGGTCAGGCCTTTTTTCTCGTTGACGGGAATCTGCAATACCCGTGGCAGGCGGTATTCGACCGGGTCTTCGATGGTGACGATTTTGTCGCGCCCCGTATTGATTTCGGTGATCGCCGCGTACAGCGTGGTGGTCTTGCCGGAACCGGTGGGGCCGGTTACCAGCAACATCCCGTGGGGCATCGCGGCGAGCCGGCGGATCTGCACGATGGCATCCTGATTCAGCCCCAGACTTTCCAGCCGCAGGGCAGCAGCGGCTTCGGTCAGGGCGCGCCGGTCCAGCAAACGCAGTACCGCATCTTCACCGAAGATGTTCGGCATGATGGAGACCCGGAAGTCGATTTCGCTGCCTTTGACGCGGACCTTGAACCGTCCGTCCTGCGGCACACGGCGTTCGGCAATATCGAGTTCGGCCAGCACCTTGATGCGCGAAATGATCTGTTCGGCCATAGCCACACCCTGCACCACGCCGGCCTGCACCAGCACACCGTCGACCCGGTATTTGATCACCAGACTGGCGCCATCGCATTCCAGATGGATGTCGCTGGCCTGGAATTTCAGGGCATCGTAGATGGTGGAGTTGACCAGTTTGACTACCGGGCTGCTGTCTTCACTGATGCGGATCAGCGAAATGTCTTCGACCGTCTGATCGGGATCGGCCAGCGTGCTGCCACTACCATCGCCGGGCATATCCTGCATGGCCTGCTGCACGCCTTCCTGCTGCGTCAGATAGGCGGCGATGTCGTCCGGATCAGCGAGTGCCACCTGATAGCTGCCGGCGATGGCATAGCTGGCCCACTGCAGGGTATCGTCAGCCAGCGGATTGCCGATCACCAGTATTGTCGCGAGCTGCCCAGGATCGGCTGCGGCAGCGGCGGCGCTACGAAGCAGCACGCAGTCATGCTGTACGCAATCGGTGTAAGGCAGCAGATCGAAGGCGGGCAGCGCCGCCTGTAACTGGCTCATGCTCCATGCCGGATAGCAGAACAGCGCGGCCAGCTGGCCGGTGAGTTCCGGGGCACTCAGTCCTGCCAGTTCCTGCAGCACCGTGATGGGATGGCGGCCCTGTGCCAGTGCATGCTCGCGCGCGCGCTGCAGCAGGTCGGCCGCGAGGCCGGAATTGAACGGTGCATTCAAGAGAGGCTCCCTGCCAGTTCGAAGATCGGCATATACATCAGAACGACCACGCCACCGATGACGATACCGATCAGCGTCATCAGAACGGGTTCCAGCAAGCGTGAGGCCCAGTCGACCCAGCGCGCAAATTCTTCATCATGGAAGCGCGCCGAGCGCTCCAGCATGTCGCCCAGACGGCCGGTGCTTTCGCCCACTTTCAGCAGCGATTGCGCCACCGGGGTACTCAGGCCACTCTGTTCGAGTGCGCTGGAAAATGCCAGCCCCTGTTCGACGGCGCGGCGGGCCAGCTGTAGTTGCTGTTGCTGTTGCGGCATCAGCATTGCATGGCATAGCGCCAGTGCACGGGTAAGCGGGATACCGGCATGCAGCAGTAGCGACAGCGCCCGGTAAAAGCGCGCGAGGCGGAATTCGGCGGCGCGGACGGCCAGCAGCGGCAGGCGCAGCACCGCCATCAGCAGTTGCTGGCGCAGGCCGGCATGACTGAGCGCCAGCACCAGCGCGAGTACTACGCTGGCCAGCGCGCCCGCACAGGTCCACGGATGGGCGGCCAGCGTTTTGCCGAAGCCGAGCAGCAGCTGCGACGCCCAGGGTAGCTCGCGTCCCGAACTTTCATACACCACACTGAATTTCGGCACCACATAACCGAGCAGGAATAGCGTGACCAGCGTGCCGACAATCAGCAGCATGACGGGATAGATGGCGGCGGAAACCAGTTTTTTGCGAATGGCGTCGAATTGCAACTGGTAGCTGACGAAGCGGGCCAGCGCTTCCGGGAGATTGCCGGAGCGTTCGGCGGCGTGCACGGTGGCGACATACAGCGCGGGGAAGATGGCGGGGAAGGTCGCCAGTGTCTCGGAAAAACTCTGGCCTTGCTGAAGTGCGCGCTGGATGGCGCCCAGTGTGGCGCGGCTGCTTGCGCGGCTTTCCTTGTTATGCAAGGTGGCGATGGCGCTGCCCAGATTCAGACCCGCCTCCAGCAGTGCCAGTAGTTCCTGACTAAAGTGCAGCAGCGGGAAAGGGGCCGGGCGTATCGGCCGGGCCGCACGCGACCCTGCCGCCGCGCCGGGGGCATTGTCGATGGCGAGCACTCGCCAGCCATGGCGAGCAGCTTGCCGGATCGCTTCCGCTTCGCTAGCGGCGTCGATCGTTACGGATTGCGAGCCATCTGGCCCGCCCTGCACAAGAAGATGGAACTGCATTGCATCATTACTGCCTTGTGAAAAAGCAGCCACACCGGAACCGGTGCGGCTGCCGCTGTTGCGCTGATTGCGGGTACTAATTACTGGGCGATCAGACTGACCTTATCCAGCACGAACGAGGTTTGCAGCGACGAGTCTTCCGTTGCGGCGAAGGATAGCGTTACCGTCTGGCCTCGGTAGGGCAGCAGACTGAAACTGCGGGTCTGGTAGCCGCTGGCGGCATTCACGTTGGAATAGCTTGCCAGCGTAGCCAGCACCGTGCCACTGCTACTTTTTACGGTGACCAGCAGCTTGTCGTACACCTTGCTGGCCGATTCGGCGGTATCGATATGCAGGGCAAAGCTCAGCGTGGCGCTGCTGGCGCTGGATGGAATCGTCACCGCCTGGGTCAGCGTTTCGCTGGCGGTGCTGCCGTTCCCGCCCAGCCATGCGTACTTGCTGCCTTCGAAGGCGCTCTGGCCGGTGAAGGTGCCGATCGCGCCGGTGCTACCGCTCCAGCCGGTTGCGCCTGATTCGAAACCGCCGTTGCTGACACGCTCGGTGGCGCTGCTGCTGCCGACGCTCAGGGTGGCATTGCCGGAGGTTGCCGTTTTCACTGGCGACGATGCATCGCTGACCACCGCATTGAACACCGCGCCGTTATCGGCGGTTTGTGCGGTGAACGAGTAGCTGGCCGAGCTTGCACCGCTGATCACGGCACCATTGCGGTACCACTTGTAGCTGTAGGGCGCCGTACCACCGGTGGCGGCCACGCTGAACGAGGCGGTAGCACCGGCTGCGACGCTGATACTGGCTGGCTGGGTCGAAATCGAGACGCCGCTGCCGCCCCCCGCTTCGTCGATGTCGGTACCGACATTAATCGCCGCATAGGCGCGCTGTACGGCAATGGCTTCTTTCGAGCCAGTGCCGTACAGCTCCTGTGCTGCCGCCAGTACCTTGCTGCGTGCATCGGCGTAGTTGGTCGACGCGGTGAACTTGGTGGTGAGTGCCTTGAACCAGATCCGGAAGGCTTTATCGCTGCCGATGCCGGTCATGGCGGCCGGGCTCTTGACCAGATACTTCGAGTAGTAGTCGCTGGTGCTGCTGGCGTTCGAGCCCTGCGACAGGAAGTAGAACATGCGGTTGTTCGGGCCACTGCTGTAGTGCACGTCCAGATTCTTCAGGGTGCTGCTCCAGGCGTCCGGGCTGCTACCGTCTTTACTCGGCTTGTACATCCAGCGCAGCGGCTGGCCGGTTTTGCTGATTTCCTTACCCATCATCCAGTCGTTACCGGTAGCAGGAATCACCGTGCCGGTGCCGCCAGCACGGGCATAGGCTTCCACCACTTCGCCGCCGATGTCCGAGTGCGACTCGTTCAGACCACCCGATTCGCCGGTGTAGTTCAGGTTGGAGGTGGCGGCGGTGACGCCGTGCGACATTTCGTGGCCAATCACGTCGATCGAGCCGAGACTGTAGAAGCTCGAGCCATCGCCGATGTACATGCATTTGCAGCCGTCATCGTAGAAAGCGTTGTCGTAATTGTTATCGACGTGGGCGGCGATGTAGGTGGCGGTGTTGTTACCGTCCAGCGATTGCCATCCCAGTACGCGTTTCAGCGTGTCGTAGGTATTCATCAGCCCCCATAGCGCATTCACGGCAGCAGTCTGGCCGTTGGCGTTGGTGGTGCTGCCGCCGGAGACGTACTGTTTGCCATCGCCCCAGGTGTTGCTGCTGTTGGTGTAGATGCTGCCGGCGTTCGGCGAATTGGCCGAGCTGTGGTTGGCGTTGGTGATCGCCATACCGCCATAGGTGCCGCCCACGCCGCGCGAGGAATCCAGCATTTTGTAGGTGCTGCCGGACAGGGTGGTGTTGATCGGCACGGCGCCGTTGTACTGGCTGTTGCCGGTGCCGATCACCGTCTTCAGCGACTTCCACTGATCGATGACGGCGCCGGTTCTGGCATTCAGGATGGTGTCGTAGTAGACCGGCTTGCCGCCGCTGGCCATGCGCAACTGCACGTAGTAGGCCAGCTCGTAGTGATCCACGACTTCTTCCAGATCGAGCGCATTGAGTGCCGCTTCGGCCTTGTTGGCGGCGGACGCAACACGCACCGATTTCATGACCGGATAAATCACCAGCTCCGCATTCGGCTCCCAGCGATGTACGCCACTCGGCGCCAGGGCTTTTACCAGCAGGGCAATCGCGTCGGCGCCGCTCAGGGTAGGCGAGGTGTCGAGCAGGGCCTTGGTGGCAGTTCTGCCATTGGCAGGCGCGCCTAGTGCCTGACGGCGATCGGCGACGGATTCGCTGATGATCTCGCCGGCGCTGTCGGTGACGATTACCGATTCCGAACCGAATACGCGCAGACCCTGATAGGTGTGCTGGGCACGGGTGATCTTTTCACCGACCACACCCGGATGCTGGCTGCTGATCTGGAAGCTGAGTTCCGGGCTCAGGCCGCGCTTGGCGTCGAGTGCCGTCAGCCTGGCGACCAGGCCCTTGCTCTCTTGCGGAGAGACCGGTGCCACCGGTGCGGACATCAGCTGGGGTGCGGCGTAGGCCGATTGGTGCGCCAGCAAGGGTAGTGCGGCGACGATAGATGCTGCAAGCAGGGTCTTAGGTAGATTCATCTCTTCTCCATGGAATTGTGAATAGTGGTCGGCCCGTCATCTCCGGGTGCTGGCGGGGTCTGACTGCTGCCCTTTTTTGCGGCAAAGGCGACGAGTGGGGCGACACTATTCCTGTCGCCATGGGCAAGTCAAAAAACTTGGAAAATGAGTCGCAGTGCTGAAAAGTGTCCGAAATGAGACAGTTCCGTGCGGCACTGAGTCTTGCGCGGGCCTGGAAATGGCGGCGCACTAGCAGAGATTCGCTGGTAGATGCCGCACGATAGATGGAATTTGTCTTATATCAACAACGCTTTAGAGCGGAATCTCGCTTTTCGGTGGCTACGCAACACTATGCTTAAAAATTCAGCAAAACATGGTTGCAGACTTCTAATATTGCGAATTAAACTAGTTGATGTCGGCGGGGATCACGCTCCCTGACCGGACCATAAAAAGCGCAGGGCACGACCCTTAGAAACAAGCGCATCGGGAACTATTGGAAGAAGACTATGACCGCATACCCAACGCAAGCATTCCGCTCCACCCGCGCCCTGTGCGCTGCCCACACCACCGCTCCGCCTATCTGTTAGGCCTTCCCTTTATTGATGCGCTTTCCGCTGCACGTCTGACGCGCCACGCTGCCCCGTAGCGCCGCCCGGAGTGTGCTGTGTGGCCGCAGTCTGCTGCCATCTGCTGCAGCGCGGCGAGCGTCTGCTATCCATTGTGTGTTTTGTCTGCCCGTGCGCAGACAGGGGAGTTTGTATGCTATCGATCGCCACCAAAGTTGAGCGCATCGTCATGGAGTCGTCGTTTCTGATGGAAGGCTTGCGGCGCAATCTGATCAATCTGTCGGAGCTGGCGCGTCAGCTGCAGCCGCAGCTGGAAAGCGATATGTGGAAGCCGGTCGGGCAGGCGGCGGTGGTGATGGCGCTGCGTCGCGTCGCCGAGCGCTTGCCGGAAGCGGCCAATCAGCCGATCGAGCGCGCCCGCCAAACCGGCGAGCTGACCACCCGCACCGAACTGACCGAATATACCTACCGCCATTCCGATAGCATTGGCGACAGCCACCGTCTGCTGCTGGAACGGACCGCGCGCATGGGCGGCGTGTTCGTCACGGTCACGCGCGGAGTGAACGAGGTGATGGTGATTTGCAGCCGGCCTGTGAAGCAGGTGGTGGAAGAGGTGTTTGCCGGCGAGCGTCTGTTGAAACAGCAGGACAATCTGAACGCGCTGACCTTGCACCTGAATCCGGAAACCAGCCGTACCCCCGGCATCTATCACACCATACTCAAGCAGCTGGCGTGGGACAAGGTCAATCTGGTCAACATGATCTGTACCTACACCGAGCTGACCGTGCTGCTGGAACAGAATCAGACCAGCGCTGCATTCGACGTGCTGTCGCGCGCGCTGGCCTGACGCGGCTATTTCTTCTCGGCGTCGCTGGAGAAATTCAGTACCGGCGCTGCACCATCGGGGACCTCCTCGGTGGCGGGAGCCGGGCTATCGAGGCGTAACTCGAGCTGCTCGTGCATATCGACTTTGCTACCCACCGAGACCAGCCCGGGGAAGCCGATGATCAGCGCTACCATCACGATCTGGATCAGCACGAAGGGAATCGCGCCCCAGTAGATATCGCTGGTTTTGACTTCGGCCGGAGCCACCGAGCGCAGATAGAATAGCGCGAAGCCGAACGGCGGGTGCATAAAGGACGTTTGCATATTCACCCCCAGCAGCACGCCGAACCAGATCAGATCGATGCCCAGTTTGTCTGCCACCGGACCCACTAGCGGCACCAGAATGAAGGCCAGCTCGAAGAAATCGAGGAAGAAGGCCAGCACGAAGAACAGCAGATTGACCGCCACCAGAAAACCGGTACTGCCGCCCGGCAGTGCCGACAGCAGATGTTCCACCCACAGATCGCCATTCACGCCACGGAACACCAGCGAGAACACGGTCGAACCGATCAGAATCCACACCACAAAGCAGGATAGTCGGGTGGTGCTGTGCATGGCCTGCCTGGTCAGATCCAGCGTCAGGCGGCCGTTGAGCAGTGCCAGTAACAGCGCGCCCATGGCGCCCATGCCGCCGCCCTCGGTGGGGGTGGCCAGACCGATGAAGATGGTACCCAGCACCAGGAAAATTAGCGCCAGCGGTGGCACCATCACGAACACGACTTTTTCCGCCATGCGTGACAGCAGGCCCAGTTTCAGCTGGCGGTTCAGCAGCGCAAACAGGAAGGCGCCGACGATGCCCACGGCGGCCGCCGCGATGCCCAGTTGATCGCTGGCCATGGCCGGATGGCGTGCGCCCCACAGGCGGGCAAACACATAGGAAGCGGCGACGGCGCCCAGCACCAGTGCCAGCAGCGAAGCAATGCCGCTGCTGCCGTCGGGCTGGCGCAGATTGCGGGCTTCCAGTGGTAGCGCCGGAACTGCAGACGGTTTGAAGATCGACAGTGCCAGCACATAGCCTGCATACAGTGCCGTCAGCAGCAGGCCCGGTACAAAAGCGGCTTTATACATATCGCCGACCGAGCGGCCCAGCTGGTCGGCCATCACGATCAGTACCAGCGAAGGCGGGATGATTTGCGCCAGCGTGCCGGAAGCGGCAATCACGCCGGCTGCCAGTTTGCGGTCGTAACCGTAACGCAGCATTACCGGCAGCGAGATTAGCCCCATCGAGATGACTGAGGCTGCCACCACGCCGGTGGTGGCAGCCAGCAGGGCACCGACAAAAATGACGGCGTAAGCCACGCCGCCACGGATAGGCCCGAATAGCTGGCCGATGGTGTCGAGCAGATCCTCCGCCATGCCGGAGCGTTCCAGTATCAGCCCCATAAAGGTAAAGAAGGGAATCGCCAGCAGCGTATCGTTGGCCATGATACCGAAGATGCGGTTAGGGAGCGCCTGCAGCAGTTCCGGTTTCAGCAGCCCCAGTTCGATACCGAGCAGGCCGAAACACAGGCCATTGGCCGCTAGCGCAAACGCCACCGGAAAACCGGACAGCAGAAACAGCACCAGAGCACCGAACATGATGGGGGCGAGGTTCGCCGTCAGGAATGCTTCCATGGAGGGCCTTTATGAAGAGGGGCGAGTCTGTTCAGGGAGCAGGATGGCTGGCCGGCAGGACCGCTGCTGCGGCTGGCGCAGCGCGGGTAAAGCTGCTGTCGTCGATCCGGCCAGCCAGATAGGCGATGCGCTTGATGATTTCGGCCAGCGTTTGCAGGATCAGCAGCAGAAAGCCGAGTGGTACTAGCAGCTTGGCTGGCCAGACGATCAGGCCCCCGGCATTGCTGGACATTTCGGCACTGCGCAGCGACAGCAGCGCAAACGGGGTGGCGTAATACAGAATCAGCAGGGCGACCGGCAGCAGGAATAGCAGAAAGCCCAGCAGGTCGATCCAGATTTGCGTGCGGCGCGAGAAATGGCTGGTGATGACGTCGATGCGTACATGCTCGTCGCGTTGCAGGGTATGCGCGGTGGCCAGCATGAACATGGCGGCAAACAGATACCACTGGATTTCCAGCCATGCATTGGAACTGAGATTGAGGCTGTAGCGCAGCAGCGCATTGCCGGTGCAGATGACGACGGCGACCAGTAAGGCCCAGCCGACCGTGCGGGCGATCGCCCCGTTGAGTTGATCGATGGCGCGGGCAAGCTTCAAGAACATGCTGACTCCTCTACGCCCGGCGGCGTCACCGGGTAATTTACCGTGGACCGTGGGCCTTGGCCCGTAGCCAGCGGCGTGGCCGCTGGCAGTGCTAGCGCTGCACCGGACCGGACGGCCCGGCACAGCGTGGCATGGGCTTTACGCTTCGCCAGCCAGTTGGGCACGCACGCGGGCAATCGCCTTGCGTACCTGCGCCGGCGCGGTACCGCCGACGTGATCACGGGCAGCCACCGAACCTTCCAGCGTCAGCACGGCAAACACGTCGTCGCTGATCAGTGGCGAATAGGCTTGCAGCTGTTCCAGCGACATTTCGGCCAGATCGATTTTCAGGCCATCGCAGGCACGCACCGCATGCGCCACCACTTCGTGGGCATCGCGGAAGGGCAGGCCTTTCTTGACCAGATAGTCGGCCAGATCGGTCGCGGTGGCGTAGCCTTGCAGGGCTGCAGCGCGCATCGCTTCCGGCTTGACGCTGATGCCGCCAGCCATATCGGCGAAGATGCGCAGCGTGTCGACCACCGTATCGACGGTATCGAACAGCGGTTCCTTGTCTTCCTGATTATCCTTGTTATAGGCCAGTGGCTGGCCTTTCATCAGGGTCAGTAAGCCCATCAGGTGACCGTACACGCGGCCGGTTTTGCCGCGTGCCAGTTCCGGCACGTCCGGGTTTTTCTTTTGCGGCATGATCGACGAGCCGGTGCAGAAGCGGTCGGCAATGTCGATGAAGCCGACCCGTGGGCTCATCCAGATCACCAGCTCTTCCGACATGCGCGACACGTGCATCATGATCAGCGAGGCGGCAGCAGTGAATTCGATGGCGAAGTCACGGTCCGACACGGCGTCCAGCGAATTGTGGCAGACATCGTCGAAGCCCAGCGTGCTGGCGACGCGCATGCGATCGATCGGGAAGGTGGTGCCGGCCAGTGCCGCGGCGCCCAGTGGCAGGCGGTTGACGCGTTTGCGGCAATCGGCCATGCGCTCGGCATCGCGGCCGAACATTTCGACATAGGCCAGCATGTGGTGGCCGAAGGTGATCGGCTGGGCCACCTGCATGTGGGTGAAGCCGGGCAGAATCGTGTCGGCGTTTTTCTCGGCCAGATCGGTCAGGGCCGAGCGCAGCGCGTGCAGCAGTTCCAGTATGTCGTCGATGGCGGTACGCACATACAGACGGATGTCGGTGGCTACCTGGTCGTTGCGGGAACGGCCGGTGTGCAGGCGTTTGCCGGCATCGCCTACCAGTTCGGTCAGGCGTTTTTCGATATTCAGGTGTACGTCTTCCAGATCGAGCAGCCATTCGAACTGGCCAGCCTCGATTTCGGCGCTGATCTGCGCCATGCCGCGTTCGATTTCGGCACGGTCAGCGGCGCTGATGATGCCTTGCGCGGCCAGCATTTCGGCGTGCGCCAGCGAGCCCTGAATGTCCGCCTTGGCCATGCGTTTGTCGAAGAACACGGAAGCGGTATAGCGTTTGACGAGGTCGGAAACAGGTTCGTTAAAGCGGGCCGACCAGGCTTCGCTTTTCTTGGAAAGTTGTGCAGTCATAGTGGGAGGCAGAGGAGTCGCGTGAGGGATGCAGAAATAATGTCAGCGGTGATTATAAACCGCCCGCTGCCCAAAAATATGTCAACCTTGCGAGTTTGCCCACTAAAATCTGGTCTGCAGGCCGGATTCGGTCAAATCAGTTTAATCGGGGACGTAACGATATTTTTTTAATATCGTTACGTCCCTATTTGTTTGGCAAGAGTTTATTGCCAGTTCATCAGGCAGGGCGGGACCAGTACGGCCAGTGCCAGCACCGCGTAGATCAGTTGCAATGGGATCATCCATTTAGCCCAGGTGATCCAGGGGATGCGTGCCAGTGCCAGCACGCCGACGGTGATGCCCGAGGTGGGAATCATCGGGGTGCTCAGTTCACCGAGCTGGAAGGCCAGAATCGCGGTCTGGCGGGTCACGCCGACCAGATCGGCCAGCGGCGCCATGATCGGCATGGTCAGGGCGGCCTGACCGCTGCCGGAGTGGATGAAGAAGTTGATGACGGTCTGGATGCCGAACATTTTCCATGCGGCGAACACCGGCATCGAGGACTGCACCAGCGGCATCAGGGTGTGCAACATGGTGTCGATGATGTGGGCGTCGCGTGCCAGGATCATGGTGCCGCGCGCCAGTGCAATCACCAGCGCCGTGCCGACCAGATCGCGGGCACCCTGTATGAAGCTTTCCACGATCTGGGTCGAATCGAGTTTGCCGACCAGACCAATGACGACTGCCATCACCAGGAACAGGGCGGCGATTTCGTCGATGTACCAGTCGTAGCCGACCACACCACCGACCATGATCGCCAGCGAGCTGACAAAAATCGCCAGCACCAGTTTGTGGCGGCCGGTGATGCCGTGGAATTCACCCAGTCCGTGCGGCTGCTCGCGGCGTTTTTCCAGATCGAGCGCATAGGTAGGGCTCAGACGCGGATTTTTTTTCACGCGCGCCGCATACCACATCAGGAAGCCGATCGTGATGGCGGTCGCGATCACCCAGACGATCAGGCGGTAGCCCCAGCCGGAAAAAATCGGCACACCGGCAATCCCTTGTGCGATGCCGACGTTGAACGGGTTGAGGAAGGCGGCACCAAAGCCGACCTGCGAGCCAAGGAAGGGAATCGAGACGCCGGTGATGGTGTCATAGCCGAGTGCCAGTGCCAGCGGCACGAAAATCAGGATGAAGGGGATCGCTTCTTCGTTCATGCCGAAGGTGGCGCCGCCGATCGAGAACATGGTGACAAAGACGGGAATCAGGGCTTTCTGGATGAATACCGAGCTGTCGTGGGCGCGTGCCAGTGCCTTGATCATGGCATCCACGGCTTCGGTTTTCTGCAGCACCGCGAAGGCGCCACCGACGATCAGCACGAAGCCGATAATCAGTGCCGCTTCGACAAAGCCTTTGATCGGCGCTTTGATCAGTGCGGCCAGCCCTTGCGGCGCGCTGGCCACGTAATGGAAGCTGGCCGGGTCGATCAGCTGTTTGCCGTTGACCAGATGGGTGTCGTATTTACCGCCCGGGACCAGCCAGGTTGCCGCAGCAATCAGTGCCAGAATCATGAACAGCAGAACGAAGGTATGCGGCAGTTTGAATTTTTTCGGAGTGGTCATGGGCTGGCTTCTGGGTGGCTGTCGGGATTACTGGCTGAGCAAGTCGCCGGCGCGGTAAGCCTGCGCGCCAGCGATTTTGCCGATGTTCATACCGCGAATCACGTGCCGGTGGGCGCTGCGGGCAAAGAAAATGCCGGCCACGCTGGCACGGATCACGGTGGTGTCGCCGCTGACCGGATCAATGATGTCGGCAATCGCGTCGCCGGCAGCGATATGCTCGCCCAGCTCGCGGCTGTAGACCAGAATTCCCGGATGCGGTGCGTACAGCGGCTCGACGCCTTCCAGCGGGGTAGCGGCGCAGAGTGGCGCAGGCAGCACGCGCGCGGCCGCTTCGCCATCTGCATCAACTGCTGTCACGATGCCGCGCAGGGTGAGGAATTGCAGCAGACCGGCAGCATCGCGCTGCGCCAGTGCATACGTCACTTCCTGTTCGCCGCGCAGTTCCACGGTGGTGGACAGGCAGGCGGCCGGAATCGGGTAACGTCCGCCGAAGTGCTGCTCGAGATCCCACCACAGGCGGCTGCAGGCTTCGTCGAACGGTTCGCCGCCTGCCTGATAAGCTAGCAGCACGGCATGCGCGCCCATGATGGCCGCCAGCGGGGCGACGGCTTCGGCCAGCGGGGTGCCGGCGTAGATGTGCAGCGCCGCTTCGTTATCGCAGTGCAGATCAAGCACGATGTCGGCGTCGACGGCTAGCGTCATCAGGATTTTTTTCAGCGCATCCGCGTCGGTGGCCGGCTGCCAGGCGGCGATCGAGTCGCGCGCGTGGGCACGGATCAGCGTAACGTTGGCGTCGGCGTCGTCGCCCAGCAGGCCAGTCAGCGAACTTTTCAGATCCTCGGCGACGTGCTTGTAGGAGCGATTGAAGTTGATGCCGGTGGTCAGATCAAATCGGCCGAATGCGGCGCCGTGGATGGCTTGCGCCAGTCCGATCGGGTTGGCCGCAGGGACCAGTATCACTTCGCCCTGCAGGCGTCCGGCCGCTTCCAGCGCCAGTAATTCCTTGCGCAGAAATTGCGCCACCAGCATACCGGGCACTTCGTCAGCGTGCAGGGAAGCTTGTATATACACTTTTTTGCCGCTGCCCGGGCTGCCGAAATGGAGGCTGGTTAGCTGGTAATGGGCATTGCTGTGCGCGCCGGAGATGGGGTGTTGATGTACTTGCATAATGGCCGGAGATGGTTCGACAAAGATTGAGTATGTAGCACTATTTTCACAAAGTAAATCACCATATGCGGAAAGCGTCCATGCTTCCTTGAGTTTTAGGCATGATGTGCGTACAGTTAGCTCAATGTAATCGTTTCTTCAACTACGAGAGAAAAACATGGGTGCAGCTCAGAATATGCGGGTTTCGAATATGGCGCGGGCAGTCCGGCTGGCGCTGGGTGTGGGGGCCGTGCTTGGCCTGATGTCGCAGGAAGCACTGGCGCAGAGCGCCGTGGTGAGTGCGGTGACCATGCCGAAGGTGGAAATTACCGGTTCGGCGATCCGCCGTATCGAATCCGAAACGGCGTTGCCGGTGCAGGTGATCACCCGCGAAGAGATCGACAAAGCCGGGGTCACTACCGCTTCCGAACTGCTGGCGCGCGTGGCTGCCAACACCGGCGGTCTGACCGATGGTGCCAGTATCAATGTGGGCGGCGACCAGCGCGGCTTCAATAGCGCCAACTTGCGCGGGATCGGTACTTCTTCTACGCTGGTGCTGTTGAATGGCCGTCGCATGGCCAACTTCGCCTCGCCCGGCGATGATACCGGGGTGGACCTGAACAATATCCCTGCTGCCGCGATCCAGCGCGTGGAAGTGCTGCTCGATGGCGCGTCTGCGCTATACGGCACGGATGCTATCGGTGGTGTCATCAACTTCATCACCCGCAAGGATTTCCAGGGCCTGGAACTGAACGTCTACGGTAACAAGACCCAGGAAGGTGGCGCCGGTAAGCGCACCGCCAGCCTGAGTGTCGGCCACGGCGATCTGGGACGTGACGGTTACAACGTGTTTGCTGTGGTAGACCTGCAGCGCACCGGTGCGCTGAATACTTCGCAGCGCAAGTTCATCGATGATCTGCATATCGCCGAACGCCTGCCGCACCTGCTGTCCGGCTATACCAGCCCGGCCAATATCCGTCTAACCGGCGCCCAGCGTGACTACCTGCAGGAGCAGGGCTTCACCATCAACGGCAAGCCGATTACCAATCGCACCATCAATCTGTCGCAGCCCGGCTGCGCGCCAGCGGCCAATCTGTATCTGCCCAACGGCACCGGCGGGATCGATGCCTGCACCTATAACTACATGGGTGACACCGAGCTGTATCCGAAGTCGGACAAGGCCAATCTGCTGAGCCGCGGTGTGCTGCAACTGAATAGCGATAACCAGCTGTTTGCCGAAGTGGCGCTGAGCCGCTCGAAGACCCACTACGTCGGTTCCTCGGCGCGGGTGACGGCGGCGATCAACTACAAGCGTATCCCCGGCCTCGCCAAATATGACCTGAGTTCGGAAGCGGCCAGCGCCGATGATGATGTGGTGGGCGATGTGACGCTGCGTATGCGCGTCAACGAAGCCGGTCGCCGCACCAGTGAGCTGACCAGCGAGAGCCAGCGCATCGTGCTGGGCCTGACCGGTAGCGCCAACGGCTGGGACTATGATGTGGGCCTGAACCACAGCGTCAACACCATCAAGGACAAAGACACCCACGGCTATGTGCTGTACGACAAACTGCTGCAGGGTGTATACGACGGCCTGATTAACCCGTTCGGCCCATCCAGTGCTGCCGGTGTAGCGCTGCTCGATTCGATCCAGGTGAATGACGATGTGCGCCACGCCCGTGGTGTAATGGATTCGGTCGACTTCAAGGTATCGCATGCACTGGGCGCGCTCGGTGGTGGTGATGCGGCGCTGGCGGTTGGCGGCGAAGTGCGTCACGAACGCACTGATTTCACCCCATCGGCACTGCTGATGAGCGATAACATTAACAATGACGCCGCACCGGAAGGTGGCCGCGCCACCAGTGACAAGCGCAGCGTGCAGGCGATCTACGGCGAATTACTGCTGCCGTTCACCAAGCAGCTGGAAGCACAGATCTCAGCCCGTTACGACCACTATCAGGTGGTGGGTGGTGCGGCCAGCCCGAAAGTGGGTCTGAGCTATACCCCGTCCAAGACCATGCTGTTCCGCGCTTCGGCCGGACGCGGTTTCCGCGCACCGTCGATGTCGGATCTGTTCCGCCCGACCGTGTATAGCAGTACCGCGACCCTGCCGGATCCGGTCTATTGCGCCACGGTGGATAACAACTTCGCCGATTGCGCCGATAACTGGAGCACCCGCCGCTACTCGAATGCGCAGTTGAAGCCTGAACACAGCCGTCAGTACTCGCTGGGGATGGTGCTGGAACCGGTCAAGAACGCCACCCTGTCGCTCGATTACTGGAACATCAAGCGCACCGACCTGATTAGCGAGCTCGGTGACGACGTGATTCTGGGGAATCTGGCCAAGTACGGCGATCTGGTGCACCGCGATGAAGATGGCCTGATCGACTATATCGAACTGCGTAAGGAAAACCGTGGTGCGCAGATCGCATCCGGGCTGGATCTGACCATCGACTACCGTGGCGTGCAGACGGCGCTGGGACGTTTTGGCGGCCACCTGTCGGGCACTTATGTCATGCAATCGAAAATCCAGAACAGCGTGGGCGATGCTTACCTGAGTAATCTGGGTCGCTTCGTTACCGACGGTGTCGTGCAGCGCTGGCGCCATACGATTACCTTCGACTGGGATAAAGGTCCATTCTCGGCCAGCCTGTCGAACACCTATTCGAGTGGTTATGTCGACCAGAACTCGGCGATCAATATCGACGATGGCTCGGTGGTGGCCGCCAATCGCGTGAAGGCCTACTCGCTGTGGGATATGTCGGGGAGCTGGCAGGTTAGCAAGGCGCTGAAACTGCGTGCCGGTGTGCAGAACCTGCTCGATACCGCGCCACCGTATTCGAATCAGGCCTTCTTCTTCATCTCTGGCTATGATCCGACTTACACCGATCCGCGTGGCCGTCGCTTCTTTGGCACGCTGAATTACGCATTTAAGTAAGCGAACGTAATGATGCATTAAGCCAGACTTGCCAATTGATTGGTATGATCTGCGCTACGACGGCGCCGCGCGTGAGTGTGGCGCCGGTTTTTCTCGGAAGGGCAACATGAAATTCACAGGTTTTACGCTACTGCGCGTTGTCATGCTCTGGCTGCTGCTGATCAGCGGTACCAGCGTATGTGCGGCGCAGGTAGCAGCCAGCACGCCGGCGGGCAAGGTGCAGCAAGCACCGGGTCGCTCCAGCAAGCCGGCCAAAGCCGTGCCGCCGCCCAAACCGGTACTGGCGCCACCGGCAGGGAATCTGGTGATCATCGGCGGCGGTCTGCGCGCCGACAATGCCGAAGTCTGGCAACGTATCGTACAGTTGGCCGGTGGCAAGGGTGCACGCATCGGCGTGTTTGGCTCGGCCTCGATCAATCCCGAGCAGTCGGCCCAGAACACCATTAACAAACTCAATCAGTATGGCGCGCAGGCGTTCTTTATTCCGCTCGGTGTGACGCTGCCCAATAGCGACTACCGCAAGGCTGCGGAAGATCCGGAAGTAGTGGCGGCGATCCATTCCGCCACCGGTATCTATTTCACTGGTGGTGACCAGGCAAGGATTACCCGTGCGCTGGTGCGCCCGGATGGCAAGCACACCGCGGCACTCGACGCGGTATGGGATGTGTATCGCGATGGCGGGGTGGTGGCAGGTTCCAGTGCCGGCGCTGCGATCATGAGTACCACCATGTTCTACGACGCCAAGGCGACGCTGGATATGCTCAAGCAGGGCGTCACGGAAGGCAACGAGATCGCGCCGGGACTGGGCTTTATCGGTGATGACGTATTCGTCGACCAGCACTTGCTGGTGCGGGGACGCTTTGCCCGCATGATACCGGTGATGCTGAAGAAGGGTTACCAGATCGGTCTGGGGATCGACGAAAACACCGCGATGGTGGTTAACGCCAAGCGTGACGTCGAAATTATCGGCTACAGTGGCGCGCTGCTGCTGGACCTGTCGGCGGCAATTACGGATCGTGGCATCAAGGGCTTCAACATCAGTAACGCCACCATCAGCTATCTGGACCGGGGCGATAAATTCAATCTGGTGACGCGCGAATTCACGCCGTCGCCGGACAAGGCCGATAACAAGCTCGATCCGAATCAGCCGGAGACCCGCGAGCCGGTGTTTACCAACGATATTCTGGGGAATAACGCGGTGCTCGATCTGATGGTCAATCTGATTGATAACGCCCAGCAGGAAGCCATCGGTATCGCCTTCGGTAATCCGCGCGATGCGTATCCCGATACCGGCTTCGAATTCCGCTTCAGTAAAACCATCAACAGCGTCGGTTACAGCTCGACCGAAGTCGAGGCGTATTCGGTGCTCAAACTGCGCATGGATGTGCGACCTATTCAGCTGCAGCAGCCGCTATACCGCTATCGCTAGCGGCCTGTAAAAATCAGGTATATTGAGGGGATGGCGTGTACTGCGCCATCCCTTTTTTACTTGCGGAGGCCGGAATGCGCAGCGCAGTCAAATGGATGCACCGAGTGTTGCAGGCAGCACTGCTGCTGAGCGTACCGTTCGGTGCCGCGCAGGCCATCACGACGGCGCCCAAGGGTTCGCTGGTGATCATCGGCGGGAATCTACAGGCCGATAATGCCGAAGTCTGGCAGCGCATCGTGCAACTGGCCGGCGGTCCGGGCGCGCGGCTGGCCGTGCTGCCATCGGCGGCGGCCGATCCGGGGCCGGTGGGTGCGGCCATTGTGGCGCGTTTCCGTGAATATGGCGCCGATGCGTTTCTGGTGCCGCTGGCAGTAAAACTGGCTGATAGCGATTACCGGCAGGTGGCGGAAGACCCGCAACTGGCCGATGCGGTGCGCGGCGCAGGCGGCGTATTTTTCGCCGGAGGCGATCAGGCGCGCATTACGCAGGCGCTGGTGCGCGCCGACGGTAGCCGCAGTGCGGTGCTCGATGCCGTTTGGGAGCTGTACCGCAACGGCGGCGTGGTCGCGGGCAGTAGTGCTGGTGCTGCCATCATGAGCAGCACCATGTTCTATGCGCCGAATACGGTGTTTTCCACTTTGCGTCTGGGCGTTACGGAAGGGCGCGAGATCGCGCCCGGTCTGGGCTTTATCGGTGACGACGTGTTTGTCGACCAGCACCTGCTGGTGCGTGGCCGCTTTGCCCGCATGATTCCGGCAATGCTGAAAAAAGGCTATAAGTTCGGTCTCGGGATCGACGAGAACACGGCGATGGTGATCGATCAGCACCGGCAGGTGGAAATCGTCGGCCGGCGCGGGGCGCTGCTGATCGACTTGCGGCGCGCCACCACGGACGATAGTCATGGCGGCTTTAATGTCGCCAATGCCGTGATCAGCTATCTGGACAAGGGCGACCGTTACGATCTGTCCAGTCATACCTTTATTCCATCGCAGGCCAAGGCCGCTGGCAAAATCGATCGGCGTGCCGCGCAGATGGCGCAGCCGGTATTTTCTGCCGATATCCTGGCGCGCAATGCGCTAGTCGCGCTGATGGAAAACCTGATGAATAACCGTCGCAGTGAGGCGATCGGGATTGCTACCAGCGGACGCAATACCCCGCTGCCGGAACTAGGCTTCCAGTTCACCTTCAGCAAAACCCGCGATAGCGTCGGTTACGCGTCGGCAGCGCTGGACAGCTATTCGATCCTGAATATGCGGCTCGATATCCGCCCGCTCGATATCGGCCAGTCGCTGACCCGCAAGAACTAGCCGTTTCGTTGCGCGGTAGGCGCGATTACAATGGCGAGCATCGTGAACCGAACTTCGGGAGTTGCATGAACCGCTACGTATCCTTTCTGCTGGCAGTCCTCGCTGTCTGCACCACTCTGCCTGCGCTTGCCGCACAACCGGCCACCGTGCGGGTCGATTATCTGCACAGCGGGAATGCGCTGAACGAGAGTTACGCGCTAGAGCGCGTGGTGATCGAGCCCTTGCCATGGCCGGGCGATATGCGCCGTACCATCGACGAAACCAACCGTGGCAATAATATGCTCGAAGTGGTGGATAGCAAGACTGGCGAATTGCTGTATTCGCGTGGTTTCTCCACCATCTTTGCGGAATGGCGCAGCACCGAAGAAGCCATGCATGCGAATCGCGGTTTTCAGGAGTCGGTGCGGTTTCCCAAGCCGGATCGTCCGGTGCGGGTGCGGATTCTGAAACGTGACGACCGCAATGCCTTCTCGGTGGTGTGGACTGCGGAAATCGATAGCGATGCGATGGACGTGGTGCGCAAGCTGCCCGCTGCACCAGTGAAGCCGATCGCGATCCGCGTCAATGGCCCGTCCGCACAGAAAGTCGATCTGCTGATCGTCGGGGACGGCTATACCAGCGCAGAAATGCCGAAGTTCGAAGCGAGTGCCCGCAAGCTGGCTGATCATCTGTTTGCAACTTCGCCATTCAAGGAACGCGCCAGCGACTTCAATGTATGGGCGCTGGCTTTACCGACGGCGGAATCCGGCGTATCGCGCCCCTCGACGGGTGTGCACCACGCTTCGCCACTGGGGACGCGTTACGATATTTTCGGCAGTGAGCGGTATGTGCTGACCACCGATAACCGCGCCCTGCGCGAACTGGCGCAGTACGCGCCGTACGAGTTCATCGAGATTCTGGTGAATAACGAGACTTACGGTGGTGGCGGCATCTTTGGCCAGTTTAGTACCGCGGCGGCGAATAACGACTGGGCTAACTATTTGTTCGTGCACGAATTCGGCCATCACTTCGCCGGTCTGGCCGATGAATACTATACCTCGCCGGTAGCCTATCAATCGGGTACGGCGCGGCCGGAACCGTGGGAACCGAATGCGACCGCTTTGCGCGATCCGGCACAGCTGAAGTGGAAAAAGTTTGTCGCCGCTGCTACGCCGCTGCCGACGCCATGGCCGAAAGCGGCCTACGAAACTGCAGCACGCGACTTCCAGAAAGAGCGGGCGGCGTTGCGCGCGGCGCAGCGGCCCGAGTCGGAAATGAGTGCCTTGTTCAGCAAGGATCTGCGCGAGAGCACGGCCATGTTCAGCCGCGATCCGCAGTTCCATGCGGTGGGGGCGTTCGAAGGAGCGAACTACGAAGCGAGTGGTTACTATCGCCCGCAGGTGCAGTGCATTATGTTTGATCGCAGCGAGAAGTTCTGCGCCGTATGCGCCGATGCGATCAGCACCATTATTGACCTGTATTCGCGGCCGCCAGCCCGGTAGGCGAAACTATGTCGTCTCTACGACTGAACAGCCCATGATGGTAAATAATTGGTCAGACAAATCAATCAACAACTTGCACCGGCAATGCTTTTTCCGGTGCGAAGATCTATTCCGAGAAAACATCGATAGCCAACCTTGGGGCTGAAGGAACAATATACCTTGCCTTTCCTTCGGTCGCGATCACCTTTTTCACCGCTGCACGTTGGCTGGAAATCCGGATACATTGAGTCGAACATTTCCCGTGCCGGTAGCCCTGTAAATTCGATCGCGATCTTTCGATCACTTGTGGTTGGTGCTGATTCTTCGCTCAGCTCGCCCGAGTAAATAGAATAGGACCCCTTGAGTGGTTTGCTCTTGCCGGCCTCCGTGTCCTTTCCTAAGGCGTAAAGTGTTGTTGATAGCGCACCAGCTGTGACGATCAATTTTAGGAGTGTCTTCATTTTAAGTCCTCAACTTCACGTGGAAATGATCGTCGTGTTTAGCTAGAGGGCTTACGTTAGGAATATTTATGTCGTTGAAATAGACCAGCACAACCGGCGCAAACGTACGGAAGAGCGCAATCAATTTTGCGGTTGCTTCGCGATCATAGCCTGCCTGACTCCACCTAACAGCGACCTCTGCTCCGTCTTTCCTGAGTGGGCGGATGTCCACCTCCAATCCGCTGAGATGAGTCGAGTGCTTTGGATACGGGAGGCCGTCTGCTAGACTGATATTTCCAATGCCGAATTTTCGATGGTCGATAGCTTGCCATTCGCGCTCAACACGTAGCAGTGCTGACATCATCGATGAATGTGCGAATTGCCCTCCACCTCCGGGTGGCGTTCCGTACACGTAGTATCCGGCATCTTCTGGCGCCTGAGGAACCACAAAATACCCACGGGAGTCTTTGCGTTGGACTTCGAGAACCATGGCGCACCTCAAACGATTTTATTGGTTGCAAGATCCCAGCCGCCAGATGTGTTACCGCCAGCTCCGCCGCCAATTTTTTGCTGCGTATATTTCCATTTCACCTTGGAGAATTTTAACGAGACCGACTCATGCAGAATGTCTCCCTCATGTACGTTCTGATGAACGTTGGCGATGAGCACGTTTTCAAGTGCGACCTCGTAGTATTTCACGCGATCACCCTGGCCATCAGCACGTAGGAATTCGAGTTTTGCCGAGGGGATGGTTTTCCCAGCGGAGCAAAGCTGCATCAGAATAGGGGAGGCTAGATCAGCAAGCTTAGTAATCGCTACACTGCGATGCTCGCAACGCTCGGCGGTGTGTCCTCCGCCGGTTGATGCCGTGGCACTTTTGGGTTGTGCGACGCCTAGCTGAGCCGAGGTTACTTCGATCCAGCCCTGGTGTGTGGAGTCGGTTGACTCACCTGTAATACCATCGATTTGAAGATAGACGTCGATTGCCATATGTCCTCCAAGAAAGAAGATCAGCGAGATGGCAATTATCGGTAGCAATTGCTTGCGTAATGTTGCGCTTCCGCAGGTGACAAGTTTCTTTTTTCTACGGGATTGTTAGCATTAACGTCGCAACACACGAGCGAGTCAGCCCAAGATAAAGCGCTAGCAAACTTGCTAAGGCCAGGATATTCGGGCGACGGTGCATCTTGAAGCGCGGTCGTCAGCGTGATTGGCTAACGACCGCGATACAGCGGGAGGATTGAACTGGTCAGACGATCGGCGTCAGCGTGGTCGGTTTCAGCTTGGTGGCCAGCGCCTTGCCTTTGCGGGCGCGTTTGCCGAAGTGGACCGCCAGCGCCGATGCCGACAGACGTTCTTCCTGCGGCTTGGCACCACGGCCGATGCCGGACACGATCACACCTTTCTGGCTGATAGGCTGGGCGGCGATCAGGGTTTCCTTGTCGTCCAGCTCCATCAGAATCACACCGCGACCGCCGTTGGTCAGCACCTTCATTTCATCGAGACCGAACACCAGCACGCGACCATTGGCTGACAGTACGGCCACGGCGCTGGCGGTATCCGGAATCACGCTAGGCGGCAGCGGCGTTGCGCCTTCGTCCAGTGTGATGTAGGCCTTGCCACCCTTGATGCGGCTGACCATATCCGCCGCTTTGGCGACGAAGCCGAAACCACTGCTGGTGGTCAGCATCAGCTGGGTGCTGCCGCTACCGGTGAAGTAATGCAGGATGCGGGTGCCGCTGGCCAGATCGACCAGGGTGGTAATCGGCACGCCGTCACCACGCGCGTTCGGCAGCGCTGCGACCGGCACCGAATAGACTTTGCCGTTGCTACCGAAGGCCAGCAGGTGATCCACCGTGCGGCATTCGAAAGCGCCATACAGGGAATCGCCAGCCTTGAAGGTGAACTGGGCGGAGTCGTGGCCGATGCCGGTACGGGCGCGGATCCAGCCTTTGTCGGAAATGATGACGGTGACCGGTTCGTCCACCACCTTCTGTTCTACTACGGCTTTCTGTGCCTCTTCGATCAGGGTGCGACGGGCATCGCCGTACTGTTTGGCGTCCGTTTCGATTTCCTTGATGATGGCGCGCTTCATCGAGCTCGGGTTGTCCAGCAGATCCTGCAGGATGCCTTTTTCCTTGCGCAGTTCGGCCAGTTCCTGCTGGATCTTGATCGCTTCCAGACGGGCCAGCTGACGCAGGCGGATTTCCAGAATATCCTCGGCCTGAATTTCGGACAGGCGGAAGCGTTCCATCAGCGCCGCTTTCGGTTCGTCCGAGTTGCGGATGATGTGGATCACTTCATCAATATTCAGCAGGATGGTCTCGCGACCTTCCAGAATGTGGATGCGCGCATCGACCTTGCCCAGTTTGTACTGGGTGCGGCGGGTGACGGTAGCGAAGCGGAAGGTGATCCATTCCTGCAGAATGTCGCTCAGACCTTTCTGGCGCGGACGGCCATCGCCGCCGATCATCACCAGATTAATGGAGGCCGAGGATTCCAGCGAGGTATGCGCCAGCAGCATCAGCATGAATTCGGTCTGATCCTGATTTTTCGACTTCGGTTCGAATACCAGCCGCACTGCAGCGGCGCGTCCCGATTCGTCACGGATGGTGTCGAGCGAATTGAGGATCAGCGATTTCAGCGCCAGCTGTTCTGGCGACAGGGCTTTCTTACCGAGTTTGATTTTCGGATTGGTCAGCTCTTCGATTTCTTCGAGGACCTTCTGCGACGAGGTGCCCGGTGGCAGTTCGGTGACTACCGCCTGCCACTGACCACGCGCCAGTTCTTCGATTTTCCAGCGGGCCCGCACTTTCATGCTGCCACGGCCGGTCGCGTACATATCGCTGATCTGCGATGCCGGGGTGATGATCTGACCGCCGCCCGGGAAGTCCGGGCCAGGCACCAGCGCCATCAGTTCGCTGTGGGTGATTTTCGGATTGCGGATCATGCTGACCGCTGCCTGCGCTACTTCGCCCAGATTGTGCGACGGGATTTCCGTAGCCAGACCCACGGCGATCCCGGAGGCGCCGTTCAGCAGCACCATCGGCAGACGCGCCGGCAGCAGACAAGGTTCTTCGGTCGAGCCGTCGTAGTTGGCCTGGAATTCCACCGTGCCCAGACCGATTTCGTCGAGCAGCACTTTGGCGATCGGGGTTAAACGGGCTTCGGTGTAACGCATTGCCGCAGCGCCGTCGCCGTCGCGCGAACCGAAGTTACCCTGACCGTCGACTAGCGGGTAGCGCAGCGAGAAGTCCTGCGCCATACGTACCATGGCGTCGTACACCGACTGGTCGCCGTGCGGGTGCAACTTACCCAGTACATCACCCACCACGGTGGCCGATTTACGCGGTTTGGCGCTGGAGTTCAGCCCCATTTCGTTCATCGCGTACAGGATGCGGCGCTGTACCGGCTTCTGGCCGTCGCACACGTCCGGCAGGGCGCGGCCTTTCACCACCGAGATGGCGTAATCGAGGTAGGCGCGTTCGGCAAAGGTGGACAGGGTCAGCGAGTCACCGCCGTCGCCGCCGCCGTTGCCGAAGACACCGTTGTCTTCGTGATCGCCACCATTGCCACCGTCGCCACCCATACCGGCATCGGCGGCAAGATGGTCTGGTGCAGCGTCGGCTGCGTCGGATTCTGCGCTCGAATCGGCTGCCATGGCTGCCGTGGTGACGGCATCGTCCGCGCCATCGGCGCTGGTGCTCAGTACGTCAGTTTCGGCAGACAATGCCGTCGCTGGCGCGGCTTGCGCCGTGCTGGCTGCAGTAGTGCCGCTGTTTGCGGCCGGCTCGGAGGCCGGTTCGTCAAAGAGATTTGCTTGAGTCATGATCAGTAATAGTTAGATATCGGCGTCGGCTTCGTTGCCGTGTTCTTCGATCCAGGCGCGACGGGCGGCGGCTTCGCCTTTACCCATCAGCATATTGAAGCGGGATGACGCTTCGGTGAGCCCGAAACCGCCCAGCGCCACAGGCAGCAAACGGCGCGTATCCGGATTCATGGTGGTTTCCCACAGCTGCTCGGCGTTCATCTCGCCCAGACCTTTGAAGCGCGAGATCGACCAGGCGCCTTCTTTCAGACCGTCTTTGCGCAGCTTGTCTTCGATGGCGACCAGTTCGCCGGCATCGAGCGCATACAGCTTCTGGATCGGCTTCTTGCCGCGTGCCGGCGCATCGACACGGTACAGCGGCGGACGGGCGATGCAGATATTGCCGTTGGCGATCAGGGCAGGGAAGTGCTTGAAGAACAGCGTTAGCAGCAGTACCTGAATGTGCGAGCCATCGACGTCCGCATCGGAGAGGATGCAGATTTTGCCGTAGCGCAGACCACTCAGATCGGGCGTGCTGTTGGCAGTATGCGGATCGACCCCGATCGCCACAGCGATGTCGTGGATCTCATTATTGGCGAACAGGCGGTCACGGTCGGTTTCCCACGAGTTGAGCACCTTACCGCGCAGCGGCAGGATGGCCTGGAATTCCTTGTCGCGGCCCATCTTGGCGGAGCCGCCTGCCGAATCACCCTCGACCAGGAAGATTTCGGTGCGGGCCACATCGGACGATTCGCAATCGGTCAGCTTACCGGGCAAGACTGCCACGCCGGACGATTTTTTCTTCTCGACTTTCTGCAGCGAACGCAGACGCGATTGCGCCTGTTTGATCACCAGTTCCGCCAGCTTCTTACCGTAGTCGACGTGCTGATTGAGCCACAGTTCCAGCGCCGGCTTGGAGAAGGTCGATACCAGTCGCACCGCATCGCGCGAATTCAGGCGTTCCTTGATCTGGCCCTGGAATTGCGGGTCCAGCACTTTGGCCGACAGCACGAAGGAGACCCGCGCAAACACGTCTTCCGGCAGCAGCTTGACGCCTTTCGGCAGCAGCGAGTGCAGTTCGACGAAGTTTTTCACCGCGCCATACAGACCATCGCGCAGGCCCGATTCGTGGGTGCCGCCGTTCGGCGTCGGGATCAGATTGACATAGGACTCGCGCACAATCGCGCCTTCTTCGGTCCACGCCACCACCCATGCCGCGCCTTCTCCTTCGGCAAAGCCTTCGGCGTCGGCACCGGCAAACTGTGCGCCCTCGAACAGCGGGATCAGGGTTTCGCCGTTGCCGGTCTGGGCCAGCGTTTCCATCAGATAGCCGCGTAGGCCATCGTCATATTTCCAGGTTTGCGCTTCGCCCGTCTTGGCGTTGGCCAGCGTGACGGACACGCCGGGAAGCAGCACTGCCTTGGAGCGCAGCAGGCGTTGCAGCTCGACCTGGGAGATGGCTGGCGAATCGAAGTATTTGGCATCCGGCCATGCAGTAACGCGGGTTCCGGACTTTTTGCCGTCGCGCGGCGCTACGACCGACGCCAGTGGTTCGACCACATCGCCGTGTTCGAAGGCCAGCCGGTGCATGCCGGTGCCGTCCGGCTCCTTGCGCCAGACGGTGATCTCCAGACGCTTGGACAGCGCATTGGTGACCGACACGCCGACCCCGTGCAAACCGCCGGAGAAGGCATAGGCACCGCCCGATCCCTTGTCGAATTTACCGCCCGCGTGCAGGCGCGTGAACACGATTTCCACCGTCGGCACGCCTTCTTCCGGATGCAGACCGACCGGAATCCCGCGGCCATCATCCTCCACCGTGATGCTGCCATCAGGGTTCTGCGTAACGATAATATTTTTGCAATGGCCGCCCAGCGCCTCATCGGAGGCATTGTCGATCACTTCCTGAATGATGTGCAGCGGGTTCTCGGTGCGGGTGTACATGCCCGGACGTTGCTTGACAGGTTCCAGGCCCTTGAGGACGCGGATGGATGATTCGCTATAGTCGGAAACAGGTTTTTTAGTGGCCATACTTAATCGGGAATACTGGGTTTATGTACAGGTTTATGCGAACGTTTGCGTATTCTATCCTCAACTGGCGTCAATCGCGGCAAAAAAACGGTGCGCGCTAATTTATACACGATGTTTACAGGGGAAGCATAACTTTTTAGGCCATTTTTATGGTTCCGTCACTAAGCTGTCGTGCATCGCAAGGTATCGGGCAGGCCCTTGATTTGAAAGCATATTTCGGTCTTTCCGCCGAGCCGGCCGCGCGCCGGTGTGGTGTGGCGGCCTCGCCCCGGACTTCGCGTATGCCTGTTTTCTCATCACCGACAGAAAGAACCCACCATGAAAAAATTGATCCTCGCCGCAACCATCAGCCTCGTCTGCGCGAGTGGCCCGGCCCTCGCCGAAAACGACGCTGCAGGCGCCAGAGCAGATGCTGACATCAGTGCCAACCTCGCCGTTGTCTCAGACTATCGCTATCGCGGCATCTCGCAGACCCGCTTGCAGCCAGCGCTGCAAGGTGGTGTCGACTACACCCACAATCCTAGCGGCCTGTATGCCGGCGCCTGGCTGTCCACCATCAAATGGACCAAGGATGCCGGTGGTAGCGGTGACATCGAACTGGATATCTACGGCGGCAAACGCGGCCAGCTGAGCGACGCCATTGCGTATGACGTCGGGGTGCTGGGCTATGTGTATGCCTCGAATGGTCTGGATCATGTTGCCGGTTTCGTTGATGCGAACACCGCAGAAATCTACGGCCAGCTCGGTTTTGGCCCGGCGTATATCAAGTATTCGCACGCCGTCACCAATCT
This sequence comes from Oxalobacteraceae bacterium, assembly GCA_027490725.1. Lineage (GTDB taxonomy): Bacteria > Pseudomonadota > Gammaproteobacteria > Burkholderiales > Burkholderiaceae_D > Rugamonas. The sequence goes on from JAIXXN010000073.1 coordinate 47,632, forward strand.
GTTCGGCTTTGTGGACAGCAAGAACAGCGGCTATCTGGATATCGGCGCCAACCTGGATGCCGGTGAAGGCTACACCATCAATCTGCACGCCGGTCATCAGAAGGTCAGCCATAACAGCGCGGCCAGCTACACCGACTGGAAAGTCGGCGTGACCAAGGACTTCGGCGTGGCGAGCGGCGCGCTGGCCGTGATCGGTACCAACGCCAGCGAAAGCGCCTACGCTTCGCCAGCCAACGGCAAATTCCTCGGCAAGACGGCACTGCAGCTGACCATCAGCAAAACCTTCTAAGTGCGCGGCGGATAGGTCTACCGCAATGAGGTTCGCAGCGGCGGGGTGCTGGATTTTTACACTTTGTTTACACCCCGCCGCCAACTGTTTACACCATCTTTAGGCCTATCTGGCTAACCTTCTTCCTAACAAAACAAGACCCGTGGGGTGGTAACAATGGACGTTGTATTTATCGGCGCGATCGTCGCCTTCATCGTCGTATGCGCGGCATTCGCTGCCGCCTGCGACAAGCTGGGAGGCAAACAATGAATACCTTTTATCTGATTGGGGCGGTGGCTGCGGCCGGCCTGCTGGTCTACCTGGTGGTAGCCCTGTTGAAAGCGGAGGATCTGTGATGACCACGCAAGCTATCGTATTACTGGTGGTGTTTCTGGCCGCGCTGCTGGCGCTGGCCTACCCGCTGGGTATCCTGCTGACCCGCGTAGGCGAGGGCAGCGCCGTGCCGGTGATGGGCTGGCTGGCTAAAGTCGAGCAGCTGCTGTACCGCGCCGCCGGTATCGCCGGCAAGGACGGTAAAGTGGCAGGCCAGAACTGGAAAGCCTATGCTATCGCCCTGCTGCTGTTTAATGGTCTGGGTGCGCTGGCCGTGTATGGTTTGCAGCGCCTGCAGGCCTGGCTGCCGCTGAATCCCCAGCAACTGGCGAATATCAGCCCTGATTCTTCGTTCAATACCGCTGTCAGTTTCGTCGCCAATACCAACTGGCAGGGCTATAGCGGCGAGCAGACCATGAGCTATCTGACCCAGATGCTGGCGCTGGCGGGGCAGAACTTCTTCTCGGCCGCCACCGGTATCGCCGTCGCCTACGCACTGATACGCGGCTTCTCGTCACGCTCGGCCAAGTCGATCGGTAATTTCTGGGTCGACGCTACCCGCTCTACGCTGTACGTGCTGCTGCCGCTGTCGCTGGTGTTCGCCGTGGTCCTGATGGGGCAGGGCGTGGTCCAGAACTTCTCCGCTTATCGGGAAGTGACCCTGCTGGATCCGGTCACCTACACCCAGCCTAAAGTCGGTGCCGATGGTCAGCCAATCAAAGACGCCAAGGGCGAAGTTGTCACCGAAACGCTGATCGCAAGCACCCAGACCATTGCCATGGGCCCGGTCGCATCGCAGGAAGCTATCAAAATGTTGGGCACCAACGGTGGTGGCTTCTTCAATGCCAACTCGGCGCACCCCTACGAGAATCCGACTGCGCTGACCAACCTCCTGCAGATGCTGGCGATCTTCGTGATCCCTGCGGGGCTGTGCTTTGCGTTTGGCCGGATGGTTGGCGACTTGCGTCAGGGCTGGGCCGTGCTGGCCGCAATGAGTCTGCTGTTCGTGGTCTGTACGGTGGCCGTGATGGGGGCGGAACAGCAGGTCCATCCCGCCTATCAGGCCATGGGTATCGACCAGAGTGCCAATGCGATGCAAGCAGGCGGCAATATGGAAGGTAAGGAAACCCGTTTCGGTATCAGTGCCAGCACGCTGTTCGCGGCAGTTACCACGGCCGCTTCCTGTGGTGCCGTGAATGCCATGCATGATTCGTTTATGCCGCTCGGTGGTCTGGTGCCGATGCTGCTGATGCAGTTCGGTGAAGTGATCTTCGGTGGCGTGGGCTCCGGTCTGTACGGCATGCTGATCTTCGCCATCATGGCGGTGTTCATCGCCGGCCTGATGATCGGTCGTACCCCGGAATATCTGGGTAAAAAAATCCAGGCCTATGAAATGAAAATGACCTCGATCGCGATTCTGGTCACGCCGACCCTGGTGCTGACCGGGACGGCAATTGCCGTGATGCTTGCCGATGGCCGGGCCGGGATTCTGAATCCCGGTGCGCATGGCTTCTCGGAAGTGCTGTATGCCTTCAGTTCGGCCGCGAATAACAACGGCAGTGCCTTTGCCGGTCTGTCTGCGAATACACCGTTCTATAACACCATGCTGGCCATCGCCATGTGGTTTGGCCGCTTCGGCGTGATCGTGCCGGTTCTGGCGATTGCCGGTTCGCTGGCAGGCAAACAGCGTCTGGAAGCGAATTCCGGCACCTTGCCGACGCACGGCCCGATCTTTGTCGGTCTGCTGGTCGGGGTGGTCACGCTGGTGGGCGTACTCAATTACGTCCCGGCGCTGGCACTGGGCCCGGTGGTGGAACATCTGCAGCTGTTCGCTAAATAATTCAGGAGTACATGATGTTAAACGCTCAACCATCTCAGAAAGAGATGACGATTTTTACTAACCCGCCAGCGAAGAAGCTGCGCCTGTTCGATTCGGAACTGATGATGCCTGCCATCGTCGATTCCTTCCGCAAGCTCGATCCGCGCGTGCAGGTGCGCAGCCCGGTGATGTTTGTGGTCTATGTCGGCAGCATTATCACCACCTTGCTGTACGTGCAGGCACTGTATGGTCAAGGCGAAGCTGCTCCCGGCTTTATTCTGGCCACCAGTATCTGGCTGTGGTTCACGGTACTGTTTGCGAATTTTGCCGAGGCGCTGGCGGAAGGCCGCAGCAAGGCGCAAGCCGCTTCGCTGCGTAGCCTGAAGCAGACCGTCACCGCCAAAAAGCTGGCATCGCCCAAGCATGGCACCACCTGGCTGCCACAGTCGGCCAACGATCTGCGCAAGGGGAACTATATTCTGGTCGAAGCCGGCGATGTGATTCCGATCGACGGCGAAGTGATCGAAGGTGTGGCTTCGGTCGACGAGAGTGCCATCACGGGCGAATCGGCACCCGTGATCCGTGAATCAGGCGGCGACTTTTCTTCCGTGACCGGTGGCACCCGCGTGCTGTCGGACTGGCTGGTGGTCAAAGTCACTGCCAATCCGGGCGAGACTTTCCTTGACCGTATGATCGCCATGGTGGAAGGCGCCAAGCGCCAGAAGACCCCGAATGAAATCGCGCTGACCATCCTGCTGGTGGCACTGACCATCGTGTTTCTGGTGGTGACGGTGACCCTGTTGCCGTTCTCGCTGTTCTCGGTGGATGCTGCCAAGGCCGCAGGGCTTAGCAGTTCGCCGATCAGCATTACCGTGCTGATCGCCCTGCTGGTGTGTCTGATCCCGACCACCATCGGCGGCCTGCTGTCGGCCATCGGTGTGGCAGGTATGAGCCGCATGATGCAGGCCAACGTGATCGCCACCTCCGGCCGCGCCGTGGAAGCAGCCGGTGACGTGGATGTGCTGCTGCTCGATAAAACCGGCACCATCACGCTGGGTAACCGTCAGGCTTCGACCTTTATTCCGGCACCGGGCGTGAGCGAACAGCAGCTGGCCGATGTCGCGCAACTGGCTTCGCTGGCCGACGATACGCCGGAAGGGCGCAGCATCGTAGTGCTGGCCAAGCAGAAGTTCAATATCCGTGAACGCGAGATGGCCTCCCTGCAGGCGGTGTTCGTGCCATTCTCTGCGAACACCCGTATGAGCGGCGTGGATATCGGCGAGCGTCAGGTGCGCAAAGGTGCGGCCGATACGGTGCGCCAGTATGTCGAGGCGCTGGGTCTGGTGTATCCGGCCGAAGTGAGCGCTGCAGTCGATGATGTGGCACGCCGTGGCAGCACGCCGCTGGTGGTGGTGGATGCTGGCCGCGTGATGGGCGTGGTCGAGCTGAAGGACATCGTCAAGGGCGGTATCAAGGAACGTTTTGCCGAATTGCGTCGCATGGGGATCAAAACCGTGATGATCACCGGTGATAACAAGCTGACCGCAGCGGCGATTGCCGCCGAAGCAGGGGTGGACGACTTCCTTGCCGAAGCTACGCCGGAAGACAAGTTGAAACTGATTCGCAGCTATCAGGCCGAAGGCCGGCTGGTGGCGATGACCGGTGATGGTACCAATGACGCACCGGCGCTGGCCCAGGCCGACGTGGCCGTGGCTATGAATTCCGGCACCCAGGCCGCCAAGGAGGCCGGCAATATGGTCGATCTGGATTCGAATCCGACCAAGCTGCTGGAGATCGTCGAAATCGGCAAACAGATGCTGATGACGCGCGGTTCGCTGACCACTTTCTCGATTGCCAACGACGTCGCCAAGTATTTTGCGATTATCCCGGCGGCTTTCGTGGGCACTTTCCCGGCTTTGAAGGCGCTTGATGTCATGCAGTTGAGTAGCCCGAATTCGGCCATCATGTCGGCGGTGATTTTCAATGCACTGATTATCGTGTTCCTGATTCCGCTGGCGCTGAAAGGGGTGCGCTACCGTGCGATTGGTGCTGCTGCACTGCTGCGCCGGAATATCTGGGTCTATGGCGTGGGCGGTCTGGTGCTGCCATTCATCGGCATCAAGCTGATCGATGTGCTGCTGGCGACCTTCCATCTGGTCTAAGCGCGACCCCACTTCACTCACTGGAAAAATCATGACTACTCAAATTCGTCCCGCACTGGTGCTGTTCGGCGCTCTGACCGTACTTTGCGGGGTACTGTATCCGCTGGCTGTGACTGGCGTTGGCCAGCTGGCCTTTCCCGCGCAGGCTGCCGGTAGCATCATCGAGCTGCATGGCAAGCCGGTTGGCTCGGCGCTGATCGGGCAGGCTTTTAGCTCGCCGCAGTATTTCTGGGGCCGGCCGTCGGCGACTGGCCCGATGCCCAATAACGCCGCCGGTTCCGGTGGATCGAACCTCGGTCCGCTGAATCCCGTCCAGACCGATGCGGTGAAAGCCCGGGTGGACGCACTCAAGGCCTCCGAGCCGGAGGGGAGGATTAATCCGCTACCGATTCCCGTCGATCTGGTGACGGCGTCGGGCAGCGGGCTGGATCCGGAGATCAGCATTGCCGCCGCCCAGTATCAGCTGGCGCGGGTCGCGACGCTGCGCAAGCTGGACAGCGCACGCGTACAGGCATTGATCGATGCCCACAGCAAGCCGCAATATCTGGGCTTTTTTGGCGAGCCACGGGTGAATGTACTGGAACTGAATCTGGCGCTGGACGCAGAAACTGCGCATACTCGCTAAATCGGCGCATTTAACTCACCACTATGTTCTCCAACGATAGCGAACGACCCGACCCGGATGCCCTGCTTGCGCAGGTACAGGCGCAGGAACGCAAGGCAGCCCGGGGCAAACTGCGCATCTATTTTGGCGCCTCGGCTGGTGTCGGCAAGACCTACGCCATGTTGGCGGCGGCGCGCAAGCTGCAGGCCGATGGCCAGCCGGTGCTGGTCGGCGTGATCGAAACCCATGGCCGCAGCGAGACGGCGGCCATGCTGGAGGGGCTCGATCTGCTGCCGCTCAAGCAGGTCGACTATCGCGGCAAGCAGATCGCCGAGTTTGACATCGATGGTGCGCTGGCGCGCCAGCCATCCATGATACTGATGGACGAGCTGGCGCATTCCAATGCTCCCGGCTCGCGCCATCCGAAACGCTGGCAGGACGTTGAAGAACTGCTCGATGCAGGGATCGACGTACTGACCACGGTGAATGTGCAGCATCTGGAGAGCCTCAATGATGTGGTGGGTGGTATCACCGGAATCCGCGTCAACGAGACTGTGCCCGATACCGTCTTCGACGACGCCGATGAAGTGGTGCTGGTCGATATTCCGGCCGATGAACTGCTGGCCCGTCTGAAGAGCGGTAAAGTCTATAAGGCAGCGCAAGCGGAACGCGCTTCGCGCAATTTTTTCCGCAAAGGGAATCTGATCGCGTTGCGCGAACTGGCGTTGCGCCGCACGGCCGACCGTATCGAAGATGATGTGCGGGCCTACCGGGTCGAACAGTCGATCGCTACGGTCTGGAAAACCGGCGCGGCCCTGCTAGCCTGTGTGGGGCCGCGTGCCGGTTCCGAGCATATCGTGCGCAGTGCCGCTCGGCTGGCCGGACAGCTGGGCACCGAGTGGCACGCCATCTATGTTGAAACGCCGTCGCTGCAGCGCTTACCGGCCTCGCAGCGCGAGCAGATCCTGCGCACACTCAAACTGGCCGCCGATCTGGGGGCTACCACCGCCGTCGTTTCCGGCAATGACATTGCCCGTGCGGCGGTCGACTATGCGCGCAGCCATAATCTGTCCAAGATGGTGCTGGCACGCGCCCATCCCACCTGGCCCTGGCGTACCCCCCACATCCGTCGGATGGCGCAGTACGCACCGGATATCGACCTGATAGAAATCGGTGCGGCGCCTAATACCGGCGCCGAACGTGAACGCCCTGCCAGCGAGGCGGAAGTCAGTCTGGCGCTGGGCAAGCGGCGGCTTTCCGGCTATCTGTGGGCGGCCGGCGCCAGTGTGGCGACTGCGCTGGCGGCCACGCCGCTGCTGGCGTATGTCGATCTGGCCAATATTGCCATGCTGTTCCTGTTAGTCGTGGTGCTGGTGGCAGTGCGCTTCGGGCGCGGCCCGTCGGTGCTGGCCACCTGCGTGTGCGTCGCCTGCTTCGACTTTTTCTTTGTGCCGCCACGCTTCACGTTTGCGATTTCCGATTTCCAGTATCTGATTACCTTTGCCGTGATGCTGGTGGTGGGGCTGATTACCGGCCACCTGACGGCTGGGCTGCGGTTTCAGGCGCGGGTGGCTTCCCAGCGCGAGGCGCGCTCGCGCGCCCTGTACGAGTTTGCCCGCGAGCTATCCGGCGCCTTGATGACCGAGCAGATTTTTTCTACCACTGAGCGTGCGTTGCGCAGCGCCTTCCGCGCGCATGCCACCTTGCTGCTGCCCGATGATCAGAATGGTCGTCTGCAGATGCCGGTGCCGCCGCCCGGCGATCCGGCTGCCAGCGGCCATCTGTCGGTACTTGATATCGGTATCGCCCAGTGGGCCTATGACCATGCCGAGAGCGCTGGCCTAGGCACCGATACCCTGCCTTCCAGCCGGATTTTCTATCTGCCGCTGGTGGCGCCGATGCGCACCCGTGGCGTGCTGGCGCTCGAACCGGAGCACCGCCGCTGGATCCTGATTCCGGAACAGCGTCAGCAACTCGATACCTTTGCCGCACTGGCGGCGATTGCGCTGGAACGCGTGCATTACATCGAAGTGGCGCAGAACGCGCTGGTCAACATGGAATCGGAGCGCTTGCGTAATTCCCTGCTGGCGGCGCTGTCGCATGATTTGCGGACTCCACTGACATCGCTGGTCGGCCTGTCGGAATCGTTGGCCGGCTCGCGACCGCCGCTGAGTAGCGCGCAGCAGGAACTGGCGCAGGCCTTACACGACGAGGCACTGCGCATGAGTACACTGGTTGCCAATCTGCTCGACATGGCGCGCATCCAGAGCGGCGAGGTGAAATTCAATCTGCAGTGGCAGGCGCTGGAGGAGGTGGTGGGCAGTGCGCTGCGTGCCAGTGCCTTGCAGTTGAAAGGCCATGTGGTGCGCACCGCACTTTCGCCCGATTTGCCACTCTTGCGGTTTGATGCGGTGCTGATCGAACGGGTCTTGTGCAATCTGCTGGAAAACGCCGCCAAGTACACCCCACCGGGCTCGCAGATCACAGTCACCGCCGAATTGCGCGGGGCGCTGGCACAGGTGATGGTTTATGATGACGGTCCCGGTCTGCCCGCTGGGCGCGAAGAAGCGATTTTCGAAAAATTTACCCGTGGCGAGCGCGAGTCGGCCAAGCCCGGCGTGGGGCTGGGACTGGCGATCTGCCGCGCCATCGTCGAGGCACATGGCGGAACCATACAGGCCGCGCCATCACCGGCTGGCGGAGCTGCCTTTGTGCTGACGCTACCACTGGGCACCCCGCCATCCATGCCTGAACTGGATGCCGAACCAACTGGATTGAGTGATGAGTGAACCGATGCCGACCGCCCTGCTGGTCGAAGATGAACCGCAAATCCGCCGTTTTGTGCGTTCTGCGCTGGAGCAAGAGGGCTGGCTGGTGTTCGAGAGCGTAACGCTGCAGCGCGGTCTGATCGACGCGGGCACCCGCAAGCCCGACCTGATCGTGCTCGATCTGGGCCTGCCCGACGGCGATGGCATCGACTTTATTACCGACGTACGCAAATGGTCGTCGGTGCCGATCGTGGTACTGTCGGCGCGCGTCAACGAGTCCGACAAGATCCGTGCGCTCGATGCCGGTGCGGACGATTATCTGACCAAGCCGTTTGGCGTGGGCGAGCTGCTGGCGCGGGTGCGCGCCACGCTGCGCCGGCAGCGCCAGCCGGCGGCCGACACGGCAGGGCAGGTGCGCTTTGGCGAAGTCACGGTGGATCTGCAGAATCGCCGGGTCAGCAAGGGCGGCGAGAATGTCCATTTGACGCCGACCGAATATCGTCTGCTGGCAGTGCTGGTAGCGAATGCCGGACGGGTAATGACTAACCCGCAGTTGCTGCGCGCAGTGTGGGGACCGTCGCAATCAGAGAACGGTCATTACCTGCGCATCTACATGGGCCATCTGCGCCATAAACTCGAGGACGATCCGACCCAGCCGCGCTATCTGCTGACCGAAACTGCGGTCGGCTACCGGCTGCAGCTACCAGTCTGAAGACGGGGCGCTATTTACTCAGGGTGCGCATGGCCCGTTCCAGCCCGTCCATGGTGAGCGGGAACATACGCCGGTTCATTAACTGATCGATAATGCTGATCGACTGACGGTACTGCCACACCCCGGCCGGTTCCGGATTGAGCCAGACGAATTTCGGGAAGGTGCTGGTAAACCGCTGCAGCCAGGTTGTGCCGGCTTCCTCGTTGTTGTATTCGACCGAGCCGCCCGGCTGCAGGATTTCGTAGGGACTCATGGTGGCGTCACCGACGAAAATCAGCTTGGTGTCGGGCGGGTATTTGCGCAGCAGGTCCCAGGCCGGGAAGCGTTCGGCATGACGGCGGCGGTTGTTCTTCCACAGGTAGTCATACACGCAGTTATGGAAGTAGAAGAATTCCATATTCTTGAATTCGCTGCGCGCGGCTGAGAACAGTTCTTCGGTGCGTTCGATATGGTCGTCCATGGTGCCGCCCACGTCGAACAGCATCAGTACCTTGATGTTGTTCTTGCGCTCGGGCTGCATCTTGATGTCGAGGTAGCCGGCATTGCTGGCGGTGGCGCGGATGGTGGCGTCCAGTGCCAGTTCTTCGGCTGCGCCGAGACGGGCAAACTTGCGCAGGCGGCGTAGCGCCACCTTGATGTTGCGCGTGCCGATTTCCCGTTCGCCGTCGTAGTCTTTGTAGTTACGCGCTTCCCAGACTTTGACGGCAGTGCGGTTGCCACCCTTGCCGCCGATGCGGATGCCTTCCGGATTGGTGCCGCCGTGGCCGAACGGCGAGGTGCCGCCGGTACCGATCCATTTATTACCGCCTTCGTGACGCTCTTTCTGTTCTTTCAGCAGCTCGTTGAGGCGGTCCATCAGTTTGTCGTAGCCGAATTTTTCCAGCTCGGCGCGTTGCTCGTCACTGAGTTCGCGCTTCATACGCTGCACCAGCCAGTCCAGCGGGATAGTGCCCTGCTGGTCGAAAGCCGCCTGTATGCCTTTGAAATACAGGCCGAAAGCGCGGTCAAATTTATCGAAGTGGGCTTCGTCCTTAACCAGCGTGATACGCGCCAGATAGTAGAAATCATCGAAGGAGGTGCCGATCACCTGCTTCTGCAGCGCTTCCAGCAAGGTCAGAAATTCCTTGATGGAGACGGGGATCTTGGCGTCCCGTAGGGTGAAGAAAAAATCAATCAGCATGTCAGACGGTTCCGTGTTGCGCCAGTTTGTAACGCAGATGCGCTTTAATCTCCGGCCACTCGCCGGCGCGGATGCTGTACATGACGGTATCGCGTACCGTGCCATCGCGGCGCAGTGCATGGTGGCGCAGCACACCATCCTTCTTGGCACCGAGTCGCTCGATGGCTGCTTGCGAAGCGTGGTTGAAGTTATCAGTGCGCAGACCGACCAGCGCTGCACCCAGCGTTTCGAAGGCGTGCGTCATCAGCAGCAGTTTGCAGGTGGTGTTGACGTGGCTGCGCTGGGCGCTGCGCGCATACCAGGTGTAGCCGATTTCCAGCCGGGCGATGCTGGGCACGATGTCGTGATAGCTGCTAGTGCCCAGAACCTTGCCGCTGGCGGCATCGAGCACGGCGAAGGCCAGCCGTTCCGGACGCTGGCCTAGCGCTTTGGCGATATAGGCATCCACCTGATCCGGTTCCGGCACCGAGGTGACGCGCAGCTTCCACAGTTCGCCATCGGCGGCGGCAGCGCGCAGACCGTCGGCATGTTGTGGTCCCAGTGGTTCGAGGCGCACGCCATGCAGTTCCAGCGTGACAGGGGTGATCGGCGCGGCCGGGTGGGCGAGGGTATGCATTAGCGGTTATTCCGTGACATGTACACCAGACGTTCGAACAGGTGTACATCCTGCTCGTTTTTGAGCAGTGCGCCATGCAGTGGCGGCACGATGGCTTTGGCATCGTCGCTGCGCAGTGCGGCCGGCGGGATGTCTTCGGCCATCAGCAGCTTGAGCCAGTCGAGGAATTCCGAGGTGGAGGGTTTTTTCTTCAGCCCCTGTACCGCGCGCAGATCGTAGAAGGTCTGCAGCGCCTGCGCCAGCAGCTCTTTTTTCAGGTGCGGGTAATGCACGTTGACGATCTGCTCCATGGTGTCGCGGTCGGGGAACTGGATGTAGTGGAAGAAGCAGCGGCGCAGGAAGGCGTCCGGTAATTCCTTCTCGTTGTTGGAGGTGATGATCACCAGCGGGCGGTGTCTGGCGCGCACCATCTCGCGGGTTTCGTAGACGTAGAACTCCATGCGATCGAGTTCGCGCAGCAGATCGTTGGGGAATTCGATGTCGGCCTTGTCGATTTCATCAATCAGCAGTACCACCGGATGGTCTGTTGTAAAGGCTTGCCACAGCACGCCTTTGACGATGTAATTATTGATCTCGCGCACGCGCTCGTCGCCCAGTTGCGAGTCGCGCAGGCGCGATACGGCATCGTACTCGTACAGGCCCTGCTGAGCCTTTGTGGTCGATTTGATATGCCATTGCAGCAAGGGCATGCCCAGCGCGGCGGCCACTTCTTCGGCCAGCATGGTTTTGCCGGTACCCGGTTCACCTTTGATCAGGAGCGGGCGTTGCAGCGTCAAAGCCGCATTGACGGCCAGTTTCAGGTCATTGGTGGCGACATACTGGTCGGAACCTTCGAAGCGCGGTGTAGCAGACATGGGGTGGGGGATTTCTACATTAAAAAGGGAATCGTCAGTATAGGGGAGAACGCTAGAGGCGGGGCTCGGATGCTCCGTACAACAGTGTGTTGTAACGGCAATGAATTGCGTAGCCGTGCCAATTTTCTTGGGTTAGAATCGCAAGCTCAATGCAAATGTCAAGTTTTGCATCCGCGGTAGTATCCGATTACTTACCTTGCACACACTATGAAAAAAATATCCGCACTCCTCGTGCTCGCAGGCTGCGCTTCACTGGCCTCAGCGGCTGACCTCGTGGGCAACGCCCAGAATGCCAAAGCAAAGATAGAAATGTGTATCGGTTGCCACGGGATTCCCGGCTATAAAGCCAGTTTCCCTGAGTCCTTCCAAGTTCCGATGATTGGCGGCCAGTCGGCCAAGTTTATCGAGGGCGCACTGAAAGCCTACCAGAAGGGCGATCGCAAACACCCGAGCATGAAAGGCATTGCGGCTAGCCTGTCGGATCAGGATATTGCGGATATCGCAGCGTACTACTCGCAGCAAACTGCTAGCGCCAAATAAGGATAGGGACATGAAAAAACTGTTGATAGCACTGGCATGCGCCACCGTGTCCTTCGCCGCTGTTGCGGGCGGCAATATTGATGCTGGTAAAGCGCTGACCGATAAATACAGCTGCTTCGCCTGCCATGGCAAGGATTTCAATAGCCCGATCGACCCGAGCTACCCTAAGCTGGCCGGTCAGCATAAAGACTATCTGGAACACGCACTGACGACTTACAAGCGTGGTGATGCCGCGAACGGTCGTAACAACGCCATCATGGGTGGTCAGGTGAAAGCCCTGAGCGATCAGGACGTGCGCGATATCGCCGCTTACCTGCACAGCCTGCCAGGAACGCTGGTGTCGCGCCGCTAAACGCTGCCGCATCGGAACGGGGCCAGCCCGGGCATACTGCCCGCGCTGGCCCCTTGTCGTTTCTGGCGGGGTTATGCCTGAGCCGGCACTTTGCCCGAGCTGGCCCCGATGCTGAATTAGAGCAGGCGGCGTACTGCTTCGATATAGGCCACGCCGTCGGGCGCGGTCGCGTTGCGCTGGGCGTTCCAGATCATTTCGCCGAGGCACTCCATGATGGCGTGCTGGGCGGCGTGGGCGTCGTCCAGTTTCAGGGTCAGGGCGGTGGCGGCGGCGCGGATGCCGGGCGGCTGGTCGATCGAGATCTGCTCGTCGATCGAGAGGTGCATCGACAAGTGCAGGAAAGGATTGGTTTCGCTGCCGCCCGCATAGTTGCGGCTCAGGGCGTGCTCGACGTCGCTCAGCACGTCGTGGTATTCGGGATGGTGGCGGATCCAGTCGCCGGCCATGCTTTCCAGCGGTGTCAGGATCTCGTGGGTGCGCTGCTTGCGAAAGGTTTCGCAGAAGAAGCGGCGTACGTCGTCGGAGGATGGATTAAACATGGCGCGATTGTACCAGCAGCGCGCGGACGGCGTGGCGCCGGGCGGGGGGCGAAAAAAACGGGACAGCTAGCTGTCCCGTTTGGTTTTGCTGCCGGGCTGGTGTCAGCCGGCTTTGGGCATGCTGGCCACCGCCGATGCGCCCGCTGCCGCCGCAGTTGCGGGGGCACTCGTCGCACTGCATGGCTCCAGCGTCGCCGTCGTTGCCGTGGCGGCCACGGCGCTGGCTGGCGCGCCCGGTGCTGCATCCGGCCCGCTTGCCGATCCGGGTACGCCGCCCGTGCGCGGCTGGCGCAAATAGCGTGCGCCATGACGACGCTCCTGACCGTTGGCGGGCCAGGTCAGGAACCGTGACAGTTCCTGTAGCGCGCGCTGGTAGACGTCGCGTTTAAATTCGATCACCACATCCAGCGGTACCCAGTAGTCATGCCAGCGCCAGGCGTCGAACTCGGGGTGGTCGGTCAGACGCAGGTTGACGTCGTTGTCACGCGCACACATGCGCAACAGGAACCAGATCTGCTTCTGGCCACGGTAATGGCCACGGATTTCCCGCTTGATGAAGTGATCCGGCACCTCGTAACGCAGCCAGTCACGCGTGCGACCGACGATTTTTACATGTTCTGCTCTTAAGCCGATTTCCTCTTCCAGTTCCCGGTACATTGCCTGTTCCGGCGTTTCTCCGTATTTAATGCCGCCTTGCGGAAACTGCCAGGAGTGCTCACGCACCCGTTTCCCCCACCACACCTCGTTCTGGGCGTTTAGCAGGATGATGCCGACGTTGGGCCGAAACCCTTCACGATCGAGCATATTGCACCTCAATACTTTCTGCGACCGAGCTCCCTGCTTATATTTTTGCCCACAAAACCGCACGCCGGCACGTCTTTCGGGGTACGAAAGCGGCCGGACAGGCATCAATTGAACGCATTTGTATAAAGTATGGACGCATCAGCCAGCTAATCCTTTAAAATTAGGTTGATTATAACCCTCTCTTTTTAAAAAGAATTCACCGTATGCGCGCCTCACGATTTTTTATTTCCACGCTTAAAGAAGCGCCTTCCGATGCCGAGATCGTCAGCCACCAGTTGATGATGCGCGCCGGGATGATCAAACGCCTAGGCTCGGGCATCTACACCTATATGCCGATGGGCCTGCGGATTATCCGCAAAGTCGAAGCCATCATCCGCGAAGAGATGAATAAGGCCGGCGCTATCGAGCTGCTGATGCCGCTGGTACAGCCTGCCGAACTGTGGCAGGAGACAGGCCGCTGGGACAAAATGGGTCCGGAACTGTTGCGCGTCAAAGACCGCCACGGCCGCGATTTCGCCATCCAGCCAACCTCGGAAGAAGTGATTACCGACGTAGTCCGTTCGGAAATCAAATCCTACCGTCAGCTGCCGTTGAATTTTTACCACATTCAGACCAAGTTCCGTGACGAGCGCCGTCCCCGCTTCGGCCTGATGCGTGGCCGCGAGTTCACCATGAAGGATGCGTATTCCTTCGACCGCGATCTGGCCGGCATGCAACTGTCGTATCAGCGCATGTTCGACGCATATGTCGCCATTTTCAGCCGTTTTGGCCTGAAATTCCGCGCTGTTGCTGCCGATAATGGCGCCATCGGCGGGACCGGTTCGCATGAATTCCACGTCATCGCCAGCACCGGCGAAGACGCCATCGTCTACTGCGACAGCTCCGATTACGCGGCCAATATGGAAGCGGCGGAAGCGCTGCCGCTGGCCGCCAGCCGTCCTGCTGCTGCCGAAGCACTGAGCAAGGTCGCCACCCCGGACGCCACCAAGTGCGAGTCCGTGGCCGAGCTGCTCAAGCTCGATCTGGCGCGCACCGTGAAGACCATCGCGCTGACGGTCGAGACCGAAACCGACGGCAAACTGACTAAACAGTATTTCATGTTGCTGTTGCGTGGCGACCACGAATTGAACGAAGTCAAGGTCGGCAAAGTGCCAGGTCTGGCGGCGCACCGCTTCTCGACCGAAGCCGAAATTCTGGAAGTCTACGGTTGCGTACCGGGCTATCTGGGTCCGATCGGCACCAAGGCAGCGGTGACCGTGGTGGCTGACCGCACGGTGGCCAATATGGCCGACTTCGTGTGTGGCGCCAACGACGCCGGTTTCCACTATACGGGCGCCAACTGGGGCCGCGATGTGGCGGAGCCGACTCTGGTGGCCGACCTGCGCAACGTGGTGGCGGGCGACGCCTCGCCGGACGGTCAAGGTGTGCTGTCGATCGAACGCGGTATCGAGGTCGGTCACGTGTTCCAGCTGGGCACGGCGTACTCGGAATCGATGAAGGCTACCTTCCTCGATGAAAACGGCAAACCGGCACCGCTGCAGATGGGTTGTTACGGGATCGGCGTGACCCGTATTCTGGGCGCGGCCATCGAACAGAACTTCGATGACAAGGGCATTATCTGGCCAGCCTCGCTGGCACCGTTCGAACTGGTGCTGTGCCCGATGGGCATGGACCGCAGCGAAGCGGTGAAAGAAGCCACCGAGCAGCTGTATGCGCAAGCACAGGCAGCCGGCATCGACGTGATTCTGGATGACCGTGGTCTGCGTCCGGGCGGCATGTTTGCCGACTGGGAACTGATCGGCGTGCCACACCGCGTGGTGATTGGCGAGCGCGGCCTGAAAGAAGGCAATCTGGAATATCAGGGCCGTCGCGACAGCGAAGCGACCGCCGTGCCAGTAGCCGAGGTGCTGGCCTTCATTCAAGGCAAGCTGGCAGCGTGAAACTGAAACACCGGCTAGGGTGGTGGGCTGTGCTGCTGGCGATGACCAGCAGCGCCCCCGCTCAGGCTGGCAATCAGAAGGAAGAAGCGCTGGCCGACTCGGTTCGGCTGGCGCTGGCCAACGCCATCAAGGATGCGGCGCCGCCGCAGCCCAGCTTCCGCACGCCGGAAGAGCGTCAGCGCTATCAGCAATGGCTCGAGCACAGTTCGGCGCGGCTGCAACGCCGTCTGCCGGACCAGCAAACCCGCAGCGAATTTCTGGCCACCGTCTGGTATGAGGCGCGCCGTGCCGGGCTCGATCCGGCCATGGTGCTCGGTCTGATCCAGGTCGAATCAGCCTATCGCAAATACGCTGTCTCGATGGTCGGTGCGCGTGGCTATATGCAGGTGATGCCGTTCTGGACCAGTGTGATCGGCGACCACAATCGCAGCGCCCTGTTCAATATGCAGACCAATCTGCGCTATGGCTGCGCCATTCTGCGCATGTATCTGGACATGGAAGCGGGCAATCTGTATCTGGCGCTGGGCCGCTACAACGGCAGCCGTGGCAAGCCCGATTATCCGAACGCCGTACTCTCGGCATGGAATCACTGGAAACTCCACTAGCCCTTAGAGCCATCATTGCCTAAAAAATAGGGGCGCAACGCTGTTGAATCTGATTGGCGTTGCAGCGCTATTTTTTTGAGACATTTTTTCGGAGATGTCGCGCGGTTCCATGCGAACGGTCGCGCGAAAGCGCGCTGGCTTGGCGGATGCCGCTGCGGTGTACTGTCGGGATGGGAACTGCGGGGAGCGCGGCTGGCACGGTGTTGGTGCAGGCGCAATCGGGAAGTGTTGTAACCCTTTGTCGTAAAGGGTTACAAACACAGTGGCGCTTATTTCAGATGGTCGGAAATGAGCTTGGTCATTTCGAACATGGACACTTGCGCTTTGCCGCCGAATACAGCTTTCAGCTTGTCGTCGGCATTGATCATGCGGCGGTTGGCCGGATCTTGCAGGTCGAGCTTCTTGATGTAGTCCCAGACCTTTTTGGTCACTTCGGTGCGCGGCAGAGGTGCGGCGCCGACCACGGCAGCCAGAGCGGCCGATGGAGTCATGGCCTTCATGAAGGCGGCGTTCGGTTTGCGCGGTGCGGCTGGCGCAGCTGCTTTTTTCACTGCGGCCGGTTTGGCGGCTGCTTTTGCTGGTGCGGCTTTCTTTGCGGCTGCCGGTTTAGCGGCCGCAGCTGTCTTAGCGGGTGCTGCTGGGGTTTTTTTGGCTGTTGCCATATTCGAGCCTCCTTAACGAACACATGGAAAAATTGCGCAATTGATCGCACCGGTTAATATTGGTGGTGATTTGCGGTATGTGCAAGTGTTTTTCGCGTTTTTTCCCGGAAACACCACGTAAACACGGGCTTTCCCGAGGGAGGCGCAACGCTGCGGGGCGTTTTGCCCCGCATTGGCGCGCGCAGACCTGGCTTAGCGCATGCCGGGCATCATGCCCTTCATGGAGCGCATCATCTTCATCATGCCGCCGCCCGACAGTTTTTTCATCATGGTCTGCATCTGTTCGAACTGGGTCAGCATGCGGTTCACTTCCTGCACCTGCACCCCGGCACCGGCGGCAATCCGGCGTTTGCGGGTGGCTTTGATCAGCTCAGGCTTGGCGCGTTCCTGCTTGGTCATGGAATCGATAATGCCGACCATGCGGCGTACCTGCTTGTCGGCCTGATCCATGTTGGCACCGCCGGCAGCCTGCTGGAACTGGGCTGGCAGTTTGTCGACCAGACTGGCCATGCCGCCCATTTTCTTCATCTGGCCCAGTTGCGCCTTGAAGTCGTTCATGTCGAACTTGCCACCCACCTTGATCTTGTTGGCCAGGTCGGCAGCGGCTTTGCTGTCCACCCCTTTGCGGGCTTCTTCGACCAGCGCCAGAATGTCGCCCATGCCCAGCACGCGGTTGGCCATGCGGGTCGGGTCGAACGCTTCCAGGCCGTCGAGCTTTTCCGACACACCGGCAAATTTGATCGGCTTGCCGGTGATGTGGCGCACCGACAGGGCCGCACCACCGCGCGAATCACCGTCCAGCTTGGTCAGTACGATACCGGTCAGCGGCAGCGCATCATTAAACGCCTTGGCGGTGTTGATGGCATCCTGACCCAGCATGGCGTCGACCACGAACAGGGTTTCGATCGGTTTCACGGCACTGTGCACCGCGGCGATTTCGCGCATCATCTCTTCGTCGATACCGAGGCGACCGGCGGTATCGATAATCAGTACGTCGTGGTAGTGCTTTTTCGCCCAGTCCAGCGCGGCCAGTGCGATATCGACCGGTTTGTCCTGCGCGGTCGACGGGAAGAAGTCGGCGCCGACCTGTGCGGTCACCGATTGCAGCTGGGCAATCGCGGCGGGACGGTACACGTCGGCCGAGACGGTCAGCACTTTCTTCTTCTTTTCTTCCTTCAGGTACTTCGCCAGCTTGCCGACGGTGGTGGTTTTACCCACACCTTGCAGACCGGCCATCAGGATGATGGCCGGCGGCTGCTGGGCAAAGCTGAGCTGGGACGCTTCCGGGCCCAGATCGGCACCCATCAGGGCGGCTAGCTCGCGCTGCACCACGCCGACCAGCGCCTGTCCCGGCGACAGCGAGGAAATTACTTCTTCGCCCAGCGCCTTGTCTTTGACGCGGGCGATGAATTCGCGCACGGCCGGCAGGGCCACGTCGGCTTCCAGCAGCGCCATGCGCACTTCGCGCAGCATCTCGGCGGTATTGGCTTCCGTCAGGCGGGCCTCGCCGCGCATGGTTTTAACGACCTTGGCAAGGCGTTGGGTAAGATTGTCTAGCATGATGAACCCAGAATAAAACAGTGGCCGCCATTTTACCCCATCGGCCGACGCGCGTCGCCCGCCGCCCCCGTGCTATGGTTTATATTCTTGTATGCAAGCAGACAGCTGTTGGTATGATGCAGTGATCACGAGAACCCCGAGGAGTAAGACGATGAAACGTACGATCTGGTGGAATACGCTGGCGCTGGGCGCCTTGCTGGTGGCGCAGACGGTGCAGGCGCAGGAGGTGGTGCGGCTCGGTAACCTGAAATTTGCCCACTATGGCGCGGTCTCCTATATTAAGGAGATCGCCCCGAAATGCGGCATCAAGGTGGAGGAGCGGATCTTCGCCAAAGGGCTCGACGTGATGCAGGGAATTATCGCCGGTGAACTCGATGTCGGCACCACGGCCTCGGAAGCGGCCATCTCCGGGCGTGCCAGCGGCGCGCCGATTCTGGTGGTGGCCGGCTTTGCCAAGGGCGGTGCACGGCTGGTCAGCCGCGCCGATCTGAAGCTGCAGTCGCTCAAGGATCTGAAAGGCAAACGGGTTGGCGTAACGCGCGGCGGGATACAGGAAGTGCTGTTGCTGGCGGAACTGCAGCAGGCCGGCCTGAGCTCGTCCGACCAGCCGGGCAAGGACGTGCAACTGATTTATCTGGCCTTCGCCGATCTGAATCAGGCTCTGCTGGGTAAAAATATCGATGTGATGATGAATTCCGAGCCGCAGTCGTCGCAGGCCATCAACAAGGGCTTTGGCACCGAAATCCTGAAGCCTTACGATACCCCGATCGGCGAACCGATCCGCACCATGGTGATGACGGAGAAGTTCTATAAAGAAAAGCGTCCGCTGGCGGAAAAATTCATGCGCTGCTTCGTGGAGGCCACCAAGGCCTTTATCGAGCAGCCGGCACTGGCCGAGAAATATGTGCGTGAAACGGTGTTCAAGGGCCAGATCACCAAGGACGACTTCGAAGACGCGATCGGTAATTCGCCGTATTCGTATGACATTACCCCCGAGCACATCCAGATCACCACCGATGTGATGTTCAAGACCGGAGTGGGGCGTATGGCGAAACCGCCAGCCGCCAAGGAATGGGTTAAAACCGATCTGCTGGAAGCGGCCAAGAAAAGCGTGGGCGTGAAGTAATGGCGAGCGTAATGGCGAGCGCGGCAGTGAAGCGCGGCATGGCGGCGCGCTGGCAGCAGCTGGCCGTGGGCATGATCGTGCCGGTGATTGTGATCGCGATCTGGCAACTGGCGGCGACGCTGGGCTGGGCCAATCCGCAGATGCTGCCCTCGCCGCTAGCGGTAGCCGAGCGCTGGCTGGCCTATCTGCTGCCGGTGCAGCCGTATAGTGCGGAGCAGGGCAGCTGGCTGGCCTGGGCGGTATCGGGCGAACTGATCCTCGATGCGCTGGGCAGCCTGTACCGGGTAGCGGCCGGCTTTGCCATCGGCGCGGCACTGGCGCTGCCGATGGGTTTGCTGATGGGCGCCAGTCCGCGCATGTATGCCTGGTTTAATCCGCTGATGCAGCTGCTGCGGCCGATCCCGCCGATTGCTTACATCCCCCTGTCTATCCTGTGGTTCGGGCTGGGCAATGCCCCCGCCATTTTCCTGATCGTGCTGGGCGCCTTCTTCCCGGTGCTGATGAATACCATTGCCGGGGTGCGCCAGGTGGACGGTATCTATCTGCGTGCGGCGCGCAATCTGGGCGCCAGCGGCAGCACCCTGTTTCTCCGCGTGATACTGCCGGCGGCGGTGCCGTATATTCTGTCCGGCGTGCGGATCGGTATCGGTACCGCGTTTATCGTGGTGATCGTGTCGGAAATGATCGCCGTGAATAACGGGCTGGGTTTCCGCATTCTGGAAGCGCGCGAGTACTTCTGGTCGGACAAAATCATGGCCGGCATGATTACCATCGGTCTGTTAGGGCTGGCCATCGATAGCGCTGTGAATAAACTGAATAACTATCTGCTGCGCTGGCACCGCGGTCTGGAGCACTAATGGACAGCGCACATATCAGTATCCAGCAGGTCGGCAAGGTATTCCAGACCGACGAACGGGCGGTGGTGGCACTGCAGGACATCAATCTGGAGATCCCGCGTGGCCAGTTTGTCTGCCTGCTAGGACCTTCCGGCTGCGGCAAATCGACGCTGCTGAATGCCATCGCCGGTTTCGCTCTGCCCAGCAGCGGTAGCATCATCGCCGATGGCCAGCCCGTGACGGGACCGGGGCCGGAACGCGGCATGGTGTTCCAGGAGTACGCGCTGTTCCCCTGGATGACAGTGGCCGACAACGTCGCTTTCGGCCTGCAGATCAAGGGCTTGCCCAGAGAGCAGATCAATGCAACGGTAGAGCGACTGCTGGCCATGCTGTCGCTGAGCGACTTCCGCAGCCGTTATCCGAAAGACCTGTCCGGCGGGATGCGCCAGCGGGTGGCGATTGCGCGCATTCTGGCGCTCGATTCGCCGATCATGCTGATGGATGAACCGTTCGGCGCCCTCGATGCACTGACCCGGCGCAATCTGCAGGATGAATTGCTGCGCATCTGGGCCGAGCTGAAAAAGACTATTATCTTCGTCACCCACAGTATCGAAGAGGCGATCTATCTGGCCGACCGGATTATCGTGATGACCTACCGGCCCGGCACCGTCAAGCGTGATCTGCTGGTGGAGTTGCCGCGCATGCGCGATCCGGCGGCTCCCGAATTCAATGCGCTGAAGCGCGAACTGGGCCTGCTGGTGATGGAAGAACAGCAGCGTCACCATCACGACGAGCTGCGCATGGCTGCCGTCGACTGAACGATAGTGTAAACTGGGGCTTATGCAGAATTTCCTACTTATCGCAGCCGTTGTGCTGTACCTCGTCTGTGCCGCGCTGCCCTCGCGCCGCGCCACGCTGATTTCCGCCATGACGGCGCTGGCCTGGCTGCTGCATGGCGCCGGGCTGTGGTTCGATCTGGCCGGTGGTGGCACCATCCGCATCGGGTTTGCCGCCATGCTGTCGTCCGCCCTGTGGGTGTCGGTGGCGGCCTACTGGGTGGAAAACCGTAACTTCAGTCTGGACAGCATGCGCCATCTGGTGATGCCGAATGCTGCGCTGGTGGTGGCTTTGCAGGTGGCTTTCCCCGGCGCGCTGATCGCACTGGATGGTAAGTCAACCCTGTTCGGCTGGCATATCGCGATTGCCGTGATGGCCTACAGCACCCTGACGGTGGCCGCTTTCCATGCGGTGCTGATGGCACTGCAGGAGCGTCACCTGCATGCGGCCAGCGAACGCAAAACCTTTCTGTCGCATGCGCTGGACCAGTTGCCAGCGTTGCTGACCATGGAAAAACTGCTGTTCCGGATGATTAGTTTCGGCTTTGCTTTACTCAGTCTGACGGTATTTTCCGGCATCGTGTTCTCGGAACAGGTGTTCGGTCAGGCGCTCAAGTGGGATCACAAGTCCGTATTTACGCTGCTGTCATGGCTGCTGTTTGCGGCCTTGCTGGCAGGACGCCGCTTCCGTGGCTGGCGTGGCCGGACGGCGCTGAGTTTTACGCTGGCCGGTTTCACCACGCTGCTGCTGGCCTATGTGGGCAGCCGTTTTGTGCTGGAAGTGCTGCTGCATAAGGGGGGCGTATGAGCCGTCTGTTATTCTGGCTGGCGCTGGTGTTTCTGGTGGTGTTTGCCATCCGCAGCAAAATCCGCGCAGCGCAGCAGCGTCAGCAAACCCGCCAGCAGCCACCTCCGGCGCCGCCTTCCGGCCCGTCGGGGCAAGCGCCAGGGCGGCGTCAAGCCAGCGCCGACATCGAAACCATGTTGGAGTGCGCCCATTGCGGCGTATTCTATCCGGCTTCCGAAACCGTTCAGGCGCGCGGGCGCGACTACTGCAGCGCGGCCCATGCCGCTATGCCATCGGCCTGAGGCAGCGTGAGTTCCGGCCTGTCCGCCGTACCGGCCCAGTATCCCGAAGAGCGCGCCTCGTTCTGGCGCTCGCTACAAACCCTGAACGTTTCGCGGGTGGTGATTGCGCTGGTGCTGCTGGCCTATCTGAGTGTTGATCGCAACGGCCTGCGCACGCCCGGCTTTTCCCTGAATCTGCAAATCTGTCTGGTGTATCTACTGCTTGCGCTGCTGTTCGCGCTGATGGCGGTGCTCTGGCAGCAGCGTTTCCGCTTGCAGCTGCTGTCGCAGATTGCCTGTGATCTGGTGATTATCTCCATGCTGTTTCTGGCCGGCGGCGGACTGCGTAGCGGGCTGGCGATCCTGTATCTGTTCCCTCTGGCGGGCGCGGCGATTCTGGCGCCGCTGCTGCTGTCGCTATTTTGCGCCGCGCTGGTCTCCCTGTTCATGCTGGGCGAAAGTATCTGGCGCGTGCTGATGCTCGAAAGCGAGCGGCCATTTTTGCAGGCCGGCCTGTATGGCGCGGCGTTTTTTGCGGCGGTGCTGGTAGTCAACCGGCTGGCCGCCCGTCTGATCGGGCAGGAAGAACTGGCGACTCAGCGCGGTCTGGAAGTGAATGTGCAGCAGGCCATCAACCAGCTGGTGATGGCCAATGTGGGTGACGGGATTCTGGTGGCCGGTAGCGATGGACAGGTGTATGCCAGCAATCCGGCGGCGCAGCAGATGCTCGGTATGCCGGGCGTGCCGCAGGAATTCCGGCTCGCCGATGCGGTGGCGCTGACAGCGCTGGCGCAAGCCTATGCAGCGTGGTGCGAGGATGACGGACGCAGTACCGCCTATGTCACCATCAAACCCTACGCCGACGACGCGCTGCAGCAGGTGACCGCTGCGTGGAGTGCGCGGCGCGATCTGGCGGCGCACCTGAAAGTGCGCTTTGCGGCAGTCGATACGGCGGGGCTGGGTACCCGGCGCAGCGTGATCCTGCTGCAGGATGTGACGGGTATCGAAAATCAGGCGCAGCAGCTGAAACTGGCCTCGATGGGCCGCCTCACCGCCAGTATTGCCCACGAAGTCAGGAATCCCCTGTCGGCCATCGGTCATGCTACCGCCTTGCTGGGCGAGGACATGAACGATGCCGTGCAAACCCGTTTGCTGAAGATCATCGCTGACAATGTCAGCCGGGTGAATCGCATGGTGGAAGATATTCTGCAGTTGTCACGCAAGGTCCAGCCGCATAGCGAGCCGCTGTCGCTGGAGGGCTTTCTGGCCGAGCTGCGCCAGGAATTCATCGAGACCCACGGCCTGCCCGCCGATATGATCGGGTTGTCGGTGGCGCCCGCCTCGCCGGTGCGTTTCGACGCACTGCATCTGCGCGAGGTGTTGCTGAATCTGTTGAATAATGCGGTGCGGTATGCCAGCGGCGGGCCGCAATCGATCCGCCTCGATCTGCGTAGTGCAGTGTCGCGGCCACTGGAGCTGCACGTGCAGGACGATGGGCCGGGCATCGTGCCGGAAGTGCGGGCCCACCTGTTCGAGCCGTTCTACACCACCTCCAGCAAGGGCACGGGTCTGGGGCTGTATCTGGCCCGGGAATTGTGTTTGAATAATGAGGCGCGGCTCGATTACGAATACCGCTTCGACGATGCGCCAGAAGATGCCAGCGGCAAGCCGCGCTCCAGCGGGCGCTTTGTAATCACCTTCGCCCATCCGGCACAGAAGTAGAAAAGGTTGTTTGATGAGTGTTCGATTCCCCCGCGTGCTGGTGGTAGACGATGAAGCCGACTTGCGCGAATTACTGGAACTGACCCTGCTGAAAATGGGGCTGGAGGTCGATTGCGCCGCCACGCTGGGCGAGGCGCGTGCGCTGCTGGCGCAGCCGGGGCTCGAATACCAGCTGGTGCTGACCGATATGCGTCTGCCGGACGGCCTGGGGCTGGAGCTGGTGCGCGAAGTCAGTAGCAGCCATCGCAACACGCCGATCGCGGTGGTGACGGCGTTTGGCAGTGCCGATAATGCCGTGGTGGCGCTCAAGGCGGGCGCCTTCGATTACATTTCCAAGCCGGTGGCGCTGGACCAGTTACGGCTGATGGTGCGTTCGGCACTGCGCCTGAGTAGCGGCGCCGCCGATGGCGGGGCCGCGCCACCCGCACCGCCGGCCAGCCGTTTGCGCGGCAGTTCGGCGGTGATTGTGGCGCTGCGCGCGCAGATCGCGCGGCTGGCCCGTTCGATGGCGCCGATTGCCATCCATGGCGAATCGGGCAGCGGCAAGGAGCTGGCGGCGCGGGAAATCCACGCCCAGAGCTCGCGCGTGGCCAAGCCTTTCATTGCCGTCAATTGCGGTGCCATCCCCGAAGCGCTGATGGAAGCGGAGTTTTTTGGCTACCGCAAGGGCGCTTTCACGGGCGCCACCGACGAGCGCGATGGCTTTTTCCAGGCCGCCAACGGTGGCACCCTGATGCTCGACGAGGTGGCCGATCTGCCGCTGGCGATGCAGGTCAAGCTGCTGCGCGCGATTCAGGAGCGGCGCGTGCGCAAGATCGGCGCGACCGCCGAGGAAGCGGTGGATGTGCGGATTATCAGTGCCACCCACAAGAATCTGGCGCAGTGCGTGGAGCAGGGCAGCTTCCGGCAGGATTTATATTACCGCCTGAATGTGATCGAGCTGGTGGTGCCGCCGCTGCGCGAACGTCTGGACGATCTGGCACTGCTGACCGACGCGATTCTGGAACGGCTGGGTACTTTCGAAACCACTATCGCGCTGGGTGAGGGCGTGCTCGACGCCTTGCGCGCCTATGCGTTCCCCGGCAATGTGCGCGAACTGGAAAATATTCTGGAACGGGCGCTGGCGTTTGCCAACGATGGCCGCATCGAAGTGGCCGATCTGGCACTCAAGGGTGCGCCGGTGGTGGAAGCGATCGTGCCGCTGCCCACGCCGACCACGCCGGCCCCCTATCTGGCGGCCAGTGAAGCGGCGGCGCTGCGTATTCCGCTGGCGCCACAGTCGCCCGGCGGCGGGGCGCTGGCGGAGCACCCTGCCGACCTGGCGGCGCTACCTGGCAGTGTGTCGGCGAATACCGTTGCCAGTGCGGCGGATGCCGATCTGCCTGCGCTGCCGCAGCTCGACGTGCTGCCATCGAATCTGCCCGAATACCTGAATCGCATCGAGCGCGAACTGATCTTACGGGCGCTGGCCCAGACCCAGTTTAACCGTACCCAGGCTGCACAACTGCTGGGCATCAGCTTCCGCCAACTGCGCTACCAGATGCAGAAGCTCGATATTCAGGAGCCGCCCGCATGAATCAGCAGTTTCAGGATGGCTGGTGGTCGGCGGCGCAGCGCTACGATAGTCCGCACTATGACGAACGTCCCGACCCTGCCGATATCACGCTGCTGGTGATCCACAATATTTCGCTGCCGGCCGGACAGTTTGGCGGTCTGCACGTCTCCGACCTGTTTACCGCCCGTCTCGATTATAATGCGCACCCCTCGTTCGCCGGACTGCGCGGGGTGAAAGTGTCGAGCCACTTTTTTATCCGGCGCGATGGCCGTGTGCTGCAGTATGTTTCTGCTAACGCGCGAGCCTGGCACGCGGGGCGCTCGGCATTTCAGGGACGGGAAAAGTGCAACGATTTTTCGATCGGGATCGAGCTTGAAGGCACCGATACCAGCCCGTTCGAGCCGGCCCAGTACCAGTCGCTGGCCAGGCTGACGCTGGCGCTGCAGCAACACTATCCTTTGCAGGATGTGCAAGGTCATGAACACATTGCGCCGGGCCGGAAAACCGACCCCGGAGTGTTGTTTGATTGGTCACGGTACCAGCAAATCTGGCGCGAAATCCGGCGCGAAACTTGCCAGCGGCCGGGTTCGCCATCCAGCGCGTTAGTGGCTGCTCGCGGGGAACTGCGCTTCGCAAAAGGCCTCCCGCAAAGTCAATAGAAAAATTGCCGTTTACAGTAAAATTTCCACTTGTCTTAGCCCCTCCTGATCACTACAATCAGTGTATCGATTCAAGTCTATCACTAGATATAGTAGTTCCCAAGGTACTGGTTCTTAAACTATTTGTAATTCGTCAAGACCAGTCAATGATCCTTTTTATTGCAAGTTATAGTCCAACTTAGCTACCAAGTCAGTCAGCCGGTCAGTCAGCCAGCAAGCGGGGTTGGGCGCAGTATTTCGGCCTTTTTTATACAACATTACGTCGCGCAGCACTGACTGCACGCTGTTTTCGGGGAGCTTAAATGCAATCTACTCAAGACATCACCATCAATCCGGCACTGGTACCAGCAGTGGCTGCGAGTTCCGCCAGCAGCCCTGCCACGGCCGCCAGCGATCTCGGTGACTACCGCATCATCCGCCGTAACGGCGCAGTCGTCGCGTTTGAACCGTCGAAGATCGCCGTGGCGATGACCAAAGCTTTCCTCGCCGTGAACGGCGGGCAGGGTGCTGCGTCGGCCCGTATCCGCGAACTGGTAGAAGAGCTGACTGCCAGCGTGGTGTCGGCACTGGTGCGTCGCCAGCCTTCGGGCGGCACCTTCCACATCGAAGATGTGCAGGATCAGGTAGAACTGGCGCTGATGCGTTCGGGCGAGCATGACGTGGCACGTGCCTATGTGCTGTACCGCGCCAAGCAGATGGAAGAGCGTCGTGCCGCCAAGGAAGCGGCCGGCACCAGCACCATCGCGGCACCGCAGATCCACGTGCTGGAAAACGGCGAGCGCAAGCTGCTGGACCTGAACCGTGTGTCGAGCCTGATCAATGCTGCCTGCGCCGGTCTGGAAAAGCACGTCGATGCCGACGCGATTCTGGCCGAGACCATGAAGAATCTGTACGACGGCGTGCCAGTCGAAGAACTGCACAAGTCGGCGATTCTGGCAGCCCGCGCCCTGATGGAAAAAGATCCGGCCTACACGCAAGTGACGGCCCGCATCCTGCTGCACACCATCCGTAAGGAAGTGTTCGGCAAGGAAGTGCCACAAGCTGCTGCCGCCGCCGAATACCTGACCTACTTCCCGCAATACATTGCCAAAGGTATCGAGGCCGAACTGCTGGACACCAAACTGGGCGAGTTCGACCTGGCCCGTCTGGCCAAGGCACTGGTAGCCGACCGCGACCTGCAGTTCGGCTACATCGGCCTGCAAACCCTGTATGACCGCTACTTCCTGCACGTGCGCGAGGTGCGCATCGAAATGCCGCAGGCTTTCTATATGCGTGTCGCGATGGGCCTGGCCCTGAACGAAACCGACCGCGAAGCGCGCGCCATCGAGTTCTACAACCTGCTGTCGAGCTTCGACTTCATGTCGTCCACCCCGACCCTGTTCAACTCGGGCACCCTGCGTTCGCAGCTGTCGTCGTGCTACCTGACCACCGTCTCCGACGATCTGGAAGGCATCTACGACGCCATCAAGGAAAATGCGCTGCTGGCTAAATTCGCCGGTGGTCTGGGCAATGACTGGACGCCGGTGCGTGCACTGGGCGCCCACATCAAAGGCACCAACGGCAAATCGCAAGGCGTGGTGCCGTTCCTGAAAGTGGTCAACGACACCGCCGTGGCGGTCAACCAGGGCGGCAAGCGCAAGGGCGCAGTCTGCGCCTACCTGGAAACCTGGCACATGGACATCGAAGAGTTCCTGGACCTGCGTAAAAACACCGGCGACGACCGCCGCCGCACCCACGACATGAACACGGCGAACTGGATTCCCGACCTGTTCATGAAGCGCGTGA
>JAIXXN010000030.1 GCA_027490725.1 Oxalobacteraceae bacterium
CATCAAGGAAAATGCGCTGCTGGCTAAATTCGCCGGTGGTCTGGGCAATGACTGGACGCCGGTGAGTGCACTGGGCGCCCACATCAAGGGCACCAACGGCAAGTCCCAGGGCGTTGTACCGTTCCTGAAAGTGGTCAACGATACCGCGGTCGCCGTGAATCAGGGCGGCAAGCGTAAAGGCGCCGTATGCGCCTATCTGGAAACCTGGCACATGGACATCGAGGAATTCCTCGACCTGCGCAAAAACACCGGTGACGACCGTCGTCGTACCCACGACATGAACACCGCCAACTGGATTCCTGACCTGTTCATGAAGCGTGTGATGGAAAAAGGCGACTGGACCCTGTTCTCGCCATCCGACACCCCGGACCTGCACGATCTGGTCGGTAAAGCCTTCGAAACCGCCTATCTGGCGTACGAAGCCAAGGCCGCTGCCGGTGAAATCCGCGTTTCCAAGAAAGTCGCTGCGCTGGACCTGTGGCGCAAGATGCTGTCGATGCTGTTCGAAACCGGCCACCCATGGATCACTTTCAAAGACCCATGCAACATCCGTTCGCCACAGCAGCACGTGGGCATGGTGCACAGCTCCAACCTGTGCACCGAGATCACCCTGAACACCAATGCCGACGAAATCGCCGTCTGCAATCTGGGTTCGGTGAACATGCCGGCGCACATGAAAGAAGGCAAGCTCGATCATGTCAAGCTGCAGAAGACCGTCCGCACCGCGATGCGCATGCTGGACAATGTGATTGACATCAATTACTACGCTGTCGAGAAAGCCCGTAACGCGAATATGCGTCACCGTCCCGTCGGTCTGGGCGTGATGGGCTTCCAGGACTGCCTGCACATGATGCGCATTCCTTACTCGTCTAACGCAGCCGTAGCGTTTGCTGATACCTCGATGGAAGCGGTGTGCTACTACGCCTACCTGGCATCGACCGAACTGGCCGAAGAACGTGGTCACTACCAGTCGTACAAGGGTTCGCTGTGGGATCGCGGCATCCTGCCACAGGATTCCGTGAAGCTGCTGGCCGAAGAGCGCGGCGGTTATCTGGAGCAGGATCTGTCGTCGAGCATGGACTGGACCCCGGTACGCGAACGCATCCAGAAGTTCGGTATGCGTAATTCGAACTGCGTGGCGATCGCGCCAACCGCCACCATTTCGAATATTATCGGTGTGTCGGCCTGTATCGAGCCGACCTTCCAGAATCTGTACGTGAAGTCCAACCTGTCGGGCGAGTTCACCGAGATCAATGCCTATCTGGTGCGTGACCTGAAGGCACGCGATCTGTGGGATGAAGTGATGATCTCCGACCTGAAGTACTTCGATGGCTCGCTGGCCAAGATCGATCGCATTCCACAGGATCTGCGTGACATTTATGCAACCGCCTTCGAAGTCTCGCCAACCTGGCTGGTGGAAGCGGCTTCGCGTCGTCAGAAATGGATCGATCAGGCGCAATCGCTGAACATCTACATGGCGGGTGCGTCCGGTAAGAAGCTCGACGAGACCTACAAACTGGCATGGCTGCGTGGCCTGAAAACCACCTACTACCTGCGTACCATTGCAGCGACCCACATGGAGAAATCGACCTCCAAGACCGGCGCGCTGAATGCGGTGGCAGTGGACGGCGGGATGTCGGCCAGTGCCATGGCGGCCGCTGCTGCGGCGGCGCCAGCGCCGGTAGCGGCGGTGGAAGCCGACGGTGCTGCCTGCTACCTGCGTCCGGGTGACGACGGTTTCGAGGAATGCGAAGCTTGCCAATAAGCGGCCAATAAGCGGCCAATAAGCTGTCAGTAATCTAGCGGGGCCGGCAGTGAGCCGGCCCTTTTAAAGACCCAACAATCTACTACTGAATTCAGAGGAAATCATTATGTCGCTGTCCTGGGACGAAGAGGCCGTCACGGCCGTACCACAAGCTGCAACTCAAGCTGCACTGGATGCCGCCGAAGCGAGCGCCGAGCAGGTTGCGCTGCGCGTCAATGCCGACGACAAACGTATCATCAACGGTAAGACTGACGTCAACCAGCTGGTACCTTTCAAATACAAATGGGCCTGGGATAAATACCTGGCCGGCTGCGCCAACCACTGGATGCCGCAGGAAGTGAATATGCAGCGCGATATCGAGCTGTGGAAGAACCCGAACGGCCTGACCGAAGACGAACGCCGTCTGGTGAAGCGTAATCTGGGCTTCTTCGTGACCGCTGACTCGCTGGCTGCCAACAACATCGTACTGGGCACCTACCGCCACATTACGGCACCGGAATGCCGTCAGTACCTGCTGCGTCAGGCCTTCGAAGAAGCCATCCACACCCACGCCTACCAGTACATCGTCGAGTCGCTGGGTCTGGACGAGGGCGAGATCTTCAATGCCTACAACGAAGTCAAATCGATCCGTGACAAGGACGAGTTCTTGATCCCGTTCATCAACACACTGACCGATCCGGGCTTCACCACCGGCACCGTGGAAAACGACCAGACCTTGCTGAAGTCGCTGATCGTGTTCGCCTGCCTGATGGAAGGGCTGTTCTTCTACGTCGGCTTCACCCAGATTCTGGCGCTGGGTCGTCAGAACAAGATGATGGGTGCTGCAGAGCAGTATCAGTACATCCTGCGTGACGAATCGATGCACTGCAACTTCGGCATCGACCTGATTAACACCATTAAGATGGAAAATCCGCTGCTGTGGACGCCCGCCTTCAAGGAAGAAATCAAGCAGCTGTTCATGCGCGCTGTCGATCTGGAATACGCCTACGCCGAAGACACCATGCCACGTGGCGTGCTGGGTCTGAACGCCACCATGTTCAAAGGCTATCTGCGTTTCATCGCCAACCGTCGCGCTACCCAGATCGGACTGGAAACCCTGTTCGATCAGGAAGACAATCCATTCCCATGGATGAGCGAGATGATCGATCTGAAAAAAGAGCGTAACTTCTTCGAGACCCGCGTCACCGAATACCAGACCGGTGGGGCACTGAACTGGGATTAAACGCCCGGCCAGCTGGCTTGAAAAAAACGGATCCTGCGGGATCCGTTTTTTTTTGCGCGTGCCGCGTGACGGTAATGTGCTTGCCATTCGCGGCGCTCTGTCTCATAATCGCGACGAATTTGAAAACAGCATGTCGTGATCGCGCGCGATGTACGTCGCAGCGCTCTCGAATTGGAAACGGTCAGCGAGCTGGAACCATCCGGTGCCGGGGTGGTTCGCAGAAGGCCTGATGGAATAAGGTGCGCTTTGAAGTGCGCCGATTCCGGTCAGCTCAGACTGCACAGTTTTCAGCACGATCGAGCGCGCACGCCAGCGTGTGATGGACGATGCGAAGCAGCAGATTCGGTGTGTGCCGGTGAGTCGCGTCGCGCAGCACAGCAAAAAATGCGCACGATTCCTTATCGTGCTGGTTGCGCACCGACAAGGTTTTCGTGTACTTTACGAAATTGAAAAAGCGTGTTTGTAGCGGGTCGAATTTTTCCAGTTCGTGCCTGCCACAAAATGGGACGCTAAACAGGATACAGAACCACACAGATATGCTGAACCATTCACTGTTTTTAGTCGACCGTCTTGCCTGATCCGATTCGGGCTGGGCGGTTTTTTGTTTGAAGACGCGAACAGTGAAGGTCTGCGACGCAGGTCCATGGAGCTGAGTTTACGCCCGACCACCCGCAAAACGTCGCGACAAGATTTGTATCTGTACGCTGCGCCGGCCACGGACTGCGGACAGATCGATGGCTGAAGTGCTGCTCTCGTGAGGAGGCGCAGCAGTTCAGCTAGTGCCGAATTCATTAGCGCAAACGGCGTTCGTTTGCGCCGATGAATAATTCGCCTAGCCTAATCCCGGGCTGGACGGGTTTAAATCTTGTTACGAATTTTCCCATCCCCGATGAAGGAGAACTAAAAATGGCAACCGCCGCAAAGAAACCAGCTGCCAAGAAGCCGGCAGCGAAAGCTGAAGCTCCCGCTAAAAAACCCGCTGCCGCGAAAGCCGCCGCTAAACCAGCAGTGAAAGCTGCCGCCAAACCAGCTGCTAAAGCTGCTGCAAAACCAGCTGTGAAAAAAGCCGCTGCCAAACCAGCCGCTAAGCCAGCGGCTAAAGCTGCTGCCAAACCAGCTGCTAAGCCAGCCGTGAAAAAAGCTGCTGCTAAACCAGCTGCAAAACCAGCTGTGAAAAAAGCTGCTGCTAAGCCAGCCGCCAAAGCTGCTGCTAAACCAGCTGCTAAAAAAGTCGCAGTGAAAGCTGCTGCAAAACCAGCAGCGAAAAAAGTCGCCGCTAAACCAGCAGCGAAGAAAGTCGTTGCGAAAGCTGCTGCTAAGCCAGCTGCAAAAAAAGTCGCTGCCAAGCCAGCCGCTAAACCAGCTGCCAAAAAAGTCGCTGCTAAACCAGCTGCTAAACCAGCTGCTAAACCAGCCGCTAAAAAAGTCGCTGCCAAGCCAGCCGCTAAGCCAGCCGCTAAAAAAGCTGCTGCCAAGCCAGCCGCTAAACCAGTAGCGAAAAAAGCTGCTGCCAAACCAGCTGCTAAACCAGCCGCCAAGAAAGCTGCTGCAAAACCAGCCGCAAAACCAGCCGTTAAAGCCGCAGCTAAGCCGGCAGCCAAAAAGGCCGTCGCCAAAAAACCAGCGGTAAAAGCGGCAGCCAAACCGGCTGCAAAGGTTGCGGCTAAGCCAGCAGCAAAAAAGCCAGTTAAGGCTGCGGCTACCAAGCCAGCAGCCAAAGCTGCCGCCAAACCAGCAGCTAAGCCAGCCGCTAAACCGGCAGCCAAGGTAGCCGCTAAGCCAGCAGCTAAACCAGCAGCTAAGCCAGCAGCTAAGCCAGTAGCTAAAAAGCCAGCGGCTAAAAAAGCTGCACCAGTTGCTGCACCAGTCGTCGCCGCCGCTGTGGCTGCACCGGCCGCTGCACCAGCTGCCAAGCCTGCAGTGAAAAAAGCTGCGCCGAAAAAAGCTGCCGCTAAACCAGCTGCTGCCAAACCAGCTGCCGCTCCAGCCGTTGCTGCACCAGCTGCCGCTCCGGCCGCTGCACCAGCTGCTGCCGCTGCTCCTGCTGCCGCTGCTGCACCTGCACCGGCTGCTGCACCTGCAGCAAAGACCGTGGTAGCACCTGCTGCTGCCTGGCCTTTCCCGACCAGCACCCGTCCTTCCTAAGCTTGAGAAAAAGCTAGTAGGCCTGCTGAGGCAAACAGCCGCTGTGTGAGACAATCACACAGCGGTTTTTTTTTGGAGGAGTTCCGTGCTGAGTATAGTCATGTTGATCGTCGACGCCATTGCCACCTTGCTGGGTGGTGCTTTGCTGCTGCGCTTCTGGATGCAGGCCATCCGTGTGCGGCCACCGGCTTCGGTGGCGCAATTCACGTTCCAGTTGTCGGACTGGCTGGTGCGCCCGCTGCGCCGCGTGGTGCCCGGGGTGGGTGGTTTTGACTGGGCCAGCCTGATCGGCGCCTTCCTGATCGTGCTGCTGGCCACCTCGGTGCTGCTGCTGGGCGGCCTGTCGCCGCAGACGGTGCTGCTGGCTGCCTGTCAGCGTTTCCTGCAATGGATACTGTATGGCTTTATGGCCTTGCTGATCGTCGAGGCGGTGTTTAGCTGGGTGAATCCGCACGCGCCGCTGGCGCCGTTTGTGCGAGCCCTGAACGAGCCGCTGCTGCGACCGATTCGTCGTAGCGTGCCATTGATCGGGAATCTGGACCTGTCACTGCTGGTGGCGCTGATCCTGCTGCAGATTGCCCAGATTGTGCTGGGCATGCTGTTCAGTGGCCACTTCTGATCCGGGCGGGCGCCCGGATCATGTTGCGCTGCGCGGACTAACTTAGTAGCGGTAGCCGAAGGCCGCTTCGAAGCGGTCGGCAATTTCGGCCGCCGTGAAGTGGTGGTTCTGCGCACCCTTGTGAGCGATCTTGATAGCGCCCAGCAGGCTGGCCAGACGGCCGGTGGTTTCCCACTTCCAGCCCTGCGTAATCCCGTACAGCAGACCGGCGCGATAGGCGTCGCCACAACCGGTCGGATCAAGCACTGAGTCCGCTTTCACGGCCGGAATCACGATGCGTTCACCCTTGGTGTAGATTTCCGAACCCTGTTCGCCACGGGTGACGATCAGCGCTTCCAGACGGGCAGCGATGTCCGGAATGGTCAGGCCGGTGCGCGACATCAGCAGTTCGATTTCGTAATCGTTGGCGGTGACGTAGGTGGCCTGGTTGATGAAGGTGATCAGCTCGTCGCTATTGAACATCGGCAGCTGCTGGCCCGGATCAAAGATGAACGGGATCTCCAGCTTGACCAGATCGGCAGCGTGCTTCTGCATGCCCAGATGGCCGTCTGGCGAGATGATGGCGAGGCGTGCAGCACCGGCTTTGGCGACGTCGTTCTCGTGAGCGTAGGACATGGCGCCCGGGTGGAAGGCGTTGATCTGGTTATTGTCTTCATCGGCCGTGACGAAGCACTGGGCGTTGTAGGCTTCCGGCTTGATCAGGATGTTGTCGGTGGACAGACCCAGCTTGCGCAGGCGCTCGGTGTAGGCACCATGATCCTGACCCATCACGCCGACGATGCGCGGATCACCGCCCACCATTTTCAGGTTATAGGCGATATTCCCGGCGCAGCCGCCGAATTCGGTACGCATGGTCGGAGCCAGGAAGGATACGTTCACCTTGTGCAGCTGGTCGGCCAGCAGCAGGCTGTCGAAGCGGCCAGGGAATTGCAGGATGGTGTCGATGGCGATCGAGCCGCAAATCAGAGAGGTCTGGTTCATGAGGATTCTTATGGGTAGAAGACGGCGATATGGTAGCCGGATGCTTTCAGCTGGTTCAGTTCGAAGTACAGTTTGACAGCTTGTTCGGTGTGCGGGGCGAAGCCTTTATCGAGCGGGACGTCGGGGCCAAGGTAGTCGCGCGGGCTGAAGACGCGGCGCAGCACGGCCTTGTCGCTGGCATCGTCGAGTACCAGTTCGATGTGCGGCCAGCTTTGCGCCGTGGCGCTCTGGTTGCGCAGCAGGGTGTTGAACGAGAAGGTGGTCTCGCTCAGGGTTTGCAGTTCGCCCTGTTCGATATTCAGGTCGTCGATCTGGGACGGCAGTTCGATCTTGCAGCCCAGTGCATTGCAGGCCGCCAGTAGGGCCGGTTTGAGCGGCGGCATGACGGCAGCCAGCTGGTTGCGGAAGGTGGTCAGGCCCTGAGCGAACAGGGCGCCCATCAGCACGACGCTGCCCAGTGCCATGGCGATGCTGACGGCTTTGCCGTATTTCTGGCGGCGCCGGTCGCTCTTGATGAAGCCCGGCTCTTCGCTGGCGGCTGCGCTGGCGCTCAAAGCACTGGCCGCCGCGCTGGCTGCTGCTGCTGCTGCTCCGGCTTTAGCGGCGCTGGAGAGTTCTACCAGGGTGTCGTCATCGTCGTCGAGTGCGTCCAGTGCAGACAGGGTGGGTGATGCTGCCGGTGCGCTAGGCGAGCCGAAGGCTGGCTCATCTGGCAGCGGTGCGTCGAAGCTCGGTTCGCGCCGATCTGCGCCACGCCCGTCCTTATGCTCTGGCGCGAGGTCGGCATCCGGCTGGCCGATGCTGCGTTCCATCACGGCCAGCTCGGCGGCCAGCGCTGCTTCCAGTTCGGCGTCCGACATGGCTGCGATGGCCAGCAACTCGTCCTGCGGGGCGGCTGGTTCTGGCGTGCTGTCGAATGCCTCGGCTACGGGCAGTGCAAACTCGGCCGAGTCCCGCGTGGCCGGTTCGAGGTCGAGTATCAGTTCCGGCTGGTCCGGCACCGACGGCGTCGGGCGCGGTTCCTCTGTGGCGGCAGAAATTGGCCCGGATTCGATGTCCAGATCCAGTTCCAGTGGCAGATCCATGGCGGGCGGCAGTGCTGCCGGTGCGGCAGGCAGTTCCAGCGGGTCGGCGATTTCTGGCGCATCGAACGCCGCTGCGGCCACTGCCTCGCTCGCCGTTTCCATATCGATGGCGGTGTCCAGTCCTAAGGTCTGGATAGCATCATCTGCCTGGTCCTGCAGCGTTTCGGCGGCATGCGTGTCGAGCGCGTCCATCTTGGCGTCGAAGGCACTGGGTAGGAGCAGTGGTGCCGGGACCGGGGTAGGTTCAGGCGTCAGCTCAGGTTCTGGCTCAGGCTCAGGCTCAGGCTCAGGCTCAGGCTCAGGCTCAGGCTCAGGCATCAGCGCTGGCTCAGGCTCGGCAGTTAATTCAGTTGAAAATTCGCCTGCAAGAGCTGGGACTGGTTCCGGGACCGTTTCCGGGACCGTTTCCGGGACCGTTTCCGGGACCGTTTCCGGGACCGTTTCCGGGACCGGTACTGGTGGCGTGGCGGGCAGGGGGCTGGCCGCAGGCTGCGGCGCTGGCGCGGCGGGTGTGGCCGGTGGTGGCACTAGCGGAGCTGCCGCAGGCGGCGCGAGCAGCGCCGCGTTGCCGTCAAAGACTTCGTTACAGGAGCCGCAACGTACTATGCCCCCACGTAATTTCAACTGGTCGTGAGCGACCCGAAATACCGTGTTGCAGTGGGGGCATTTAGTGGCGAGCGCCATTGCTGTGGTTAGCGTGCTGCAGGAACCACATCGCTGCCGAGGCGGCCGTGCAGCGCCACCCAGCCGTCCTGTTCGGCCCAGACACCCAGCTTGATGAAGGGGGCGTAGGCAGCTGCCACTTCTTCCGCCTGACGTGCCAGCACGCCGGACAGGATCAGGGCACCGCCGTCAGCGACGCGGCCGGACAGCATCGGCGCCATCAGTTTCAATGGGCTGGACAGAATGTTGGCAACCACGATGTCGAAACGCTGCGTGCTGTGCTGCGACGCGGCGAAACTATCAGGTAGGAAGAATTCGATGTCGCACTGGTTGCGCTGGGCGTTGTCGGCCGCCGATTCGATCGCCTGCGGATCGATATCGACACCGACCACGGTGCCGGCGCCGACCTTTTTCGCCACCATGGCCAGAATCCCGGAACCGCAGCCGTAATCGAGTACGGTTTTGCCGGGCGCCGGATGGGCTTCCAGCCATTCCATGCACAGGCGGGTGGTCGGGTGGCTGCCGGTACCGAAGGCCAGACCAGGGTCGAGCTCCAGAATCAGGGCGTTGGCATCCGGTGCTTCGTGCCAGCTTGGCACGACCCAGATGTTTTTACCGATGTGGATAGGGGCGAATTGCGACTGGGTCAGACGCACCCAGTCCTGCTCTTCCACCTTGCGGGTGGTGAAGCGGGGCAGGGTGCTCAGGCCGATCTGCGCGGCGGCAGCGCCGACGATCAGGGCCTGATCATCGTCCTCGTTGGTCAGGGCGACCACGCGGCTGTGATCCCAGGCCGCTTCGGTCGGTTCCATGCCCGGCTCGCCGAACAGCGGTTTTTCCGCGTCGGTGCCTTCGTCTGCGTCTTCCACGGACACTGACAGGGCGCCAACATCCATCAGCGCTTCCGACAGGGTTTCCGCGTGGTCGCGGGCGATTTCGATGACGATTTCAGTCCAGCTCATTATGGTTGTGCCTTGTTACTCAGACTCAGTTTGTGCAGATCCGGCATATCTGCCAGTTTCTGCTCCAGATAGTGAATATTGGTGCCGCCTTCGATGAAACGGGCATCAATCATCAGCTCGCGGTGCAGCGGGATGTTGGTCTGTATGCCTTCCACCACCATTTCCGACAGCGCGATCTGCATCCGGCGGATCGCCTGTTCGCGGGTCGCACCGTAGGTGATGACTTTACCGATCATCGAATCGTAGTGTGGTGGCACATAATAACCTGCATAGGCGTGCGAGTCGACGCGTACGCCCGGGCCGCCCGGCACGTGCCATGCCGTGATGCGGCCTGGCGACGGGGTGAACTTGAACGGGTCTTCGGCATTGATGCGGCATTCCACGGCGTGACCGGACAGCATCACGTCGCGCTGGCGGAAGCGCAGCTTCTCGCCCGAAGCGATGCGGATCTGTTCCTGCACGATGTCGATGCCGGTGATCATTTCCGTGACCGGGTGTTCCACCTGCACGCGGGTATTCATTTCGATGAAGTAGAACTCGCCGTTTTCATACAGGAATTCAAAGGTGCCGGCGCCGCGGTAGCCGATTTTACGGCAGGCTTCGGCGCAACGGTCACCGATCTTCTCGATCAGTTTGCGTGGGATGCCCGGTGCTGGCGCTTCTTCCACGACTTTCTGGTGACGGCGCTGCATCGAGCAGTCGCGTTCGCCCAGCCAGACGGCGTTCTTGTGTTCATCGGCCAGAATCTGGATTTCCACGTGACGCGGATTTTCCAGATATTTCTCCATATACACTTCCGGATTGCCGAAAGCGGTACCGGCTTCGGTCTTGGTCATCGCGACGGCATTGATCAGCGCCGCTTCGGTGTGCACCACGCGCATGCCGCGACCGCCACCACCACCAGCCGCCTTGATAATCACCGGATAGCCAACTTTGCGTGCAATTTGCACGATTGCCTTAGGATCGTCTGGCAACGCGCCTTCCGAACCTGGTACGCATGGCACCCCGGCACGGATCATGGCTTGCTTGGCTGAGACTTTATCGCCCATCAGACGGATCGAATCCGAGCGGGGGCCAATGAAGACGAAGCCGGATTTCTCCACGCGTTCGGCGAAGTCGGCGTTTTCCGACAGGAAGCCGTAACCTGGGTGTATCGCTTCGGCATCGGTAACTTCTGCCGCGCTGATGATGGCGGGCATGTTCAGATAGCTGAGGGTCGATGGCGCAGGGCCGATACAGACCGATTCATCGGCCAACTTCACGTATTTGGCGTCTTTGTCGGCTTCCGAGTGCACGACGACGGTTTTGATGCCCAGTTCGCGGCAAGCGCGCTGAATCCGGAGAGCGATTTCGCCACGATTGGCGATAAGGATTTTTTCAAACATGATAGGTTCGCTATGTCTGTGAGTACCGGCCGCGCCGGTAACATCAGGTAGAGGAGGGAGGGCGGACCAGACTGGCCAACCCGCCACCGGTCGGGGCGGGCGACAGTCAGTCTTAGCCTATCACAAACAGCGGTTGGCCGAATTCGACCGGTTGGCCGTTTTCAACCAGAATCTGGGTAATGGTGCCGGATTTGTCGGCATCGATTTCGTTCAGCAGCTTCATCGCTTCGATGATGCACAGGGTATCGCCTTCTTTCACGACCGCGCCCACTTCCACGAAGGCTGGCGAGCCTGGCGCGGAGGAACGGTAGAAGGTACCGACCATCGGCGATTTGACCACGTGGCCGGTTGGTTCGGCGGCGACAGCTACCACTGGCGCGGCAGCAGCGGCCGGCGAAGCAGCAGGGGCAGCGTGGTATTGCGGCATGCCTTGCGGCGGCATCATGACCATCTGATTTTGTGGCATGGCGGACGACTTGACGATGCGAACTTTGCTTTCGCCCTCGGTCACTTCGAGTTCGGCGATGTCCGATTCTGCGACCAAATCAATCAAGGTCTTCAGCTTGCGTAAATCCATGTAACCCCCAGGAATGTCTGTGTTTAGTGTAATGAGTGATCTTGCCTTGTGGGCTAAATCACCGCGGTTGCGCGCAGATTGCGTAGGTTATCGCTTTTTAAGAACGAAGTCGATGGCAAACCGATATCCTTCGATACCCAGTCCGCAGATCGTACCCTGTGCGATCGCGCTAAGAAAAGAATGGTGGCGGAACGCTTCGCGCTGGTAAATATTGGAAATATGTACCTCGACAAACGGTATCGCCACGCCCGCCAGAGCGTCGCGCAAGGCCACGCTGGTATGGGTCAGTCCTCCCGGATTGATCACGATGCCGTCCACGCCTTCGCTACGGGCAGCGTGGATACGGTCGATCAATGCGCCTTCGTGGTTGCTCTGAAAGCAAGACAGGCTGGCACCGGCCGCTGCAGCCTGTGCTTCGGCAGCGCGTTCGATGTCGGCCAGCGTCTGCACGCCGTAAACCTCAGGCTCGCGTGTTCCCAGTAAATTCAGGTTGGGACCGTTGAGCAGTAGAAGCTTTGTTGCCATGGATTCAGGACCGTTTTCCGCGAAAGTTCCGCATTTTGCCGCCAACTGCCGGCAATGGCAAGAGAAAAAAACTGGGGTCGTTTGTTATAGACTTGCTAAATCCTTGCGCAGCTCGTCAAATTTCAGGCGGCCCAGATAGGTCTTCTTGACCTGACCGTCGGCCCCGATCAGCACCGTGTAGGGGAGGCCGCCGGCACCATTGCCGAACTGGCGCGACAGCTCGGTTCCGGCCATGCCAGCCACCAGCACCGGATAGCTGATTTTGAACTTGTTGCTAAAATCCGCGATATTTGTTGCTGAATCGATACCAATTCCGATAACTTGCAGCTTCTTGCCCTCTTCTCCGGCGGCCAGTGCCGACAGCTCCGGCATTTCCTGAACGCAAGGTCCACACCATGGTGCCCAGAAATTGACCAGCATGGCCTTGCCCTGATACTGGGCGAGTGCCTGGGTTTTGCCGCTCGCATCGGGCAGGCTCTGTTTATATAGTTCGGCCACCGGACCGGTGACGCCGGCCGGCATGGTGGTGGTCAACGGTGGTGCCGGTTCTTTTTTATTCAGGCCCACATAGGCACCGGAAGCACCAAATAGCAATGCAACAACAATATATGCGGCAAGATGTTTTTGATTCATGATAGGGAGTCGTCGGAAGGTTCGTGGGGTGTACTAATTAGTAGGGCGCGTACGCTGTCCAGATCGGCACGCAGTAATTTACCATTGGCGCGGCTTTTCGCGGCGCCGCGCTGGTCATCCAGTTCATAGAGTTGTGCATGTACGCCTTCCTGGTGCCACAGGAAGCTGACGGTTTCCACCATGCCGAAGCGCGGCCCTTTGTAATGGGGCGTTTCGGACAGGTCGATCTGGACATTCTTATTTAGCAGGAAGATTTCCACTTCCTTGGCACTGTCGGCAAACAGTTGTAAATGGATGTCGTCATGGGGGCCGGCCGTACCCTGTAGCACCGCGCCGGTCAGATAGGGCTGGAAGGCGGCCAGTTTTTCCATCAAGTCCACGGCCAGCGTGCGCAGCCGGAATAGCCGCGCGGGCTGGGTGTTGCCATGGAATAAAGACTGGTAGATGCGTACTTCCGCTTCGATCTGTGCGTGATCAGGTAAACAATTTGGCGGCGGCGCACTATCGCCCAGAATCTGGCGGGCTGCCTTGCGCTGGGCAGTCGAATAATCTGCGCCATCTTCGGCGATCAGGCGTGCGGCGGCCGCAGCGATCTCGGCGCGTAAATTGAGTCCATCGAGTAAGACTTCGGGCATTCCAGAGGCGGTCATGAACGAGATGATACTCTGAACCGGGAAAAGGGCGGCGGGTCGGGTAAAATCTCAACTTCGACGCAGTTTCCTGTCCCGTTTTCAGCTTTACACACTATGCACATTCATATTCTTGGTATTTGCGGCACGTTCATGGGCGGTCTTGCCGTTCTGGCAAAAGAGGCGGGTCACCGCGTGACGGGCTGCGATGCCAATGTCTATCCACCCATGAGCACGCAACTGGCAGCGCAGGGCATCGAACTGATACAGGGCTTTGGTCCGGAACAGATCGCGCTGGAGCCGGATCTGTATGTTATTGGCAATGTGGTCTCGCGCGGCAATCCGCTGATCGAGGAAATCATGAATCGCGGTCTGCCTTTCGTTTCCGGCCCGCAGTGGATCGGCGACCATATATTAAGGGACCGCTGGGTGCTGGCCGTGGCCGGCACGCACGGCAAGACCACTACCTCGGCCATGCTGACCTGGATACTCGAAGATGCCGGTTATGCGCCGGGCTTCCTGATTGGTGGCGTACCGATGAATTTCGGCGTGTCGGCGCGCATGCAGGGTGATAAGGAGTCGATCTTCTTCGTGATCGAGGCCGATGAATACGACACCGCCTTCTTCGACAAGCGCAGCAAGTTTGTGCACTACCACGCCAAGACCGCGATTCTGAATAATCTGGAATACGATCATGCCGACATCTTCCCCGATCTGGGCGCCATCGAAACCCAGTTCCACCATCTGGTGCGCACCGTGCCCGGTATCGGCCGGGTGGTAGTGAATGCCGATCAGGCTTCCCTGCAGCGGGTATTGCAGCGCGGTTGCTGGAGCGAGCAGGAAGGCTTTGGCGACAGCGATGCTGCCGACTGGCGCATGAAGCAATACGAGGATGGCAGTTTCGACGTGATCTTCCGCGGCGAAGTGGCCGGCCACGTGCAATGGCAGCTGACCGGTCAGCACAACCGCCACAATGCGCTGGCCGCGATTGCCGCCGCCCGCCATGTCGGGGTGCCGGTGGCGCAGGCAGCCGCCTCGCTGGCGCGTTTCGAAAACGTCAAGCGCCGCATGGAAGTGCGCGGCGTGGTGAACGGCATCACCGTGTTTGACGATTTTGCCCACCATCCGACGGCCATCGCGACCACCGTGGGTGGCCTGCGTCAGAAGATCGGCAAGGCGACGCGGATACTGGCGGTGCTGGAACCGCGTTCCAACACCATGAAGCTGGGCGCTATGAAAGAGGCGCTGCCCGCTAGCCTGGAACAGGCCGATCTGGTGTTCGGCTATGGCAGCGAAGCGACGCTGGGCTGGAGTCTGGGTGCGGCGCTGGCCCCGCTGGGGCAAGTGGCCAGTGCCTACGACGACATCGATACGCTGGTCGCGGCCATCGTGCAGGCGGCCCGTCCCGGCGACCAGATTTTGGTAATGAGTAACGGCGGCTTTGGCGGCATCCACGCAAAAATTCTCGCGGCCCTGCCTCAATGATTCTCTATCTGCACGGATTTCGCTCGTCGCCGCGCTCGATGAAGGCGCGCCTGATGGCCGAACGCATGGCGCAACTGGGTCTGGCCGACCAGTGGCTGTGTCCCCAGTTGCCCGCATCGCCAGCACTGGCGATGCAGCAGGTACTGACACTGATCGCAGGCGTGTCGGCCAGCGAGTTGCGCATCGTTGGTTCTTCGCTGGGTGGCTATTACGCTACTTGGCTGGCCGAGCGTATCGGCTGTCCGGCGGTGCTGCTCAACCCGGCCGTGGTGCCGCTCAAGGATCTGGATAAACATGTGGGCGTGACCACGGCCTACCACTCGGATGAGCCGTTCGAGTTCAAGCGCGAATACATCGAGGAGTTGCGCGCACTGGCAGTGGCAAACATCAGTGCGCCCCAGCGCTACCTGCTGCTGGCCGCCAGCGGCGATGAAGTGCTCGATTACCGCGACATGCTGGCCCATTATGCTGGCGCGCAGCAGCACGTGATCGAAGGCAGTGATCATAGTATTAGCGAATTTGCCGACTACCTCGATGAAGTGCTGGCCTTCTGCGGCGTCGGAGCGCAGTCTTGAAGCTTGGCGTCCGTTCGGCGCGTGCTGCGTCGTTACGCCAGACCCGCTGGCAAGCACACGTGCTGGCACTGAATGCACCGGCGGCGCTGCGTCCATGGCTGACAGAAAACGGCTCGCTGACGGCACGATTGAAGGCGCACAGCGAGAGTTTCCGGGTGCAGTGTCTGCACCAGCGCACGGCGCGTTGCCTGAGCGACGAAGCGGCCAGCATCGGCCTGCAGCGCCCCGGGCGGGTGTGGGAGCGCGAGGTTCTGCTACGCTGCGATAATACGCCGGTGGTGTTTGCCCACACGGTGGTACCGATGTCGGCCACCGCCAGCGACTGGCCTTTATTTAGTGCGCTGGGCGAGCGCTCGCTGGGCACCACCCTGTTCGGTGACCCGCAGGTGCGGCGCGGCGTGCTGGAATTTGCCCGGCTGCGACGCGGCCACCCGCTGGCGCAGCGGGCCCGCGAGGCGCTCGGACTGGAAGACCAGCCCGGGCTGATATTG
Source organism: Oxalobacteraceae bacterium (assembly GCA_027490725.1). Lineage (GTDB taxonomy): Bacteria > Pseudomonadota > Gammaproteobacteria > Burkholderiales > Burkholderiaceae_D > Rugamonas. The sequence goes on from JAIXXN010000030.1 coordinate 15,743, forward strand.
TATGCACGGCGCTGTCTGTACCGCCGCCGTCAGGGCAGTCTGCTGGTGACGGAAGTGTTTCTTCCTGCCGCACTGGCGCTCAGGCCCACCGGCACAGATAGTGCAATGCCCAGAGCGACGCCAAGAGAGATGCCCTGTCAGACGCAAGTCAGTACGCTGCACCCGAATACCTAGACGAATACCCGCTAACGCTGCCCGGGCAGTGAATAGTGAACGAATTAACCCTACAGAAAACCAGCAATGAATTTATTTTTCGAAGAATCCGGCGACTTCAAGGTCGGCACCATGATGTCGCAAGCGGGCGAGGCCTATCAGGTCGAGATGGCCAGCGGCAAGCGCAACAAGGTCAAGACCAAGGACGTGCTGCTGCAGTTCGAGAAGCCGGGTCCGGCCGAACTGATGGAGCAGGCCAAAACCATTGCCGCCGACATTGATCTCGATTTTCTGTGGGAAGTGGCGGGCGAAGAGGAATTCGGTTTTGCCGAACTGGGTGCGGAATATTTCGGTCATGCACCGCTGCCGGCTGAAGCGGCGGGTCTGATTCTGTGCCTGCATTCGTCGCCGATCTACTTCTATAAAAAAGGCCGGGGACGTTACAAGGCGGCTCCGGAACAGTCGCTGCGCGCAGCGCAGGCCGGGATCGAGAAGAAAAAGCAGCAGGCGCTGATACAGGCGGCTTATGTGGAGCAGCTGAAAGCCGAGCAACTGCCGGAAGCCATGCAGAGCATGGTGCTGCAACTGCTGTTCAAACCGGATAAGAACACCATCGAATACAAGGCACTCGATGCGGCTGCCAGCGAACTGCACACCACGCCGCAGCGGCTGATGCTGGCGGTGGGCGGTGTAGCGTCGCCGAAGGCGCTGCACATGGCGCGCTTCCTGTTCGAGAACTTCCCCCGTGGCGCCGGCTTCCCCGAGGTGCCGGTACCGGTGGCGCCCACCGATCTGCCGCTGGCCGATGTGCAGGCCTTCTCGATCGACGATGTCACCACCACGGAAATCGATGATGCTTTCTCCGTAACGCTGCTGGATGGCGGCAAGGTGCGCATCGGTATTCACATTGCTGCGCCGGGTCTGGGCATACAGCCGGACGACGCGGTCGATAAGCTGGCACGGGCGCGCATGTCCACTGTGTACATGCCGGGCGATAAAATCACTATGCTGCCCGATGCGGTGGTGGAAGCGTTCACGCTGGCCGAGGGTAAAAACTGCCCGGCCCTGTCGCTGTATGCCACGCTCGATACGGCCGACTGGTCGCTGCTGTCCACGGAAACCCGTGCCGAGCTGGTACCGATGGCGAACAATCTGCGGCACAACGATCTCGATGATCTGGTCAACGAAGAAACACTGGCCAGTGGTGCAGGCGAGTATCCGCATAAAGAATCGCTGCGCCTGATCTGGCAATGGGCGCAAGTGCTGGAAGCGGGCCGCATGGTCAAGCGTGAAGCGTGGGGCCTGAAGCCGGAACAGAATAATCGCGTCGATTTCAACTTCTATGTGGAAGACGATGTGGTGACGGTCAGCCGTCGCAAGCGCGGTGCGCCGCTGGACAAGATCGTTGCCGAGTTGATGATTTTTGCGAACAGCACCTGGGGTAAGCTGATGCACGAGCATGGTGTGCCGGGCATTTACCGCAGTCAGGGACAGGGCGTAGGGGGCTGGGCAGCCAAGATGCAGGTGCGCATGCTGACCCATGCCGCGCCCCATCAGGGTCTCGGGGTCGACCAGTATGCGTGGAGCACCTCGCCGCTGCGTCGCTATACCGATCTGGTGAACCAGTGGCAGATTCTGGCTTGCGCCCAGCATGGCGTGACGGCGCCGCTGGTGGCCAAATTCAAACACAAGGATGCCAACCTGTTTGCCATCGTGTCGCAATTCGATGCGGCTTACGCGGCCTATGGTGATCATCAGTCGACCATGGAACGCTACTGGTGCCTGCGCTGGCTGGGGCAGGAAAACGCCCGTCAGGTCGAGGCCGTGGTGCTCAAGGACGAGGTGCTGCGACTGGTCGACATTCCGCTGATTATCCGTCTGCCGGGCATGCCGCAGGTGGCGCGCGGCGCGCAGGTCAAGCTCGACATCCTGCGCTGGGACGAGGTGGATCTGACCATCGAAGCACGGATTCTGGAAATTCCGGCGGCCGATGCGGCGCTGTCCGACGCGGATCTGGACTTCGAGGATGACGATGCGCCGGAAGAAGCGGTCGATGCGCCGGAGCTGGCGGTGGAGGCGCAAGCCGAAGCCGACGCCGACGTGAACCCGCAAGCCGATGGCGAGATTGCGGGGACGACACCTCCGGCGGCCTAAAAAGGCGTTGCCGAGCGTCTGCTTTCACGTAAAATCAGTTCAAACCATCGCTAGCGGCCCAGTGTGAAGTCCTTCCGAGAAAATCGTTTGCTGTATCTGGCCTGTGGCATTTCGCTGCTGGCGCACGGCGCTTTGCTGGCCGTGCGGCTGGTGGCGCCTGCCTCGGCGCCAGTGCGGCCAACCGATCCCGGACTGGAAGTGATACTGGTGAACGCCAAGCATAGCAAGGCACCGGTGAAAGCCGACGCGCTGGCGCAAGCCAATCTTGATGGCGGCGGTACGGTCGATCAGGGGCGTTCCAAGTCGCCGATGCCCGATATGCGCAAGATGGAAACGGGCGACAGTATCAAGGCCGCCCGGCGGCGCATCGCCCAGCTGGAAGAATTGCAGAAAAAGCTGCTGACGCAGGCCGCAGCGCCCACACCGTTTGCAGCGCCGCCTGTCACGGAAAAGAGCAAGCCTGACCCGACGCCGACCGGCGCCGATCTGCTCGACGCCAGCAAGGCGATTGCCCGCCGCGCTGCTGAAATTAGCGAGAACATCGAAGACCAGAACAAGCGTCCCAAGAAAACTTTTATTACCCCCAGCACGCGCGGGGTGGGTTACGCCATGTATTACAAGGCGATCCAGAAGCGTATCGAGGATATCGGCACGCTCAATTTCCCGCAGGCGCGCGGGCGCAAACTGTATGGCCAGCTGGTGTTGTCGATCCCGGTGTTCCAGGACGGTACCATCTATATGGCGGACGGAGGCATCAAGGTCGATCGCAGTTCCGGTAATCCGGAGCTCGATGCTGCGGCTGTGAACATCGTGCGGCGCGCAGCGCCGTTCGGTAAGTTCCCGCCGAATATGCTGTCGAATGAAAAAGACGATCTGTGGGTAATCGTGACCACCTTCAAATTTACCCGCGACGATAAACTACAAGCCGACTTAAGCGGCGGAGGACATTGATGGATCGCTACTGCGTTTTTGGCAACCCGATCGCCCATAGCAAATCACCTGAGATTCACGCCGCCTTTGCGCGCCAGACCGGGCAGACCCTCAGCTACGAACGCCGGCTGGCACCGCTCGATGGCTTTGCGGCAGCGGTTGCGGCGTTTATCGCCGAAGGTGGCAAGGGCGCCAATGTGACGGTGCCGTTCAAGCTCGAAGCGGTCAAAGTGGCACAGGCGCTAACGATACGGGCGCGTGCCGCTGGCGCCGTGAATACCCTGCATTTCACCGATCAGGGCATCATCGGTGACAACACTGATGGCGCCGGGCTGGTGGCCGATATAGTGCGCAATGCCGGCGTGCCGATTACCGGCAAACGTGTGTTGCTGCTCGGTGCTGGCGGCGCGGCGCGCGGGGTGATATTGCCCTTGCTCGAATACCGTCCGGCGCGGCTGGTGATTGCCAACCGCACATTGGCCAACGCGCAGGCGCTGGTCGAGCAGTTTGCCGCACTGGGTGGCGCCGGGGTGGTGTCGGCCTGCGCTTACGCCGAGATCGAGGGCGCCTACGACATCGTCATCAACGCTACCTCGGCCAGTCTGAGCGCGGAATTGCCGCCGATTGCGGCTAGCGTGTTTGCGCCCGGTGCGCTGGCACTGGACATGATGTATGGTGCCCGGCCGACCGTGTTCCTGCAGTTCGCCGGCCAGCATGGCGCGCAGCTGCGCGACGGACTGGGGATGCTGGTCGAACAGGCAGCCGAAGCGTTCAGTCTGTGGCGTGGCGTGCAGCCGGAAACGGCGCAGCTGCTGCAAGCGATGCGGGAGCAGCTGTGAGTGCCGCCGCGCGCAGCAGGTCGGGCGGGAAGCCGTGGCTGAAGTGGCTGAAGTGGCTGATTCTTGTGCCGCTGCTGCTGGTGACGCTGATCCAGCTGTATTTCGCCGTGCAGATCTGGTGGTGGGTCGACCATAATCCGGCCAGTACCAGTTTTATGCGCGCCCAGCAGGCCGCGCTGCGCGAGAAAAATCCCAAGGCGAATATCCAGCAGCTGTGGGTGCCATATGCGCGTATTTCAAATAATCTGAAGCGCGCCATCATCGCTTCCGAGGATGCCAATTTCTCCGATCACGACGGGGTGGACTGGGAAGCGCTGCAAAAAGCCTACGACAAGAACGCCAAAAAGCGCAAAGTGGTGTCCGGCGGCTCCACCATCACCCAGCAACTGGCCAAGAATCTGTTCTTGTCCGGCTCGCGCAGCTATCTGCGCAAGGGGCAGGAACTGGTGATCACGTTTATGCTGGAAACGCTGATGGACAAGGAGCGCATCTTTGAAATCTACCTGAACGTGGTGGAATTCGGCACCGGCACCTTTGGCGCCGAGGCGGCTGCGCGCCATTATTACGGGGTGAGTGCGGCCAATCTGGGCGCGGCGCAGGCAGCCAAGCTGGCAGTAATGCTGCCCAACCCGCGCTTTTTTGACAAGCACCGTGACTCCGGTTATCTGGCGCGCCGCACCGATGTGATCCTGCGCAGGATGAATTCGGCCGAGCTGCCTTAGCGACTAAGGGTGGGCGCCACCCCGTAAGCTGCCGGAATCGGGCCGATTCCGGAAAAAAAGCACGCTTCGTGCGGAAAAACCGTGCGCCAGACTGGCCTAGGCGCAGGCTTTGCGAGTACACTTGCGCTGTTTTCCAGAAGGCTCGCGCACTATGATCAATGTATTCGTTCTCCAGAATGGCCGGCTCAACCAGGTACCCATCGACACGCGCGCCGATCTGGAGCAGGTCGATCCGGTCTGGGTGGACCTGACCGACCCGACCGACGACGAGCGGGCCTGGGTTAAGACCATCTATGGCGTGACTCTGCCGGGCGAGGACGAAGTCAAGGATATTGAAGCTTCGGCGCGTTACTACGAAGCGGAAAACGGCGATCTGCACCTGCGTACCGACTTCCTGCTGGAAGAAGAAGATGGCCCGTCGCGCATCGTCACGGTGGCGTTTATTCTGGCCCGTAAGATGCTGTTCTCGGTGCATACCGACGATCTGCCGGTATTCCGGCTGGTGCGTATGCGCGCCCGTTCGCGGCCCGGTTCGATCGCCGACTACATGGACGTGCTGCTGGACCTGTACGCCACCGATGCCGAATATTCGGCCGATGCGCTGGAAGGCATCTACCAGAATCTGGAAGAAGTTAGTGGCCGCGTGCTGCAGGAAGAATTCACCGACCAGGACGCAGCCGCAGCCCTGAACGCGATCGCCCACGAGGAAGACTTGAATGGCCGGATCCGCCGGAATATGATGGATACCCGCCGTGCGGTCAGCTTCCTGATGCGTGGCCGTTTGCTTAATTCCGAGCAGTTCGAGGAAGCGCGCCAGATTCTGCGCGATATCGAATCGCTCGATGGTCACACCTCTTTCCTGTTCGATAAGATTAACTTCCTGATGGATGCCACCGTCGGTTTCATCAACATTAACCAGAACAAGATCATCAAGATCTTCTCGGTGGCCAGCGTGGCCTTCCTGCCGCCGACCCTGATCGCCTCGATCTACGGCATGAACTTCAAGTGGCTGCCGGAGCTAGACTGGTCGCTGGGCTACCCGTTTGCACTGCTGCTGATGGTGACCAGCGCGATTGCACCATTCTGGTACTTCCGCCGGCGCGGCTGGCTGAAATAGGCTGACTCGAAATCAGCGGATCCGTAATCAGCTGGCCTCTTAAGTTTCAAACTTTCAGCACTGTAATAAAGCAGGGCGCGCTTATCGCTTAAAATCGCGCCAGTGTCACTTTCCGGTCAAACGCATCGGGTATGCTGGCCGTCGAAAGTGCGAACATGAACAAAAAACGGCAATTCTTCCCACGCCAGGTGGTCGAAGCCGGCGGTAATCGCTGGGACTGGGCGCTGCTGCCCATCGTATTGGCAGTCTTTGTGATGCTGGCGTATGGCAGCCAGCAGATGGCGCGCCCGTATGAACTGGGGCAGGCCCTGCCGCTCTCGCTGGATCCCGTCAATTTACCGTATTACCTGCTGCGCACCACGCTGCGGATGTTTATCGCGCTGGGCGCTTCGGTGGTGTTCAGCTGCGTGTTCGCCGCGCTCACCACCAAATACCGGCTGGCTGAAAAAGTGCTGGTGCCATTGCTCGACATTCTGCAATCGATCCCGATTCTGGGTTTCCTGTCGATTACCGTGACCGCCTTTATTGCGCTCTTCCCCGGCAATCTGCTGGGGGTGGAGTGCGCCGCGATCTTCGCCATCTTTACCTCGCAGGCCTGGAATATGGCGTTTTCCGCCTATCAGGGCTTTCGCACCGTGCCGGCTGAATTGTCGGAAGCCGCGCAGGTTTACCAGCTGTCCGGCTGGCAGCGTTTCTGGCGGCTCGAACTGCCGTTCGCCATGCCCGGCTTGCTGTGGAATATGATGATGTCGATGTCCGGCGGCTGGTTCTTCGTGGTGGCGTCAGAAGCGATTTCCGTATCCGGTCAGGACATCAAGCTGCCCGGCATCGGCTCCTACATCGCGCTGGCGATTGCCAATAGCGATATGCACGCCATCGGCTGGGCCATCGGCACCATGTTCGTCGCGGTGCTGATGTATGACCAGTTATTCTTCCGGCCTTTGCTGGCCTGGGCCGACCGCTTCCGCTTCGAGGAAACCGGCAGTGACACAGCGCAGCAATCGTGGTTGCTGACGTGGTTGCGCCGCACCGAACGCACCCAGGCCATGGTGGCTTGGTTTGGCGACTTGCTGGGGCGTTCGATTGCGCTGTTTCGCCTCGGTCACGATGGCACGTCGATCCGGGCGCGGCGCGACCAGCCTTCGCTGGTGCCGCAACGGGTGTGGGATGCGGTGATTGCGGCGGTGGTGTTTTATGCCATCTGGAGCCTGGCCCACTTCATCAGCACCGAAGTCGGCTGGGGCGAAGTGGGGCATGTGCTATTACTCGGGCTGTACACGCTGATACGGGTGGTGGTGCTGCTGGTGCTGGCGACGCTGGTGTGGGTGCCGGTCGGCGTGTGGATCGGCATGAACCCGGTGTGGGCTTCGCGTACTCAGGCAGTGGCGCAGTTTCTGGCAGCCTTCCCGACCAATCTGGTGTTCCCGGTGGCGGTGGTGCTGATTGTGCGCTACCAGCTGAATCCCGATATCTGGCTGTCGCCGCTGATGATACTCGGCACCCAGTGGTACCTGCTGTTCAATGTGATTGCCGGTGCTTCCACCATCCCGACCGAACTGCGGCACGCGGCGCAGAATTTCGGTTTGTCCGGCTGGCTGAAGTGGCGCCGCTATCTGCTGCCGGCGATTTTCCCGAGCTTTGTCACCGGGGCGATTACTGCGACCGGCGGTTCGTGGAACGCCAGTATCGTGGCCGAATATGTGAGCTGGGGGCCGACCACGCTGAAGGCACATGGGCTCGGCAGCTATATTCAGGAGATGACCACGGCTGGTGATTTCCCGCGCATTGCGCTGGGCATCGGAGTGATGTGTATCTTTGTGATGGGCTTTAACCACTTTGTCTGGCGCCGGCTGTACACGCTGGCCGAAAGCCGCCTGCACTTCTAGTCCATGCTTATAACTAGCGCTATAACCAGAACCAACACCCGTATCAGTATCGGAACCGAATTATGCGTACTCCTATCGTCGAACTGAAAGCGGTCGGCAAACATTTTCGTGGTGCCGATGGTTCCGCGCGCGCGGTGCTGGAAGGCGTCGACTTTACCCTGCATGAAGGTGAAATCGTCGCCTTGCTGGGCCAGTCCGGCTCCGGTAAATCCACCATGTTGCGGATTATGGCGGGGCTGATTCCTGCCGATGCCGGTCAGGTACTGTATCGCGGTATGCCCTTGTATGGCACGGCGCGCGGGATTCGCATGGTGTTCCAGTCGTTTGCGCTGTTCCCGTGGCTGACGGTGCAGAAAAATGTGGAGCTGGGGCTGGAAGCGCAAGGCATGCCGGCCGAGCAGCGCGCCCGTCGCGCCGAAAAGATGATCGATCTGATCGGCCTGTCCGGTTTCGAAGGGGCGCTGCCGCGCGAGCTGTCTGGCGGGATGCGGCAGCGCGTCGGTATCGCCCGCGCACTGGTGATGGAGCCGGAAGTGCTGCTGATGGACGAAGCGTTTTCCGCACTCGATGTGCTGACCGGTGAACGGCTGCGCGAAGAAATCCTCGAGTTATGGCAGTCCGGCCAGATTCCTACCAAGGCGATTCTGGTGGTGTCGCACAATATCGAGGAAGCCGTGATGATGGCGGACCGGGTGCTGATCTTCGCTAGCGATCCGGGCCGGGTGCGTGCCGAGTTGCCGATTGCGCTGCCCCAGCCGCGCAAGGCGGAGAGCTCGGAAGTCCGCCTGCTGATCGATCAGGTATATGAGCTGATGACGGCCGGTGCTGGCCGGCGTGGTCTGATCAGCGAGAAGGAAGTCAAGCTGCAACTGGGCGACCGCCTGCCGCAGGCCGGTATCGCGCACATGGAAGGGATACTCGAGTTGCTGGCCGAAGAGCCGTTTAGCGGCCGCGCCGATCTGCCACAGCTGGCAGAAGAAACGGAAATGACGGACGCGGAGTTGCTGGAAGTGCTGAATGGTCTGATTCTGCTGGGCTTTGCCTATCTGACCAAGGGTGACATGCTGCTGACCGAACTGGGTAGCCGGTACGCAGCGGCCAGCAATATGGAACGCCAGGAGCTGTTCGGCCGGCAGTTGCTCGAGCATGTGCCGCTGATTGCCTATATCTGCCATGGTCTGGAGCAGGATAAATCGGGTGATCTGCCGGAAGACCTGTTCCTCAAGTTGCTGCGCTTTACGCTGAGCGCGGAAGAGGCAGAAAAAGCTTTGCGGGTGGCGATCGAATGGGGACGTTACGGCGATCTGTTCGAATACAACTTCAACACCGGCGTGATCCAGATGAGCAGGGAAGACGAACAGGATGAGGAAGACGCGCTATAAGTCGCGCGGAGGGGCAAACGGGCTGCAGCCGCAGCCGCAGCCCCGGGGTACTTGGATTACGCCAGTTTCTTGAACACGCGCGCGGCGGCGGCGATGGTTTCGTCGATCACGGCGTCGCTGTGCTGGGCCGAGACAAAGCCCGCCTCGAAGGCCGCTGGTGCGAAGTACACGCCTTCGTCCAGCATGGCGTGGAAGAAGGCATTGAAGCGTTCGCGGTTACCGGCCATCATTTCGGCGTAGTTGTTGGGTGGCGTGGCGCTGAAGTACAGACCGAACATGCCGCCGATGGCGTCGGCGCAGAACTCGACACCGGCCTCGCGGGCGGCCTGGGTCAGGCCGGCCGCCAGACGGTTGGCCGTGGCGCTCAGGCGCTCGTAGAAACCTTCTTCCTGAATCAGGCGCAGCGTGGTCATGCCGGCCGCCACGGCGACCGGATTGCCGGACAGGGTACCTGCCTGATACACGGCGCCGAGCGGCGCCATATTGCCCATCAGTTTGGCGCTACCGCCGAACGCCGCCACCGGCAGACCGCCGCCAATCACCTTACCCAGTGCCGTCAGGTCGGGCTGGATGCCGTACAGTTGCTGGGCGCCGCCCAGCGCAACGCGGAAGCCGCACATCACTTCATCGAAGATCAGAATTGCGCCATGTTTGGTGCACAGATCGCGCAGCGCCTGCAGGAAGGCCTGCGAGGCCTTGATCAGGTTCATATTGCCAGCTACCGGCTCGACGATGACGCAGGCGATGGTGTCGCCATAGGATGCGAAGGCCTCTTCAATCTGCTGCACGTTGTTATAGTCGAGCACCAGCGTGTGCTTGACGAAGTCTTCCGGGACACCGGCCGAGGTCGGATTGCCGAAGGTGAGCAGACCGCTGCCGGCTTTCACCAGCAGCGAATCGGCGTGGCCGTGGTAGCAGCCTTCGAACTTGATGATCTTGTCGCGTCCCGTGGCGCCGCGCGCCAGACGCAGGGCGCTCATGGTGGCCTCGGTCCCGGACGACACCAGTCGTACCTGTTCGATGGAAGGCACCAGCCGGCAGATTTCTTCCGCCATCAGCACTTCGCCTTCGGTTGGCGCACCGAACGACAGACCGCGGGTGGCCGCTTCCTGCACTGCCTTGACTACCACCGGGTGGGCGTGGCCGACGATGGCCGGACCCCAGGAACCGATATAGTCGATATAGCGCTTGTCGTCGGCATCCCAGAAATAAGGGCCTTCGGCGCGGGTGATGAAGCGCGGTGTGCCGCCCACCGAACGGAAGGCGCGCACCGGCGAATTAACGCCGCCGGGCGTGGTTTTCTGGGCGCGTTCGAACAACTGGTCATTCTTGGAAGTGGTAGTCATGATGGCGTCTTCGGTATCAAGTAGGTAAATTCTGCTGGAGATGGAAAAAACGGTTGGGCACCAGTTTGCCCATACCGTAACGCTGGGCATGGGCCAGCGCACCGACGGTATATTCCTGTGCCGAGGCGACCGCGTCAACCGCGCTGGCACCGCGTGCCATGAAAGCTGCGATGGCGGCTGACAGGGTGCCACCGGCGCCAATGAAAGGCCCAGGCATGTGCTGCCAGGCGTCGTGGCAAATCATGCCATCAGCGCCGAATAGGGTGTTGGCCAGCGTGTTGGGGGCGCTGGTCTCGCCCTGCGCCGGGCTGACGTTGGTGCCGGTAACCAGCACGAACTCGCAGCCCAGTGCCAGCAAATGTTCGACGTCCGATTCGATACTGTCTTCGGCGCCCTCGCGCCAGGTTTCGGCCAGCCGGCCCAGTTCCACCTGCGACAGCATCAGCAGGGTTGCTTGCGGCACCAGCAACTGGCGCACTGCAATCATCAACTCTTCCGCTTCGTCATCGCCCAGCGCTGGCAGGCGCGAACTGAATGGATCGACGATTAGCGGTGCATCGGGATAGTCGGACAGTATTTCGGCTATCGCCGCCACCTGTTCCACGCTGGTCAGCGCGCCGACCTTGAAGGCGGCCACGGTCAGGTCTTCCAGTAGCACGCGGGCCTGATCGGAAACCCAGTCAGGGTCGACCTCCTGCACGTCTTCGATGCGGGCGCTGTCGCCGATCAGCAACGCGGTAGTGGTGGCCAGACCGGTACAGGCGAGCGCGGAAAATACCGCCAGATCGGCGTGTACACCAGTGGCACCGGCCGGATCGGCAGCGCCGAAGCTTAATATGAGAGGAGAAGTTTGGATTTGCACGGCTGGTAGATTAAGATACCTGATTCAGCATTTTACTTGATTGAAGGGTGTGCCATCGTGAGTAGCAATGAAACAACGCAGCAGTTCCAGACCTGGATGTGCCTGATCTGCGGCTGGATCTACGACGAGCAGGCCGGTTTGCCGGATGAGGGCATCGCGCCGGGGACCCGCTGGGCGGATGTGCCGATGAACTGGAGCTGCCCGGAATGCGGCGCCCGCAAAGACGATTTCGAGATGGTCGCCATCTGATGCACTGGCGCTGGTATGGTATCGTACCAGCATCACACTCGCGTATAGCGTATAGCGCATGATTACCAATCCGCCCGCTCAGAACCTGACCATCATGGTGATCGACGATAGCAATACGATACGTCGTTCGGCCGAGATTTTTCTGACGCAGGGAGGCTACCGGGTGGTGCTAGCCGAAGATGGCTTCGATGCCCTCGCTAAAATCCATGATCACCACCCCGCGCTGGTGGTGTGTGACCTCTTGATGCCGCGCCTCGATGGCTATCAGACTTGCGCGCTGATCAAGAAAAACCCGCAATTCCATGCCACGCCCGTGCTGCTGCTGTCCTCCAGAGATGGCCTGTTCGAGCGCGCCCGTGCCAGCATGGTCGGCGCCGCCGCCTATCTGACTAAACCCTTTACCCAGGAAAGCCTGCTGGCTGCGGTGCGCGAGCACACCCGCGGCGCGGACGGCGCCGAATAGAGCAAACCATGGCCATACAAAACGTCTTGATCGTTGATGATTCGCCCACCGAGCGCTACTACCTTAGCGATATGCTGGTGCGTCACGGCTACACGGTGAGCTGCGCCGAAACGGGCGAACAGGCCATGCTGAAAATCCGCGCCGAGAAACCGCAGCTGATCCTGATGGATGTGGTGATGCCGGGTGCGAACGGATTCCAGGTCACCCGCTCGATTGCGCGTGATCCGGCGCTGCAGGACATCCCGATCATTATCTGCTCGAGCAAGAATCAGGAGACCGACCGGATCTGGGGCTTGCGACAGGGCGCCTGTGCGTATCTGGTGAAACCGGTCGATGCCGGGGAACTGCTGGCCCAGATTGCCAAACTGGACGAGCAGGGCTGAGCATGGATACGCCGCCGGAACGCCGCAGCCGCTTGCGCCAGTATCAGGTGCAGCTACTGGAACGGATGCAGGCTGCCAGAACCGACGGAGTGGGTGCGGCGCGCGAGCTCGGTGTGCTGATGGGCGGACAGGCCTGTCTACTGGACTTGACCCAGATCAGTGAAATTGTGCCACGCCAGAGCCTGACGCCGGTGCCGCTGACGCAGCCCTGGTATCTGGGGCTGGCGAATATCCGCGGCCAGCTGACCGGGGTGGTCGATCTGGCTAGTTACCAGCTGGGACAGGCGCCGGCTGGCGCGTTGCCGGGCCAGCGCGATGTTACGCTGGCAGCGGGACTGGTGCTGCCGTGCGCCTTGCGGATCGAAGCGCTGCTGGGCTTACGCAATCTGGCCGAGATGCAGCCGGAGCCGTCGCAAACCCTGCAGCAGTTACCGCAGCAGTTACCTTTATGGTGCCGGCAGCGCTACCGTGATGCGGCCGGACAGGTATGGACGCGGCTCGATCTGGCACAACTGGTGCGCGAGCCCGGTTTTCTTCAAGTGGGTTGGTAAGGGGCCGTGTCGCGACGCAGCACCGCTGAACAGGATCGTTAGGAAAGGCGTACAAGATGGGTGTTTTTTCGCAGGATGAGCGTACGGGCGAGCAGCCGGCAGTCGAGGATGACGGGCCGTTACGCCTGCGCGATGCGCTGGTGCGGCGCAATGCTTTCGCCGTCAGCCATCCTGCGACGCCACTCGATGCCGGTGGCAGTTTCCGTCTGCCCCTGATCGGCCATCTGCCCGCGCAGCGTCAGCTCAGCGTGCTATCGACTTCGCTGGCACTCAGCCTGTTGCTGAGCGTTGGCGCGGTGGCGTGGAACACCATCCACAGCGCTCACCGGTCCACCCAGACCCAGATCGCCAGCGATGCGCTGATGCACTCGCAGCGTATCGGCAAGGCGGCACCGAATGCCGTGCAGGGCAGCGAAGAGGGCTTCCGCCAGCTCGAACAGAGCCGCAAGGAGCTTAACGCAGCATTCACGCTGATGCTGCGGGGTGGCAGTTATCAGGGCCGTGAACTGGGTGCGCCGATCGAAGCGCTGGCGCCGCTGGTGGCAGGCGCGCGCAAGCAGTGGCAGGGATCCGATCTGGCGGCAGGTACCATTCTGCTGCTGAAAACGGATCTGAGCGGGGTCGATAGAACCCTCAAAAAACTCCATGCCATGTCGCCCGATCTGCTGGTGCGCACGGAGGAAATTTCCGCCTTCAAGGTGCAGCATGGCGGTAGCCCGCGCGAGATCGCGGCGCTCGGCAAGCTGACCATGCTGACCCAGCGCATGAGCCGCAATGCCAGTGAATTTGTCACGCTGGGCGGCGTCAGTTCGGAGAGTGCGTTTCAGCTGGGGCGCGATACTACCGTGTTCCGCAATACCGTGGATGGTTTCCTGAATGGCAGCGCTGCGCTGGGCCTGACTGCGGTACATGATGCGCCATTGCGCGAAAAATTCGTCAGTCTGAAAGCCGATTTCGAGGATTATCAGAAGCTGGTGACGGCCATCCTCGACAAGCTCGATAAATTCGGCGCTGCCAAGAATGCCGAACAGCTGATCTTCCATGACAACGAAGCGCTGCGTCAGCGTCTGAGCGCCCTGCAGCATGCCTACCGCAACGAACAGGATACCCTGGGCCTGCCGTTCTGGCTGATGGTGGCAGGCGGCATACTGACGCTGTTGCTGGCCGCGGCGATTGGCCGTGTGCTGCTGCTCGATTCGCAGCAGCGCACCCGTGGCGCGGAACGGCGCCGGCGCGAAGCGGACGCCATGCGTCAGCAATCGCAGCAGCAGGAAGAGCAGGCCAAGGCTGACAATGCCCAGACCCAGGCTGCGATTCTGCGCCTGATGAACGAATTGCAGGAAGTGGCGGACGGCGATCTGACGGTACAGGCCACGGTCACGGAAGACATCACCGGCGCGATTGCCGATTCGGTTAACTACACGGTGGAAGAGTTGCGCGGACTGGTGGGACGGGTCACGGCGACCGCCCAGCAGGTTACCGACGCTTCGACCCAGGCACAGAGTATTTCCAGCGGTCTGCTGGCCGCGTCGCAGCAGCAGTCGCGTGAAATTATCGATGCCTCGGCCACGGTGGTGCAGATGGCCCACGACATTACCGACGTCTCGCGCTCGGCCAGCGTCTCGGCCGATGTGGCGCGCCAGTCGGTGGCAGCAGCGCAGCAGGGCGCCACGGCGGTGGCCAATGCCATCAAGGGCATGCACGAAATCCGCGAGCAGATTCAGGATACCTCCAAGCGTATCAAGCGACTGGGCGAGTCGTCACAGGAGATCGGCGAGATCACCGAACTGATTTCCGATATTACCGAGCAGACCAATATTCTGGCGCTGAATGCGGCGATCCAGGCCGCATCGGCCGGCGAGGCCGGACGCGGCTTCTCGGTGGTGGCGGAAGAAGTGCAGCGGCTGGCGGAACGTTCGGCCGGTGCCGCCAAACAGATTGGTGCGCTGGTGCGCACCATCCAGACCGATACCCACGATGCCGTGGCAGCGATGGAGAAATCCACGCAGGGCGTAGTGGAAGGCGCGCGCCTGTCCGATGCAGCCGGTGCGGCGCTGAACGATATCTCGCAAGTGTCGGAACGGCTGGCCGGACTGATCTCCGAGATCGCACTGGCCACCGGTACGCAGGCGACGTCGGCCAGCGCGGTGGCGCACAATATCCAGCACATTCTGAACGTTACCGAGCAGACTCAGGATGGCACCCAGCAAACCACACTCTCTATTCACAAACTCTCAGTGCTGGCGCAGGAATTGAAAAATTCGGTCGCGCGCTTCCGTATTGCGTCCTGACCCGTCCACATTGAAAGACCGAGGCAAGTATGAGCACAACAGATTTTCCGAATCTTCCGCAATTTGATACCGGCCCCCTGTCGTGGGTGATGGTGGAGATCCGCGAAGCACTGGCACGTTCGAAAACGGCATTGTTCGAGGCCGGCGGGCGCGCTGCGGAAGATCAGGCGACCCAGTTGCAGCATGCGCGCTCGCACCTGCATCAGGCCCATGGCGCTTTGCAGATGGTCGATCTGGAAGGCCCGTCGGTGCTGACCCAGCTGGCCGAGCTGGCGCTTGACCGCTTCAAGGACGGCAGTCTGAAATGCAGTACCGATCACGCCCAGGTGGTGGCTGATGCCTATCAGGCACTGGTCGAGTATCTGCAGGAACTGCTCGATGGCGGCGCGCTGCAGCCGCTGCGGCTGTTCCCTTACTATCAGGCCTTGCAGCAGATGCTGGGTGCGGAACGCATCCATCCGGCCGATCTGTTCTATCCGGCGCTGGCGCCAGCGGCGCAAGCGCAGACCTCCGTCTCAGGAATTGATGCGGCATCCGCGACCACTGCGGCGCCACTGGCGGCGGCCGATTACGCAGTGTTCCGGAGCCGCTTTGAAAAGGCCCTGCTGCCGTATCTGAAAAGCACCGACCTCGAACAGCAGCAGGAACATGCCGAAGCCTTGCTACAAGCCGTGCAGGCAGTGGCCGCGGCCCAGAGCGAGCCACAGGCGCGCAGTTTCTGGCTGGCGCAGCAGGCGTTTGCAGAACTGGTCGCCACGGGCAAGCTGGCGGGCAGCCTGTATGTAAAACAGTTATTTGGTCTGATCAATCTGCAGATCCGCCGTCTCAGTCAGGGCAATACGGCGCAGCCGGAAGGCATGCTGCGCGACGCGCTGTTCTTCGTCGCCGCAGCTGACACCTCGTTCGCCTCCGGGGTGGTGCAGCAGGTGCGTTCTGCGTTTGCGCTCGATGGTCTGGTACCAGCCAACTACGAACAGCGTCGCTACGGTCGGATTGATAACGGCGCACTGGCGCACGCACAGGCGGGTATGGGCAAGGCCAAGGCGGCGTGGGAGCGGCTGGCGCTAGAACACGATCCGGCGCTGGAAGCTGGCCTGAGTGCCGCGCTAGCCGACGTGGCGCGGGCCGCGGAACAATTGAATCAGCCGGCACTGGGCACGCTGATGCGCGAGCTGGCCGGAGTGACCGAACATACTGCGCATGCCGGACGCAGTCCTGCACTGGCGCAGGAAGTCGCGGCGGCGCTGCAGTTTGCCGAACACGGGCTGGCCCAGATCCGCCACCTGCCGGGCGATTTTGCCGCGCATGCCGACACGCTGGGCGCGCGCCTGCAGGCACTGGCGAAAGGTGACACGCTGCCGCAGCCGCCCCAGTGGCAGGACGGGCTGGCGCAGCAGATGCAACAGGACGATACGGTACTGGCGCTGGCGCAGGAAATGAAGAGCAGTCTGCGCCAGGTGGAAAAGACGCTGGACGATTTCTATGCAGATGCCAGTCGGCGTCCCGCGCTGGCCGGGCTGGCGTCGCCACTCCAGCAGCTACAGGATACGCTGGCGCAGCTCGAGCAGGACGATGCCAGCCGCGCCATGCAGCATGTGCAGACCAGTGTTGCTGCGCTGGCCGATGGCCTAAGCGTAGGTAGCACGGGGAGCGACGCTGCGGCGCTCGAAGAAATTGCGCAGAATGTGGGAGCGCTCGGTTTCTTCTTCGATATGCTGGGGCAGAATGCCGGCGCTGCACGTCAGCGCTTCACGTTCGATGCGAGTCTGGGGCGCTTCCGTGCAGTGCCGTTCCGCAAAATGGCGGCCGGCGGCAGCATTCCTCTGCTCGATGAACAGGTCAGTGCGCCGGCGACAGCGCCATCAGCGCAGCCTGCAGCCGCCGTGCCGCCGGTGCATGCCGCCGGCGTGCAGACCGAGTTGCTGGAGATTTTTGTCGACGAAGCACAGCATGTTCTGCAGACGGTCGGTGCGGCACTGGCGCACTCCTACGGCGACACCAGCAGCGAAGCGGGCCTGAGCACCATGCGGCGCTCCTTCCATACGCTGAAGGGCAGCGCGCGAATGGTGGCACTGCAGCAGTTTGCCGAGGCGGCGCATGCGGTCGAGCGCGTGCTCAATGGCTGGCTGGCCGAGGCCCGTCCAGCCAGTGATGCCTTGCTGGCGATGCTGGAGCTGGCATTACGCGAAATGACGGTGTGGGTGGAAGAGCTGGCGCTGGGCGGCGCCTCGATACGGGATGGCGCGACCATCCTTGCCGCCGCAGCAGCATTGAACCAGACACCGGAACCAGCGGCAGCTGTGGCGACGCCGTCGACAGAGCCGGTGACGCCGGAGTTGGCCACCGGGCCGGCTGCACCGGCGGTGCCGCCAGTCCGCAGCGCGCCGGTGGTGAATGGCAATGTGATCGAATTCCCGGTAATTACGCCAGCGGTAGCGCGGGACGACAATCTGAAACAGGTCGGTGAGCTGGAGATTCCACTGCCGCTGTACAACATCTATCTGCACGAGACCGATGAACTGGTGCGCTTGCTGGCGCAGGACTTCGGCGAATGGCGTCACGAACCGCGTCGTCCCGTCAATCCGGAAGCGTTGCAGGCTGCGCATACGCTGGCGGGTACTTCCGGTACGCTCGGTTTCAGCGCCTTGCGGGAGCTGGCGCTGGCACTGGAGGCGACGCTGGAAGCACTGCTGCCACCGGCGCCGCATCTCGATCAGGTACAGCACGATCTGCTGGATTTCACGATTGCCCGGATCCGTCAGATGCTGCAGAGTTTTGCAGCGGCAGAGATGCCAGCAGCCCAGCCGGAACTGATTGCTGCGCTACAGGAACTGGCGGCAGAACTGGCCGCCACCGCACCGGCCGCCAGTCTCGCTATCGAAGCACGTCTCGATGATCTGGTGGCCGACACCATGGACAGTCTGAACGCGCAGAAACCGATGGATGCGGCGCTGGATCAACTGTTCCGCGATACCTTTGACGCCATTAGCAGCAGCGCGAAAGACCAGCCGGCGGCGCCGTCGGCCGCGCCAGAAATGGTGGTGGCACGCAGCGATGACAGTATCGATGATCTGTTCAACGCGGCGTTTGACGACACCTTTGCCGATCCGCCGTTACGGATGGCAGAACCGGCAGCACTGGCGCCGGAGCTGGCACCGATACCGCAAACGGATCCCGAGCCGGTAGCGCAGCCCGAACCGGAAGCCGAAGCCGAACCGGAAGCCGAACCGGAAGACATAGACCTAGCCTTAGCCGAACCGGCAACAGCACCGGAATCGGAACCGGAACCGGAACCGGCCCCTCTCTTCAAGCCGGAGCCAGCGTCTGAAGCTGCGCTGGAATCTGCAGCGTCCCTGACGGCTGCCGGACTGCCACTGCCCGACAGCGCCGCTGCACACTACACCGACGAACTCGATGCCGACCTGCTGCCGGTGTTCCTCGAAGAAGGCGCCGATCTGCTGCCGCAAGTGGGACAGGCGCTGCGTGCATGGCAACAGCAGCCGGAAGATAAGGACACCGCACAATCGCTGCTCCGCCTGCTGCATACCTTAAAGGGCAGCGCGCGCATGGCCGGCGCGATGCGTCTCGGCCAGCACGTGCACGAAAGTGAAACCCATATCGAGCAGATGCTGCAAGCCGGCGCGGCAACCCCGCACGCCTTCGAAGAACTGCTGACGCACTACGACCACGCCCTGCTGCTGTTCGAACAATTGCAGCAAGCAGCCAGCAGATCACCCGACAGCAGTGCCGACACCGCGCCGCAAGTTGGCACTGACGAAGAAGCGCTGACCAGCGGCAAAGCGCCGATGGTGCGCGTGCGTGCCGATATTCTTGACCGTCTGGTGAATCAGGCTGGCGAAGTGTCGATCTCGCGTTCGCGCCTGGAAAACGAAGTGGGCACCTTGCGTGCCACGCTGGGCGACTTCTCGGAAAACCTGCAGCGTCTGCAGCGCCAGTTGCGCGAAGTGGAAGTGCAGGCCGAATCGCAGATTGCGTCGCGCATGTCGATCTCCGGCGAGCGCGAATTCGATCCGCTCGAGTTCGACCGCTTTACCCGCCTGCAGGAACTGACCCGCATGATGGCAGAAAGTGTTAACGACGTCGCCGCCTTCCATGAAGGTCTGGAGCGCAGCGTGGACAGTGCCAGTGACGATCTGGTCCAGCAAGCGCGCCTGACACGCGAGCTGCAGCATGACCTGATGCGGGTGCGCATGGTGCCCTTCTCCAGCATCGCCGAGCGGCTGTTCCGGGTTGCGCGTCAGAGTGCCAAGGAAGTGGATAAGCGCGTCAATCTCGATATCCGTGGTGGCAACGTGGAGATCGACCGCAGTGTACTGGAACGTATGGCGGCGCCCTTCGAGCATCTGGTGCGCAATGCGATTGCCCATGGCGTGGAAGACCGCGCCGGCCGACTTGCCGCCGGCAAGCCGGAAGTGGGCGAATTGCTGGTGCAGGTAGCGCAGCAGGGCAGCGAAGTCGTGCTGGAATTTAGCGACGATGGCGGCGGACTCGATCTGGCGCGGATCCGCGCCAAGGCGCTGGAAAGCGGCCTGCTGGCGGCAGGCGAAACGCCGAGTGACGCCCAGCTGGCGCAGCTGATTTTTGCGTCCGGCTTTTCGACTGCCAGCGAACTGACGGAATTGTCCGGGCGTGGCGTCGGCATGGATGTGGTGCAGTCCGAAGCGCAGGCGCTCGGTGGCCGCGTGGCGCTGGCCAGCGCTGCGGGGCAGGGCGCGCGCATTACCGTGCACCTGCCGATGACACTGGCCGTCTCGCAAGTAGTGCTGTTCAGCGCAGCTGGCAAAAGCTATGCGGTGCCGGCGGTGATGGTGGAACAGGTGCTGCAGCTGAAGGACGCCGCGCTGAGCGACGCACAGCGCGACGCCGGCATCAGCGTGCAGGGGCAGAGCGTGCCGTTCGATTATCTGCCAGCGTTGCTGGGGCATGGCACGCCGGCGCCGGCGCAGCGTTCGCTGCCAGTGCTGCTGTTACGCCATGGCGCCGAACGGCTGGCGATACTGGTCGACGAAGTGCAGGGCAATCGCGAAGTGGTGGTCAAGAATCTCGGTCCGCAACTGGCACGCATGGTGGGGATTGCCGGTGCCACGGTACTCGGATCCGGTGAAATCGTACTGATTCTGAATCCGCTGGCGCTGGCGCAGCAACTGGCCCAGCATCCCGAACTGCGCCAGCGCTATGCCGAGGCGACCCGTGACAACCCGCCAGCGCCGCTGACTGCCCCGGTAATTATGGTGGTCGACGATTCGTTGACGGTACGCCGCGTCACCCAGCGCCTGTTGGAACGCGAAGGTTATCAGGTACTACTGGCCAAGGATGGCGTAGAAGCACTCGAGCAGTTGCAGCAGGAGTTGCCGGACCTGATGCTAGTCGATATCGAAATGCCGCGCATGGATGGTTACGACCTGACCCGCAAAGTGCGTAGCGACGCGCGCAGCAGCGCTATCCCGATCATCATGATCACCTCGCGCAGCGCCGACAAACATCGCAATCTGGCCATGGAACTGGGCGTGAATGCCTACTTCGGCAAGCCCTATCCCGAGCCGGAACTGCTGGAAACGATCGCCGCTCTGCTGAAATAACCGGGGGCAGATCCGACATCCGGACACGAGCTCAGCTGGTTTCGCGTCCCCTCGGGAGGTTTTCGGGCGCGGATTGGACGGTAATGTCGAGTACGTGTCTTAATGTCGGATCTGTCCCCGGGTTTAGTCGGGCTTTTTTACGACGGCGTAGCGCTCTAGCGTGCGTTTGCGGGCTTCGTCGTGCATGACGAGCGGCTCGGGGTAGTCGGGCCGCAGCATGCGCGGGACTAGCCACGGTGCGTGGATTTCCTTGTCGCTCAGGCTTTTTAGCGCGGGCAGATAGCGGCGGATGAATTTGCCGCTGGCGTCGAACTTTTCCGATTGGGTGATCGGATTGAAGATGCGGAAGTAGGGCTGGGCATCGCAGCCGGATGATGATGCCCACTGCCAGCCGCCATTGTTCGAGGCTAGATCGAAATCGTTCAGGTGCAGCGCGAAATAGGCTTCGCCACGGCGCCAGTCTATGCCCAGATCCTTGATCAGGAAGCAGGCCGTGACCATGCGCAGCCGGTTGTGCATATAGCCGGTCTGGTTCAGCTGCGCCATGGCCGCATCGACCAGCGGATAGCCGGTGCGTCCGGCACACCAGGCTTCGAACAGGGCGTCCGCCTGCGGCCCCTGTTCCCATTTGATCGCGTCATAGGCCGGTTTGAAGGCGCTGTGCACCACGTGCGGGTGGTGATACAGAATCATGGCGTAGAACTCGCGCCAGATCAATTCTGCCAGCCAGACGGCAGCACCTTCGCCACCGGCGCCACGCTCGATCAGGTCGACCACGCTGCGCACCATATGCCGCACCGACAGGGTGCCAAAACGGAAGTGCAGCGATAGATAGGACGGTCCTTTGACGGCAGGGAAGTCGCGCGCGTCCTTGTACTGGGCGATGCGGGTCAGGAACTGTTCGAACAGGCTGGCCGCACCGGACATGCCGGTGGGGATCTGCAGGCTGGCCAGATTGCTGGGCTCGAAACCGAGTTCGGCCAGTGTCAGCAAGGACGCTGCAGGCGATGGCGGGGCGGCCAGCCGCGCCGCCATCGGTTCGATGTGATACGGCGCCAGCACCACCGGGTCGGCCGCCAGCTTTTTCAGCCAGGCGTTTTTATACGGGGTGAAGACGGAAAACACCCCGCCGGTCTGCGACAGCACTTCGCTCTTTTCGAAGATCACCTGATCCTTGTAGCTGAAGAACTGCCGGCCAGCGGCCTGCAAGGCTTGCTGCACGGCAGCGTCGCGGGCGATCGCCTGCGGTTCGTAATCGTGGTTGCAGAACACTGCGTCGACCCCGAGTTCGGCGGCCAGCCGGGGAATTTCGAGGCAGGCATCGGCATGGCGGGTGATCAGGTAGCCGCCCATCTGGCGCAACTCGGCATCGACTTCGGCAATGCTGGCGTGGATGAAGTCGACGCGCCGGTCACTGCGCGGCAGCAGCGACAGTATCCTGCTGTCATAGACGAAAACACAATACACCCGTTCACTCTGTTGTAAAGCCTGATGCAGGGCTACATGGTCGAAGGCGCGCAGGTCGCGGCGCAGCCAGACCAGCGAAGATTTCAGTTTCATTCTGTCTGTCTCAAAGGGTTCGGGTGGGGGCAAACGTGGTCGTTGACGCAATTCAGTGTAAACTATCGGTGTAAAGATAGCTGTACACCAAGCGAGTTGCTGGCCGGAAGAAGTTAGCCGGGCGAATACTACAGGAATAGTTGGCAGCTCAGAAAGATCACGATGATGAAGAAAAGCAAACTCGGCTCTCCCTTCGCGGCACCCGGCCCGCTGGGGGAAGCAACGGATCCGCTGGCCGTGCGCAGCAGTGCCCAGACCGACCCGGCTGCCTTGAATCTGGCAGATAATTTCCTTATTGCAATGCCATCCATGCAGGATCCCGTGTTTGGCGGTTCGGTGGTCTACGTCTGCGAGCACAATGAAAACGGCGTGCTGGGCGTCGTCATCAACAAGCCTACCGACATGACCATGGAAACCCTGTTCGAACGGATCGACCTGAAACCGGCCGATAACGTCGATGTGGATGAACCCATCATGTTCGGCGGCCCGGTGCAGGACGACCGCGGCTTCGTGCTGCACACCCCCGGCCAGCGCTATTCGTCCTCGCTGACGGTGACCAAGGATGTCGCCTTCACCACCTCGATCGACGTGCTGGAAGCGGTGGCCGCCGGCGAAGGCCCGCGCCGCATGCTGGTCTCGATCGGTTACGCGGGCTGGAGCCCGGGCCAGCTGGAAGGGGAAATCGGCCGCAATGGCTGGCTTACCGTCAGCGCCGATCCCGAGATTCTGTTTAACCTGCCGATCGAACAGCGCTACACGGCCGCCATGCGGCTGCTGGGCATCGATCCGCTGATGCTGACCTCCGAGGCTGGCCATGCATAAGGCTGGGCTGCCACGGTGAGTGCGGAAACTATATTTGCCTTCGATTTCGGCGTCAAACGCATCGGTGTGGCGATGGGAAATACCCTGATCCGTCAGGCCCAGCCTCTACAGGTGATCAGCAGCATCGACAACGCCAGCCGCTTCGCCGCCATCGGCGCGCTGATTACGGAATGGCAGCCGGACCTGCTGGTAGTCGGTCTGCCGATGCATCCCGATGGCACCGAACACGAAATGAGCGCACGCTGCCGCAAATTCGCCAACCAGCTGCATGGCCGCTTCAATCTGCCCGTGCAACTGGTCGATGAACGCTATTCCTCGGCCGTGATTAGCGCCAAACGTGGCGAAGTGATCGACGACCGCGCCGCCGCCATCATCCTGCAGCAGTATTTTGATACCCATTGAATCGTCTTTTGAACCGTTTTTTGAACCCTGTCTACGCTCATGACCTTACTCACCCCCCAACAACTTGACGCCGAAGCGTTGTATGCCACGCTGCTGGCCGACGTGCGCGCCGGTCTGGCCGGCGTGCCCGATGTGGCCATCGTCGGCATCCACTCCGGCGGCGCCTGGCTGGCGCAACGGCTGGCGGCCGATCTGGGCCTGACCGAACGCTGCGGCGTGCTCGATGTGTCCTTCTACCGCGATGATTACGCCAAGAAGGGCTTGCCGGCCGACGTCAAACCGACCCACATCAACTTCGACGTCAACGCCGCCACGATTCTGCTGGTCGACGACGTGCTGTACACCGGCCGTACCACCCGCGCCGCGCTCAATGAACTGTTCGACTATGGTCGTCCGGCGCGCATCATGCTGGCGGCACTGGTCGACCGTGGCGAGCGTCAGCTGCCGGTGGCCGCCGATTTCGTCGCGGCCCGGGTGCAGGTCGAAGCCGGTCAGGCGCTGGTGCTGCGCCGCGCCGATGATGGCATTTTCACGCTAACCATAGATCAGGCTTAATCTCATGCTCAATCCGCAACTCAATCAACACGGCGAACTGCAGCACCTGCTGTCGATCGAAGGGCTGCCCAAGTCGATTCTGAACCACATCCTCGATACCGCGTCGTCCTTCGTCGGCATTTCCGATCGCGACGTGAAGAAGGTACCGCTGATGCGCGGTAAGTCGGTATTCAATCTGTTCTTCGAAAACTCGACCCGCACCCGCACCACCTTCGAAATCGCCGCCAAGCGTCTGTCGGCCGATGTGATCAACCTGAATATTCAGGCTTCGTCGGCCAGCAAGGGCGAGTCGCTGCTCGACACCATCGACAATCTGTCGGCCATGCACGCCGATATGTTCGTGGTGCGCCACGCGCAGTCCGGCGCGCCGTATCTGATTGCCAAACACCTGCACGATACCGGCCAGTCGCATGTCCACGTGGTGAATGCCGGTGACGGCCGCCATGCGCACCCGACCCAGGGCCTGCTGGATATGTACACCATCCGCCACTACAAGAAGGATTTCACCAATCTGACGGTGGCAATTGTGGGCGACATTCTGCATAGCCGCGTGGCGCGTTCCGACATCCACGCGCTGACCACACTGGGCGTGCCGGAAGTGCGCGCGATCGGCCCGCACACGCTGCTGCCCGGTGGTCTCGAGCAGATGGGCGTGCGCACCTTCACGAATATGGACGAAGGTCTGAAAGGGGTGGATGTGATCATCATGCTGCGCCTGCAGAATGAACGCATGAGCGGAGCGCTGCTGCCGTCGGCACAGGAATACTTCAAGAGCTACGGCCTGACGCCGGAGCGGCTGGCGCTGGCCAAACCGGATGCCATCGTGATGCACCCGGGACCGATGAACCGCGGGGTGGAAATCGATTCGGCCGTGGCCGACGGCCCGCAGGCAGTGATACTGCCGCAGGTCACCTTCGGGATCGCCGTACGGATGGCGGTTATGAGCATCGTAGCAGGGACGCAAGCATGAAACTACACATCAAGAATGGCCATCTGATCGATCCGGCCAATGGCATCGACGCGCCGCAGGATCTGTTTATCGCCGACGGCAAAGTGCTGGCAGTGGGTACGGCGCCAGCCGGTTTTGTGGCCGAGCAGACCATCGACGCTGCCGGTCTGGTGGTGGCGCCGGGTCTGGTCGACCTGTCGGTGCGCCTGCGCGAACCCGGTTACGAATACAAGGCCACGCTAGAATCGGAACTGCAGGCTGCCATGCAGGGCGGCGTGACCAGTCTGGTCTGCCCGCCCGATACCGATCCCGTGCTCGATGAATCGGGTCTGGTAGAAATGCTGAAATACCGCGCCAAGACGCGCAATCAGGCACACGTGCACCCGCTGGGCGCGCTGACCGTGGGCCTGAAAGGCGAGTCGCTGACGGAAATGGCGGAACTGACGGAAGCCGGTTGCATCGGTTTCTCGCAGGCCGAGGTGCCAATCGAAGACACCAATGTATTGCTGCGCGCGCTGCAATATGCCAAGACCTTCGAGTACACCGTGTGGCTGCGTCCACAGGACGCCCACATCGGCCGCGGCGGGATTGCTGCCAGCGGGCCGCTGGCCTCGCGACTGGGCCTGTCCGGCGTGCCGGTGATGGCCGAGACCATCGCCCTGCACACCATCTTCGAACTGATGCGCGCCACCGGTGCGCGCGTGCACCTGTGCCGGCTGTCGTCGGCGGCCGGCATCGAGCTGGTACGTCAGGCCAAGCGCGAAGGGCTGCCAGTCAGCTGCGACGTGGGCGTGCACCATGTGCACCTGACCGATGCCGATATCGGCTTCTTCGACTCGAACGCCCGTCTGACGCCGCCACTGCGCAGTCAGCGTGACCGTGACGCGATCCGTCTGGGTCTGCTCGATGGCACCATCGATGCGCTGTGCTCGGATCACACGCCGGTCGATGATGATGAAAAACTGCTGCCGTTCGGGGAAGCCTCGCCCGGTGCGACCGGGCTGGAATTGCTGCTGTCGCTGACCCTGAAATGGGCCAGCGAGTACGCTGCCAGCCAGAACGCTGCCGGTCCACGGCCGCTGTCGCGTGCCATCGCCCTGATCACTTCGCAGGCTGCCGCTGTGGCCGGTCTGCCTGCCGGTACCCTGTCGGTGGGCGCCAGTGCCGACGTCTGCATCTTCGATCCTGAAGCGCACTGGACGGTCCAGGCGGCCGCGCTGGCCAGTCAGGGTAAGCACACCCCCTTCATTGGCTACAACCTGGCCGCGCAAGTGCGCACCACGGTCGTCGCGGGGCGGCTTGCCTACCAGCGTCTGCCAGCCTGAGCGAAAGGGACGCATGAAACTGCTGACGCTGTACCGCCTGGCGCGGGTGTTGCTGCACGTTTTAAAGGGTATGCTGATCTGCGCTAGCGTGTTTCCGTGGCTAGGCCATGCGGCGCGCAATCAGCAGATCCGCCGCTGGGCTACCCGTTTGCTGGCACTGTGCAATGTCACAGTGCAGCAGTCGGCTGGCAGCGCCGCGGTGCTGGAGACTTCGGTGGTGGTGGCCAATCACGTGTCGTGGCTGGATATTTTCGTGATCCACAGCCTGCACCCCAGTCATTTTGTGGCCAAGGCGGAAATCCGCTCGTGGCCACTGGCCGGCTGGCTGGCGCAGAAAGCCGGTACCGTGTTTATTTCACGCGGCAGCCGGCGCGATCTGCGGCATATCTTCAAAGGGCTAGTGCATAGCCTGCAGCAGGGCGAGCGGGTAGCGTTCTTTCCCGAGGGCACCACGGCCGCGCAAGGCAGCTTGCTGCCCTTCCACGCCAATCTGTTCGAGGCGGCGACCGATGCCAAGGTGCCGGTGCAGCCGTTTGCGCTGGACTACCGGGACGTTCACGGGGTGGCCCATCCGTCGGTTGATTTCATCGGCGAGATGACGTTTGCCGAGAGCCTGATGCTGATTCTGAACGGCCCGCCCGTGACGGCCAAGCTGACGGTGCTGGCACCGATCGTCAGTGAAGGGGCGCACCGGCGTGAGCTGGCGCTGGCGTCAGAACAGGCGGTAGCCGCGGCGCTCGGTGTGAGCGTCGTTGCCAGCGAGGCGGCGACAGCGGCAAGCCACTAGGCGGCTGCAGCGCCGT
The DNA here is from genome assembly GCA_027490725.1 of Oxalobacteraceae bacterium. Lineage (GTDB taxonomy): Bacteria > Pseudomonadota > Gammaproteobacteria > Burkholderiales > Burkholderiaceae_D > Rugamonas. Next base: position 43,087 of record JAIXXN010000030.1, read on the forward strand.
CGAGGACGCATTGGTCTTAGCCCGGCTGTTTGCCGCCGTGCTGCTGGAATTCCGGACACTGCACCTGCAGCAGGCTGCGGTCCTGCAGGCAGACCGCCGACAATTGCCCGCCCCAGACGCAGCCGCTATCGAGGCCGATCAACGCCGGCCGCATGATCAGTCCCAGTGCCGACCAGTGGCCAAACACCACCGTCTGGCTGGCGCTGCGCCGTCCCGGCACGTCAAACCATGGCATCAGCCCTGATTCCGGCGCGGCCGTACCACTATCCTTGATGGCAAAATCCATCACCCCGTCGGCGCTGCAGAAGCGCAGCCGGGTCATGGCGTTGATGATGCAGCGTAAGCGCTCGGCACCTTGCAGGCCGTCATGCCATTGGTCGGGCTGATTGCCATACATCTGGGCCAGGAAGCCGGCCAGAGCGTCGCCGCGCAGCATCTGCTCGACTTCGGCTGCCAGTGCGCCGGCCTGCGCGCCATCCCACTGGGGCAGCAGGCCGGCATGTACCAGCAGGTGGCCGTCGCTGTCGATCAGCAGCGGACGCTGGCGCAGCCAGTCTATCAGTTCATCACGGTCCGGCGCCGTCAGGATCGCCTCCAGCGTGTCCGAGCGGTGCGCAGGGCGGATGCCGTAGGCCACCGCCAGCAAATGCAGGTCGTGGTTGCCCAGCACGCTATCGATGCGCCCCGCGCTGGCGCAAGCCAGTTCGCGTACATAGCGCAGCGTCGCCAGCGAATCGGGACCCCGGTTGATCAGATCGCCAGCGAACAGGATGCGCACCTGGTGCGTACCGGCGTGGGCATAGATACGCTCGACCATGTCGCGCGCTTGCTGGTGGCAACCCTGTAAATCACCGATTACATAGGTTTTCATGGGGATACTCTCTGGTTCGTTGCCGGGCAAACTGTTTTACCCTGTGTTAATCGGGCTGAGTAGTGATTTTTGCCCGTTACGGTGTGGCTTTCACATAAAATGATGACTACTCCTCTTTTGACTCTTGCTGCGGGATACTAAATGATTTTTGTGACAGGTGGTGCGGGTTTCATCGGCTCGAATTTTGTACTGGACTGGCTGGCCCAGTCGGACGAACCGGTGCTGAACTACGACAAGCTGACCTATGCCGGCAATCTGAACAATCTGGCCGCGCTCAAGCATGACAGCCGTCATCTCTTCGTGCGTGGCGATATCTGTGATCAGGCGCAGGTGCTGGCCCTGTTCCAGCAGCACCGACCGCGCGCGGTGCTGCACTTCGCTGCCGAGAGCCATGTAGACCGTTCCATCCTCGGCCCGGGCGAATTCATCAACACCAATATCAATGGCACGTTCAGCTTGCTGGAAGCGGCGCGCGCTTACTGGTCGGGTTTGCCGGATGCCGAGCAAGCGGCGTTCCGCTTCCTGCATGTCTCCACCGACGAAGTCTACGGCACGCTGGGCCCGGACGATGCGCCGTTCAGCGAAACCACCGCGTTTGCGCCAAACAGCCCGTATTCGGCCTCGAAAGCGGCCTCTGACCATCTGGTGCGTTCCTATCATCACACCTATGGTCTGCCGACCCTGACCACCAATTGCTCGAATAATTACGGTCCTTACCATTTCCCGGAAAAACTGATTCCGCTGATTATTGCCAACGCGCAGGCAGGCAAACCCTTGCCGATCTATGGCGATGGGCAGCAAGTGCGTGACTGGCTGTATGTGAGTGATCACTGCGCTGCCATCCGCCGTGTGCTGGAAGCGGGACGGCTGGGGGAAACCTATAACGTGGGCGGCTGGAACGAAATGGCCAATCTGGACGTGGTGCATACCCTGTGCGATATGCTGGACCAGCTGAAACCTAAAGCTGACGGCAGCAGCTACCGGGCGCAGATCACCTATGTCAAGGACCGTCCCGGCCATGACCGCCGCTACGCCATCGATGCACGCAAACTCGAGCGCGAACTGGGCTGGAAACCGGCCGAAACCTTCCAGTCGGGCATCGCCAAGACGGTGCAGTGGTATCTGACACATCAGGACTGGGTGGCCGACGTGCAGTCGGGTAGTTATGCCCAGTGGGTCGCAACCAATTACTTTAATCGCGAAGGCTAGTCATGAGTACCTCTCCGCTGCGCCGCAAAGGCATTATTCTCGCTGGTGGTTCGGGCACCCGCCTGTATCCGGTGACGATGAGCGTCTCCAAGCAGTTGTTGCCGATTTACGATAAGCCGATGATCTATCACCCGCTGACGGTACTGATGCTGGCGGGGATCACGGAAATTCTGCTGATTTCGACGCCCCAGGATACGCCGCGCTTCCGCGACCTGCTCGGTGATGGCAGCCAGTGGGGTCTGCAGATCAGCTACGCCGTGCAGCCTTCGCCGGATGGTCTGGCGCAAGCCTTCATTATCGGCCGCGATTTCGTCGGCGACGCACCGTCCGCGCTCATCCTCGGCGACAACATCTACTACGGCAATGACCTCGATGCCTTGCTGCGTCATGCCACCGAACAGACCGATGGCGCGACCGTGTTCGCTTACCATGTGCAGGATCCGGAACGCTACGGCGTGGTGGAATTCGATGCCGATCATCAGGCCGTATCGATCGAGGAGAAACCGCTCCAGCCGAAATCGAATTATGCGGTGACGGGGCTGTATTTCTACGACCAGCAGGTGTGCGATATCGCTGCCAGCATCAAGCCCTCGGCACGCGGTGAACTGGAAATTACCGACGTCAACCGCGTGTATCTGGAAAAACAGCAACTCAACGTGGAAGTGATGGGGCGCGGCATGGCCTGGCTCGACACGGGCACCCACGAATCCCTGCTCGATGCCTCGCAATTCATTGCCACGATCGAAAAACGTCAGGGTTTGAAGGTGGCTTGCCCGGAAGAGATCGCTTATCGCAAGGGCTATATCGACGCTGCCCAGTTGCGCAAGCTGGCCGAGCCGCTGAAGAAAAACAACTATGGCCAGTATCTGCTGCAGATTCTCGAAGATAAGGTTGTGCCACGATGAAAGTCATTGCAACGCCGCTGGAAGGGGTGCTGCTGCTTGAACCGAAGGTGTTTGGCGACGAGCGCGGCTTTTTCTTCGAAAGCTATAACAGCCGCCGCTTTGCGGAACTGACGGGCGTGCACGCACAGTTCGTGCAGGATAACCATTCCCGTTCGCTGCAGGGCGTCTTGCGCGGCATGCATTACCAGATCCAGCAGGCGCAGGGCAAGCTGGTACGCGCCACCTCCGGCAGCGTGTTCGATGTGGTGGTCGACCTGCGCAAGAGCTCGAAAACCTTTGGCCAGTGGTTCGGTACCGAACTGTCGGCAGAAAACAAGCTGCAGATGTGGATCCCGCCCGGCTTTGCCCATGGCTTCATGGTGACCAGCGCGGCCGCCGAATTCCTCTATAAAACCACCGACTACTGGGCACCCGAGCACGAGCGTTCGATCTTGTGGAATGATCCGGCGATCGGCATCGAGTGGCCGACACTGGCGACGGCGCCACTGCTGTCGGGCAAAGATCAGGCCGCGGCACTGCTGGCCGACGCCGAGGTGTTTGCATGAAAATCCTGCTGACCGGTAGTACCGGCCAGGTAGGCTATGAACTGGCACGCAGCCTGCAGGGCGTGGGCGAAGTGGTGGCCCTTGACCGGCAGCAGATGGATCTGGCTGATCTGGATCAGGTGCGCCGGGTGATCCGCACCGTGCAGCCGAATATGATCGTCAATCCGGCTGCCTACACGGCCGTTGATAAAGCCGAGAGCGAGCCGGCACTGGCTTTCCGCGTGAATGCCGAAGCCCCTGCACTGATGGCCGAGGAAGCCCGTCTGCTGGGCGCGTCGATGGTGCATTACTCGACCGATTACGTGTTCGACGGCAGCGCCGCCGCGCCCCGCGTGGAGGACGATGCCACCGGCCCGCTCAACGTGTATGGCGCCAGCAAGCTGGCCGGCGAACAGGCGATTGCGGCGGCCGGCATCCCGCATCTGATCTTCCGCACCAGCTGGGTGTACGGCATGCGCGGCAAGAATTTCCTGCTGACGATGTTGCGCCTTGCCCGCGAACGCGATGAACTGCGCGTGGTGGCCGACCAGTTTGGCGCGCCCACCTGGAGCCGCACCATTGCCGATGTGACGGCGCAGGTGCTGGCGCAAGCCCATGCTGGCGGGCGCGAGTGGTGGGTGCAGAACCGCGGGGTCTACCATCTGACGGCGCAAGGCCAGACCAGCTGGTATGACTTTACCCGTGCCATCCTCGCGGAGGCCGGCATTGACTGCCGCGTGCTGCCGATTACCAGTGCCGAATATCCGGTGCCGGCGCGACGTCCCGAATATTCGGTGCTGTCGTGCGAGCGCCTGATGACGCGCTTCAGTCATTTGCCGGAATGGCAACAGGCCTTGCAGCTCTGCATGCGCTAGGACGACACGCCGCGTCCCACGCGGCGCAATCGCCAGCACGCTGGCCCGGCGTTGCTCTCTGCAGTTGTATCCGTTGGTAAGCAAGCCCGTCCGGCAGGCGGCGGGCTGCTATCATGCCGCCGCCCCGACGTTGCAAAAGCGCGGCGCGCGGGACGGATCGCAGCCCTGCCACACCGATTAGGGCGGTTTGGCCTGCTGAATCCGGTACAATCGCGTGTCAGTCTGGCGCTGCAGGGCTCTCCTGCGGCACCGGTCTCCTTAATAGAAAAATATGTTTTCCTTCCTCCTGAGCTTCGTCGCTGCTGCACTGCTAACCCTGCTGGTCATCAAAGAAGCGCGCTTGCACGGTCCGGCGCTGGACGCCGACTTCATGGGAGTGCAAAAAGTTCATGCCCACCACGTGGCACGCATCGGTGGTCTGTCGATATTCCTGTCGGTGGCACTGAGTTCGCTGATTTCCCTGTGGCGGGTGCCGGCCATGACTTACTGGCTGCTGACGCTGCTTGGCTGCTCCTTCTTTGCCTTCGTAGGCGGGATTGTCGAAGATTACACGGGACGGGTGAGCGCCGGGCGCCGCCTGATTCTGACCATGCTCGCCGCCGCCCTCGGCTATTTCCTGCTGGATGCCCGGGTTGACCGGCTCGACTGGCTGTTTTCCTCGTGGCTGCTGCCGTATATGTGGCTGACCTTGCCGCTGACGGTGCTGGCCGTGGCCGGTATTGCCAACGCCGTCAACATCATCGACGGCTTCAATGGACTGGCCAGTGTGGTGGTGATCTGCATGCTGCTCTCGCTCGGTTACGTGGCGCTGCAGGTCAATGATATGTTTGTACTGATCGCCGCCCTGATGGTAGCCGGTGCAACGGCCGGTTTTCTGATCTGGAATTATCCGGTCGGCATGATCTTCCTCGGCGATGGCGGCGCCTATTTCATCGGTTTCATGCTGGGTGAACTGGCGCTGCTGCTGGTGATGCGCAACCCGCAGGTATCGACCTGGTATGCCGCGCTGCTGCTGATCTATCCCACCTTCGAAACCCTGTTCTCGGTGTACCGCCGCATGTTTGTACGGGGTAAATCGCCGGCCATGCCGGATGGTATCCACCTGCACAGTCTGATTTTCCGGCGCATCGTCCAGTGGGCCGTGGGACGCAAGGAAGCGCGCGCGCTGATCCGGCGTAACTCGATGACCTCGCCGTATCTGTGGCTGTTCTCGCTGATGGCAGTGATTCCGGCCACCGTGTTCTGGCGGCATACCTGGATCTTGATGCTTTCCTGTATTTTGTTTATTGTCAGTTATGTATGGATTTACGTGCGCATCGTGCGCTTCAAGGCGCCGCGCTGGATGATCCGGCATAAAAAAACCTGAGTGGCTGACGCTTCCCTTTAACCTTTTTCAATCGATCGATACATCATGGTTCCAGTTTCCCCGACTATCTTCAAAGCCTACGACATTCGCGGCATCATCGACAAAACGCTGGACGCCGGTGTGGCGCACAAAATTGGTCAGGCCTTCGGTCAGGCAGCGCTGGCCAAGGGCGAGCGCACCGTGGTGATTGGTCGTGATGGCCGTCTGTCCGGCCCGACGCTGGCCGCGGCGCTAGCGCAAGGCCTGCAGGCCGCGGGCGTGAATGTGATCGATCTGGGTGTGGTGGCCACGCCGATGGTGTATTTCGGCACCAATGTGCTGGGCGCTGCGTCCGGCATCATGGTCACCGGCAGCCACAACCCGCCTGACTATAACGGCTTCAAAATGGTGCTGGCCGGTGAAGCGATTCACGGCACTGCGATTACCGCACTGTACGACGCAATCGTGGCACATGACGGCAGCAGCGCCGCCACCGCCGGCACTTACAGCACTTACGATATCCGCGCCCAGTACCTCGAGCGCATCATCGGCGACGTCAAACTGGCGCGTCCGATCAAGATCGCGGTCGATTGCGGGAATGGCGTCGCTGGTGCTTTTGCCGGTGATCTGTTCCGCGGCATGGGCTGCGAAGTGATTGAAATGTTCTGCGAAGTCGATGGCAATTTCCCCAACCACCATCCGGATCCGGCCCACCCGGAAAACCTGCAGGATCTGATCCGCATGCTGCAGGACAGCGATGCCGAACTCGGGATCGCCTTCGACGGCGACGGTGACCGGCTTGGTGTAGTGACCAAAGATGGCCAGATCATCTTCCCGGATCGCCAGATGATGCTGTTTGCTGCCGATGTGCTGAGCCGTCATCCGGGCGAACAGATTCTGTACGACGTGAAGTGCACGCGCCATCTGGCGCCGTGGATCAGCAAGCATGGCGGCGTGCCGCTGATGTACAAAACCGGTCACTCGCTGGTGAAAGCCAAGCTGCGTGAAACCGGCGCTCCGCTGGGCGGCGAAATGAGTGGCCACATCTTCTTCAAAGACCGCTGGTACGGTTTCGACGACGGCCTGTATTCGGGCGCACGTTTGCTGGAAATCCTGACCCGCGAAGCCGATCCGTCGGCGCTGCTGAACTCTCTGCCGCAGTCCGACAGCACGCCGGAATTGCACCTGCACCTGAACGAAGGCGAAAACGTCAAGCTGATGGATCAGCTGCGCAGCAACGCCGAATTCCCCGGCAACCAGCAGATCATCACCATCGACGGCCTGCGCGTGGAGTACCAGGACGGCTTCGGTCTGGCGCGTTCTTCCAATACCACGCCAGTGATCGTGATGCGCTTCGAGGCGGAAACCCCGGCAGCGCTGGCGCGCATTCAGGGCCAGTTCAAACAGGTGATTCTGGCTGCCAAGCCAGATGCCGAGCTGCCGTTCTAAGCCGATGAACGCACCGACTGCCGGCCGCAAGCCGCTGAATATTCTGCTGGTGCGCGTCTCCTCGCTGGGAGACGTGCTGCACAACCTGCCGATGGTGGCCGACATCGCCCGCCACTTCCCCGACGCGAATATCGATTGGGTAGTGGAAGAGGGCTATGTGAGTCTGGTGCGGCTGAATGCGCGGGTGCGCGAGATTATTCCGTTTGCGCTGCGGCGCTGGCGCAAGAGTCTGGGCAAGCCGGAAACCCGCGCCGAAATCAAAGCCTTCTGGCGCACCCTGCGCCAGCAGCAGTACGACTATGTCTTCGATACCCAGGGCCTGCTCAAGACGGGCGTGATCATGGGCGCTGCGCGGATCGTGCCGGGCGGCCGCAAGGTCGGTCTGGCCAATGGTAGCGAAGGTTCCGGTTACGAAGGCATCTCGCGCATCTTCCACAATCTCAGCGTGCCGACTGATCCGCGTACCCACGCGGTGGCACGCGGGCGCATCGTCGCCGCTGCGGCGCTCGGGTATCAGGTCGACACCCCGGCCGATTTCGGTCTGCCGGAAGTGGCGGCGGACGAGGCGCGTCCGGAGTGGATGCCGGCCGAAGCGTATGCGGTGTACTTCCACGGCACGGCGCGCGACGCCAAGAAGTGGGCGCCACAACACTGGATCGAACTGGGCCAGGCACTGGCACCGATGCCGATTCTGCTGCCGTGGGGTTCGCCGAAAGAGCTGGCCGAAGCCGAAGCGCTGGCAGCCGGCCTGCCGAATGCGCGGGTGCTGCCGAAACTGTCGATGGCCGACGCCATGTTGCTGGCGCGCCATGCCGGGCTGGTGATCGGCGTGGATACCGGTCTGACCCACATCGCTGCGGCGTTTGTGCGTCCGACGGTGGAAATCTACGCCGACTCGCCGCGCTGGAAGACCGAAGGTAACTGGTCGCCGCGCATTCTCAATCTGGGCGATCAGGGCACACCGCCCTCGGTTGCCGAAGTTCTGGCCGCAGCACGCAGTCTGCTGGCATAACCATGCGTCTGATTTATTCTTTCCTCTGGTGGCTAGCCTTGCCGCTGGTGCTGACCCGTTTATGGCTGCGCGGCCGCAAAGAGCCCGGCTATCGTCAGCACTGGGGTGAACGGCTGGGCTTTTATGCGCGCGCGCAGGGCGCCGCCGATGCGCCCGCGGCTGCGCAGGCCGCGCCGGTGCTGTGGCTGCACGCCGTGTCGGTGGGCGAGACGCGCGCCGCCGAACCGCTGGTCGATGCGCTGCTGGCCGAATATCCCGCTAGCCGCATCATCCTCACCCATATGACGCCGACCGGGCGCGCCACCGGCAAAGCGCTGTTTGCGCGCCATGGCGCACGCCTGCAGCAAGCCTATCTGCCGTATGACACGGTCAGCATGGTGGCACGCTTCATCCGCCACTTCCGTCCGGCCATCTGCATTCTGATGGAGACCGAAGTCTGGCCGAATCTGATCGCTGTGTGTGGCGCCCGTGGCGTGCCGGTGGTGCTGGCCAATGCGCGCCTGTCCGAGCGCTCGCTGCGTAAGTCGCACCGGCTCGGTTCCCTGTTGCTGGACGCGGCGCGTGGCATCACGCTGGTGGCCGCCCAGACCGAGGCTGACGCAGAGCGCGTGCGTTCACTGGGTGTTGCGAACGTGGCGGTCACCGGCAGCATCAAATTCGATGTGGTGGTGCCGGAAGCGGCGCTGGCGACGGGGGCCGCGCTGCGTAGCGCCATCGGTGCACGACCCGTGCTGCTGTGCGCCAGCACCCGCGAAGGTGAAGAAGAACTGATACTGCAGGCCTACACCGAGGCGCGCAGCACGCTGCCGGCGGATCTGCTACTGCTGATCGTGCCACGTCATCCGCAGCGTTTCGACGCGGTCGAGCAGATGCTCGCGGCGCGTGGTCTGAGCGTGGTCCGGCGCAGTCAGCTGGTACTCAACGACGCGGCTGCGCCACTGCCAGCCGGCACCCAGGTGCTGCTGGGCGACTCGATGGGCGAAATGTTTGCCTACTATGCGGCCTGTGATTGCGCCTTCGTCGGCGGCAGCCTGCTGGCGCTGGGCGGCCAGAATCTGATCGAACCGGCAGCACTGGGCAAGCCGGTGCTGATTGGCCCGCACACCTTCAATTTTGCGCTGGTGACGGAAGATGCCATCGCTGCGGGTGGGGCGCAGCGGGTCGCCGATGCTGCCGCACTGATGCAGGCCGCCGCCCATCTGCTGGGCGACAGCGCGGCGCGCGTCGCCATGGGCCAGCAGGCGCTAGGCTTCGCCAACCAGCACCGTGGCGCCACCGCCCGCACGCTGGCGCTGCTGCCGGGTCTGGAATTGCTGTGAATTCTGCGCGGTGGCAAGCCACTGCGCTGCGCGCCTGATGGCTTACCTGTGAACCGCCAGCTGTCAGGGGAATAGTACTGGTAGCTCCTGCGCGCGTTTGCGCAGCAGGTCGCGCGCGGCATCGTAGTGGGGATAGATGCTCTCCACCGCTGCCCAGAAACGTGCGCTGTGGTTCATTTCGAGGATGTGTGCCAGTTCGTGGGCAATCACGTAATCGATCAGCGGTAGCGAGAAGTGGATCAGCTTCCAGTTCAGGCGGATCTTGCGTTCGGCCGTGCAGGAACCCCAGCGTGTACCGGCCGAGGACAGCCCGAAGTCGCTATACTGTACTCCCAGCCGCTCGGCATACAGATCCAGTCGCTGCACAAACAGCGTTTTCGCTTCCTGCTGATACCATGCTTTAACGCGTTCCTTGAGCTGCTCTTCCGTCGCGCCCGGCACCAGAATAATGGTCAGCTGGCGGGTGGCTGCATCGAAGCTGCTGCGGTTGCGGCCGCCCACCTGTAGTCGCAAATGAATCTCACTGCCCAGATAGGGCAGGCTGGCACCATCGATCCATTCGATTGGCGGTTTTTCCAGTCGTGCCGCGCGGCGCTCGCGGCGCTCTTTCAGTTTGCTCAGTATCCAGTGCTGCTTGGTGTGGATGGCGTTGTCGATTTCGCTAATGCTGATGCGTTTGGGTGCCGTGACGCGCAGGCCTTCATCGTCGATCATGAAACCGATTGAGCGGCGGGTCGAGCGACGCAGCGAGTACTCCAGCACAAAGTCGCCCACCATCAGCTGGCGTTTGGGCGGGGCATCGTCGGGGGCTGGCGGCGCACGACGCGGTTTCACGGGAACTGCGGTCGGTGCGGGGGCGACGTAGGGCGAAACTGGGGGCGGCGGACGCGGGGATGGCGCACCGCCGGATGGCGCAGCGGTGCCGGGTACAGACCATACGGGCGTGGTGTACACCTGACGGGGAGCTGCTGCCTCCCGGCCAAACAGGTCTAGCTGACTGGTATCGGGCTTGGCTGGCTGAACCAGCGTCGCCAGATCATCTAGCCAGCGTTGTAGGCGTGGGGCGAAATGACGCGCATTTCTGATTCTATCCAATTTTCCACCTGTTGCATCATGCCTTCCGGGGTCTGGCCTTCCGGAGAAATCGGTTTGCCTATCGATACTGTAACAAGACCGGGGCGCTTAATGAAAGAATTTTTTGGCCAGCATTCGCCGGAATTATGCGCGATCGGTACCACCACGGCGCCCGTCTCGATGGCCAGCCGGGTACCGCCGCTTTTGTACTTGCCAGCCTGTCCCACCGGAATCCGCGTCCCCTCCGGGAACATGATGATCCACTGGCCATCGGCGAGGCGGCGCTTGCCGTGACGGACCACGTGGGCAAAGGCGTTCTTGCCTTGCGAACGGTCGATCGGAATCATGCGCAGCAGCGCCATGGCCCAGCCGAAGAAGGGAATGTAGAGAATCTCCTTCTTGAACACAAACACCAGCGGGCGTGGCAGGTTAGGCAGCAGGAAGATGGTTTCCCAGGCCGACTGATGCTTCGACAGCACGACCGCCGGTGCGTCCGGGTAGTTCTCGGCGCCTTTGACTTCGTAGCGGATGCCGCAGATGACTTTGAGGCACCAGATCATGAATACGTTCCAGCGTGCGGTGACGTAGAAGCGCTGGTTGTAGGGCAGCGGTGCAGCGAGGAAGCACACGCAGGCCCAGACGATGGTGGAGATCACCATCACGATGGTGAAAATCAGGGAACGCAGAAATAAGACAGGATGACCCAATGCAGACTCCAAAAACTGATTAGCTGGCAGACGATGGCGCGGCTGGCGCACTAGTCTTGAGCAGATGATTGACCATCGCGGCAAGGTCGGGGAACACCAGCGTACCGGGCGGCAGACCGCCGGTGGCCTGGGTCTTTTCACCTTTGCCGGTCAATACGAGATAGGGGATGCAGCCGCTGACAAAGCCAGCCTGCAGATCGCGCAGCGAATCGCCCACCGTGGGCACGCCTTTCAGGCTGATTTTATAGCGCTGTGCAATTTCCGTGAACATGCCCGGTTTCGGCTTGCGGCAATCGCAGCTGTCGGCTGCGGCGTGCGGGCAGAAGAAAATCGCATCAATGCTGGCGCCGACCTGCTGCGCCAGATTGTGCAGTTTCTGATGGATGGCGTTGAGGGTGGCCATGTCGAACAGTTCGCGCGCAATGCCGGACTGGTTGGATGCGATCACCACCCGGTAGCCCGCCTGATTCAGGCGGGCGATGGCTTCCAGCGAACCGGGAACGGGTATCCACTCGGCCGGAGATTTGATGAAATCCGGCGAGTCGTGGTTGATAACGCCGTCGCGATCGAGAATGATCAGTTTAATAGACGGCGTTCCCATTTAGGCCGCCAGCTTGGAAATGTCGGCCACCCGGTTGAGCATACCGTGCAGCGAAGACAGCAGCGCCAGACGGTTGTTGCGCAGCGCGACATCTTCGGCCATCACCATCACGTCGTTGAAGAAGCCATCCACGTCGTCGCGCAGTTGCGCCAGCGTTTTCAGGGTGCCGGCGAAGTCGCCACGGCTGAAGGCCGCATCGATTTCCGGCTGCACACGCAGCACGGCAGCATGCAGCTTCTGCTCGGCCAGGTCCTGCAGCAGCGCGGTATTCACGCCGGCACCGCCGGTCGCGGCCAGCGCTTCTTCGTTTTTCTTGAGGATGTTGGTGATGCGCTTGTTGGCAGCGGCCAGCGAAGCCGATTCCGGCAGCGCAGCGAAGGCCTGCACGGCTTCCAGACGCTGCACGATGTCGTCCAGACGATCCGGGTTCTGTGCTACCACCGCTTCGATTTCGTTCGGCGAGAAGCCGCGTTCGCGCAGGATGCCGCGCAGACGGTCGATCATGAAGACGGTGACGTCGGCCGATGGATCCTTGAAACCTGCCACATTACCGAACAGCTGCGCGGCTTGCGCCAGCAGTGCACTGATGGTCAGCGGCAGGCGTTTTTCGATCAGCATGCGCAGCACGCCGAGCGCGTGACGGCGCAGCGCGAACGGGTCTTTGTCGCCGGTTGGCGCCAGACCGATGGCCCAGATGCCGACCAGCGTTTCCAGTTTGTCGGCCAGTGCCACGGCGGTACCGGTCACGGTCGATGGCAGTGCATCGCCAGCGAAGCGCGGCTGGTAGTGCTCGGAGGCGGCCAGTGCCACATCTTCCGGCTCGCCATCGTTGCGGGCGTAGTAGGTACCCATGATGCCTTGCAGCTCAGGGAATTCGCCCACCATTTCGGTGACCAGGTCGGCCTTGGACAGGCGCGCAGCGCGGCTGGCCAGCGCTGCGTCGCCACCGATGGCGCCAGCGATGTAGGCGGCCAGTGCTGCGACGCGTTCACCGCGTGCCGCCTGGGTGCCCAGCTTATTGTGATAGACGATTTTTTCCAGCAGCGGCAGGCGCGATTCCAGCGTCTTCTTGCGATCCTGCTCGAAGAAGAATTTGGCGTCGGACAGGCGCGGACGTACCACCCGCTCGTTACCGTCGATGATGGCGGCCGGCGTGTCGGTCGCAATATTGGAAACGATCAGGAAGCGCGAACGCAGCTTGCCCTTGCTATCGGTCAGGGCGAAGTATTTCTGGTTGGTTTGCATGGTCAGGATCAGGCATTCCTGCGGCACGGCCAGATATTCTTCTTCGAATTTGCATTCATAGACCACTGGCCATTCCACCAGCGCAGCGACTTCGTCGAGCAGCGCTTCCGGCATCAGCACCGTATCGGCACCGGCTTTGGCCAGCAGTTCGGCGCGGATTTTTTCCTTGCGCTGTTCGACGCCGGCCAGTACTTTGCCTGCGCTCTCGAGCGTGGCAGCGTAGCTGTCGGCATCCTTGATGGTGACCAGACGCTGGCCCGCTGCGGTCAGGAAGCGGTGGCCTTCGCTGACGTTACCAGCGCTCAGACCGAGCAGAGTCAGTGGCACGATGCTCGAACCATGCAGGGCGATCAGGCTGTGTGCCGGACGCACGAACTGCACGGTGCTGCCGTCAGGACGCTGGTAGCTCATCACTTTCGGAATCGGCAGCTTGGCCACGGATTCTTCCAGTGCCAGTTGCAGGCCGCTGTGCAGGGCACTACCGGCTGCCGTGTAGGTGTAGAAGAAGCTTTCCGCCTTGCCGTCCTGGGCGCGTTCCAGATCGGCCACGCTCAGGTCAGGGAAGCCCAGTGCCGCCAGTTTCTTGGCCAGCGGGGCGGTGCCGTTACCGTTGGCGTCCAGCGCCACGGCAACCGGCAGTACTTTTTCACGGATGGCTTTATCCGGCGAGGTGGCGCGTACCTTGGTGATCGACACGGCCAGACGGCGCGGCGAGGCAAACGGGGTGGCGACGCTGTCGGCTTCCAGGAAGTCGCGCGATTTCAGGCCGTTGACGATGCCGGCAGCAAAGGCTGCGCCCAGTTTGGCGAGCGCCTTCGGCGGCAGTTCTTCGGTCAGCAGTTCGATGAGCAGAGTTTGAGTCATAGGATATATACAGTTTATTCAGCAGCGGCGGCGGTCGTGTTAGCCAAGGCGGGAGCCATCGGGAAACCCAGACGTTCGCGCGAATCGTAGTAAGCCTGAGCAACCAGACGCGACAGGGCACGTACCCGGCCGATGTAGGCGGCGCGTTCGGTCACGGAAATGGCGCCACGGGCGTCCAGCAAGTTGAAGCTGTGCGACGCTTTCATGATCTGCTCGTAAGCGGGCAGCGTCAGTTGCAAGTCGATCAGGCGCTTGGCTTCCGATTCGTGGTTGTTGAACTGGGCAAACAGCAGTTCCGTATTCGAGTGCTCGAAGTTGTAGGCCGACTGCTCGACTTCGTTCTGGTGGAATACGTCGCCGTATTTCAGCACCTTGGTTTCGCCGTTTTCTTCCCAGCTCGTCCAGATCAGGTCGTACATATTTTCGACGCCCTGCAGATACATCGCCAGACGCTCGACGCCATAGGTGATTTCACCCAGCACCGGTTTGCAATCGAGACCGCCGACCTGCTGGAAGTAGGTGAACTGCGTCACTTCCATGCCGTTCAGCCAGACTTCCCAACCCAGACCCCAGGCCCCCAGCGTCGGCGATTCCCAGTCATCTTCCACGAAGCGCACGTCGTTCTGCTGCAGGTCCAGGCCCAGTGCGGCCAGCGAACCCAGATACAGGTCGAGGATGTTTTCCGGCGCCGGCTTCATCACTACCTGATACTGGTAGTAGTGCTGGCCACGGTTAGGGTTTTCGCCATAACGGCCGTCTTTCGGGCGGCGCGACGGTTGCACATACGCGGCACGCCAAGGCTCCGGGCCAATC
>JAIXXN010000010.1 GCA_027490725.1 Oxalobacteraceae bacterium
TAAGCTGCGTCAGGTAACGATCACCATGGTTGAAATCGAAATAGACGGCAAAAAAGTCGAAGTCCCTGCTGGTAGCATGGTGATGGACGCCGCCAACAAATTGGGAACCTACATTCCGCACTTCTGCTATCACAAGAAATTGTCGATCGCTGCGAACTGCCGTATGTGCCTCGTCGAAGTGGAAAAGGCGCCTAAGCCTTTGCCAGCATGCGCAACGCCAGTGGCGGCGGGCATGATTGTGCGTTCCGCTTCCGATAAGGCAGTACAGGCTCAGAAGTCGGTGATGGAATTCCTGCTGATTAACCACCCGCTGGACTGCCCGATCTGCGATCAGGGCGGCGAATGCCAGCTGCAGGATCTGGCCGTCGGTTACGGCAAGACCACCTCGCGCTACGAAGAAGATAAGCGTGTGGTGGCGCCGAAAGATGGCGGCCCGCTGGTTTCCATGCAGGAAATGTCGCGCTGCATCCAGTGCACCCGTTGCGTACGCTTTGGCCAGGAAGTGGCCGGCGTGATGGAACTGGGCATGGTCGGTCGCGGCGAGCACTCGGAAATTACCGCCTTCGTGGGCCAGAGCGTCACGTCCGAAATGTCGGGCAATATGATCGATCTGTGCCCGGTTGGCGCGCTGACCTCCAAGCCATTCCGTTACAGCGCCCGTAGCTGGGAACTGTCGCGTCGTAAATCGGTCTCGCCACACGATGGTCTGGGCGCGAATCTGATCGTGCAGGTGAAAGCCGGCAAGGTCAAACGCGTACTGCCACTGGAAAACGATGCCGTCAACGAATGCTGGATCTCGGATAAAGACCGGTTCTCCTACGAAGGTCTGGAAGCTGCCGACCGTCTGACCCAGCCGATGCTGAAGCAGGGCAACGAGTGGAAAGAAGTCGACTGGCAGACCGCGCTGGAATACGTTGCACACGGTCTGAAAAACATCCGTCACGAACACGGTGCCCAGGCACTGGCCTCGCTGGCCACGCCGCACTCGACGCTGGAAGAACTGCACCTGCTGCAGAAGCTGACCCGCGCCATGGGTTCGGATAACGTTGACACCCGTCTGCGTCACAGTGATGTCGCAGCTCACACCGCTCTGCAAGGCGTTGCGCCTTGGCTCGGTACTTCGATCGAAGAATTCGGTCAGCTGAACCGCGCGTTCGTGATCGGTTCCTTCCTGCGTAAAGATCATCCGCTGCTGGCAACCCGTCTGCGACTGGCAGTGAAGGGCGGCGCCAAGCTGTCGATTCTGCACGCGACCGACGACGATCTGCTGATGACTGTCGCCAACAAGATCATCGCTGCTCCGTCGGACTGGCTGAACGCACTGTCGCAAGTGGTGGTGGCCGTGGCCGCTGCCAAAGGCGTGGCTGCTCCGGCCGGCTTCGAAGGTGTACAGGCCGATGCTGCCGCCACCGCGATCGCTGCTTCGCTGCTGTCCGGTGACGCTGCATTGCGTCGCGGTGTGTTCCTCGGTAACGCTGCTGCCCAGCACCCGCAAGCGAGCGCGCTGCACGCCGCCGCCCAGTGGATCGCCGAGCAGACTGGCGCCAAATTCGGTTATCTGACCGAAGCGGCCAATACCGTCGGCGCCTACATCGCCAACGCCAACGGCGCCAGCGCGCCAGCGTTCACGGAACAGAAAAAAGCCTACCTGCTGCTGAATGCCGAACCAGCGCTGGACGCGCACAATCCGCAAGCTGCCGCGAGCGCGCTGCAGGCTGCCGATATGGTGGTGGTGCTGTCGCCGTTCAAGCACGGCATGGAATACGCCGACGTTCTGCTGCCGGTGTCGCCATTCAGCGAAACCTCGGGCACTTTCGTCAACTGCGAAGGCCGTGCACAGAGCTTCAACGGCACCGTCAAGCCGCTGCTGGAAACCCGTCCTGCGTGGAAAGTGCTGCGCGTGCTGGGTAACATCCTCGGCCTGTCCGGTTTCGACTACGACACCTCGGAAGCGATCCGCGACGAAGTGCTGGGTGCTGGCGTGAGCGATGTTTCGGCCAAGCTGAACAACGTTGCCAAGGCTGCCCCGCTGGCTGCTCAAGCTGGCAATGCCGGCACCGAGCGTATCGCCGACGTGCCGATCTACTTCGCCGACGCCATCGTGCGCCGTGCCGCTTCGCTGCAACAGACGGTCGATGCTGCTGCGCCCAAAGCGCACCTGTCGAGCGCGCTGGCCCAGCAACTCGGTGTGGTCGCCGGTGATCTGGTGAAAGTTACGCAAGGTTCCGGCGCTGCCACGCTGGTTGCCGCAGTGGATGCAAGCTTGCCGGCCCGCGCAGTGCGCGTTGCCGCAGCCCACGCATCGACGGCTGCACTGGGCAGCATGTTCGGTTCTATCACTGTTGAAAAAGCAGGAGAGGGTAAATAATGGCTCTGCCTGAATTCGTCACGACGCTCAATGCAATGGGCGCAAACAGCGTGCTGGCTCCGGTCTGGCCGCTGGTCTGGGCCATGATCCGCATCGTGGTAGTACTGCTGCCACTGATGGGTCTGGTTGCCTATCTGACGCTGTGGGAACGTAAGTTCATCGGCTGGATCCAGATCCGCGTCGGTCCGAACCGCGTCGGTCCTGCCGGTCTGCTGCAACCGATCGCCGATGCCCTGAAACTGCTGTTCAAGGAAATCATTACCCCGGCTAAAGCCAATCCCGGCCTGTTCGTGATCGGTCCGATCATGACCATCATGCCGGCGCTGGCTGCCTGGTCGGTGGTGCCTTTCGGTCCTGAAGCGGTACTGGCGAATGTGAATGCCGGTCTGCTGCTGCTGATGGCAATCACCTCGATGGAAGTGTACGGCATCATCATCGCCGGCTGGGCTTCCAACTCGAAGTACTCCTTCCTCGGCGCCATGCGCGCTTCGGCACAGATGATTTCCTACGAAATCCCGATGGGCTTCGTGCTGGTGGTGATTCTGATGGTGTCCGGTTCGCTGAACTTCGGCGAAATCGTGCTGAGCCAGCAGAAGGGCATGATGGCCGATTACGGTCTGAATCTGCTGTCGTGGAACTGGCTGCCGCTGCTGCCACTGTTCGTGGTCTACCTGACCTCCGGCCTGGCTGAGTGCAACCGTCACCCGTTCGACGTGGTCGAGGGTGAGTCGGAGATCGTCGCCGGTCACATGGTGGAATACTCGGGTATGGCCTACGCCATGTTCATGCTGGCCGAATACGCCAACATGATCCTGATCGCCACGCTGGCTTCGATCATGTTCCTCGGTGGCTGGTCGGCACCGCTGGCAGCGCTGGAATTCTGGGGCGGCTTCGGTGGTTTCTTCTGGCTGTTCGCTAAGGTCTTCTTCCTGGTGTCGGTCTTCATCTGGGTGCGCGGTACTTTCCCACGCTACCGCTATGACCAGATCATGCGCCTCGGCTGGAAAGTCTTCATTCCGCTGACGCTGGTGTATCTGGTGCTGGTGGCAGGCGTGATGCAGACCTCCTGGAATATCTGGAAGTAAGGATTAGAGAATATGGAACGTTTAAAAGATTTCATCGGCAGCTTCATGCTGACCGAACTGATCAAAGGGATGGCGCTGACGGGTAAGTACCTGTTCTCGCGCAAGATCACGGTGCAGTACCCGGAAGAGAAGACGCCTATGTCGCCACGCTTCCGCGGCCTGCACGCCCTGCGCCGCTACCCGAACGGTGAAGAGCGCTGCATTGCCTGCAAACTGTGCGAAGCAGTCTGCCCGGCGATGGCGATCAGCATCGAATCGGAACAGCGTGACGACGGTTCGCGCCGTACTACCCGTTACGACATCGATCTGACCAAGTGCATCTTCTGCGGTTTCTGCGAAGAGTCTTGCCCGGTCGATTCCATCGTCGAAACGCACGTACTGGAATACCACGGCGAGAAACGCGGCGATCTGTACTACACGAAAGAGATGCTGCTGGCAGTTGGTGATCGCTACGAATCGCAGATCGCCGAAGCGCGCGCAGCCGACGCTCCGTACCGCTGATGCTGCGCCGGTCTAGCGACCGGCGTAACAGTGTCGCAGTCTTCAATTATGTTCGTCTCTTGGGTTAGTTATGGAATTTAAAACTGCTTTGTTCTACGCCTTCTCAGCCATTATGGTTCTGGCTGCGCTGCGCGTTATCACGGCCCGCAACCCGGTGCATGCTGCACTGTTCCTGGTGCTGGCGTTCTTCTCGGCAGCCGGCATCTGGATGCTGCTCGAAGCGGAGTTCCTCGCCATCGTGCTGGTACTCGTCTACGTCGGCGCCGTAATGGTGCTGTTCCTGTTCGTGGTGATGATGCTCGATATCGACACCGACAAGATGCGTCAGGGTTTCTGGGGCTATCTGCCACTGGCCTCGGCGATCGGCGCACTGATCGTGCTGGAAATGGCTGCCGTGCTGTGGCGCTCTTTCCTGACCTTCGACCAGCAGCCAGTCAACGCCGGTAACATCGGCGGCACCAAAGAACTGGGCCTGCTGATCTACACCAAATACATCTACGGTTTCGAAGTCGCTGCAGCAGTGCTGCTGGTGGCCATCATCGCTGCCGTGGCGCTGACCCTGCGCAAGCGCAAGGATATTAAATACTTCGACCCGGCGGAAGCGGTACGTGTGAAACGTAACGACCGTCTGCGCATCATCAAAGTGGATGCTGTCAGCAACCGCGGCGCGGCCGAAGCAGAAGTTAAGGAGGCACCATGACTTTATCGCTGGCTCACTACCTGGTTCTTGGCGCGATTCTGTTCGCGATCTCGATCGTGGGTATTTTCCTCAATCGCAAAAACATCATCGTCCTGCTGATGGCCATCGAACTGATGCTGCTGGCAGTGAACATGAACTTTATCGCGTTCTCCCATTATCTGGGTGACGCAGCCGGGCAGATCTTTGTGTTCTTCATTCTGACCGTCGCCGCTGCCGAATCGGCAATCGGCCTCGCGATTCTGGTGGTGATGTTCCGTAATCTGGACACCATCAATGTAGAAGACCTGGATAGCTTGAAGGGTTAATCCTTCTTGGCTAAGTTCTCATTCGAATAATAACGATTAAGGTTCATCATGGCGGTTACTCTTAACCCTAATCTCCTGCTTGCCATACCTCTGGCGCCGCTGGCCGGCGCCGCGATTGCGGGCTTGTTAGGAACTAAATTTTTCGGCAACGTGGTGGGGCGCAAGACCTCCCACACGGCGACCATTCTGGGCGTGCTGGTAGCATTCATTCTGTCGGCACTGACGCTGAATGACGTGATCGACGGTGCACGCTTCAATGCGACCGTGTACAACTGGATGACGGTCGGCAG
Organism: Oxalobacteraceae bacterium; assembly: GCA_027490725.1. Lineage (GTDB taxonomy): Bacteria > Pseudomonadota > Gammaproteobacteria > Burkholderiales > Burkholderiaceae_D > Rugamonas. Next base: position 5,250 of record JAIXXN010000010.1, read on the forward strand.
CCTGAAAATGGTGGTCGGCTTCCAGATCGATGCGCTGTCGGCGATGATGATGTGCGTGGTGACCTTCGTGTCGCTGATGGTGCACATCTACACCATCGGCTACATGGCAGAAGATGAAGGCTACAACCGCTTCTTCGCCTACATCTCGCTGTTCACCTTCTCGATGCTGATGCTGGTCATGTCCAACAACTTCCTGCAGCTGTTCTTCGGCTGGGAAGCAGTGGGTCTGGTGTCGTATCTGCTGATCGGCTTCTGGTACACCCGCCCGACGGCGATCGTCGCCAACATGAAAGCTTTCCTGGTCAACCGCGAGGGTGACTTCGGCTTCATCCTCGGTATCGGTCTGCTGCTGGCGTATGCCGGTTCGATGGACTATCAGGAAGTGTTCCTGAAAAAAGAACAGCTGATGACGCTGACCCTGCCGGGTACCGACTGGGCGCTGCTGACCGTTGCCTGCATCTGCCTGTTCATCGGTGCGATGGGTAAATCGGCGCAGTTCCCGCTGCACGTCTGGCTGCCAGACTCGATGGAAGGCCCGACCCCGATTTCGGCACTGATCCACGCGGCAACCATGGTGACCGCCGGTATCTTCATGGTGACCCGGATGTCGCCACTGTTCGAACTGTCGGATACTGCACTGTCCTTCATCCTGGTGATCGGTTCGATTACCGCGCTGTTCATGGGCTTCCTGGGCATCATCCAGAACGACATCAAGCGCGTGGTCGCTTACTCGACCCTGTCGCAGCTCGGTTACATGACCGTGGCACTGGGTTCCTCGGCTTACTCGGTGGCAGTGTTCCACCTGATGACCCACGCCTTCTTCAAAGCGCTGCTGTTCCTGGGTGCCGGTTCCGTCATCATCGGTATGCACCACGATCAGGACATCCGCAACATGGGTGGTCTGCGCAAGTACATGCCGATTACCTGGATTACCTCGCTGCTCGGTTCGCTGGCTCTGATCGGTACGCCATTCTTCTCCGGTTTCTACTCGAAAGATTCGATCATCGAAGCGGTCGCCGAAAGCCACCTGTGGGGTGCCGGTTTCGCCAACTTCGCCGTACTGGCTGGCGTGTTCGTGACCGCGTTCTACTCGTTCCGTATGTACTTCCTGGTGTTCCACGGCGAAGAGCGTTTCGGCAAAGCCCATGCGCATGATGCACACGCTGCTCATGCTCCGGCGCCTGCCGCTGCGCACCACGACGCTCACGGTCATGACGCCCATGACGATCATGACGATCACGCACACCACGGTCTGGCTCCGGGCCAGAAGCCGCACGAATCGCCATTCGTTGTGTGGTTCCCGCTGGCGATGCTGGCCATCCCTTCGGTCATCATCGGTTATATGACCATCGGTCCTATGCTGTACGGCGACTTCTTCAAAGGCGTGATCACCTTCGGTGCGAATCACCCGGCGATGGCAGAACTGGCCCACGAGTTCCACGGCCCAGTGGCGATGGTTCAGCATGCACTGACCTCGCTGCCGCTGTGGCTGGCGATTTCCGGTGTGGCCGCCGCTTACTACTGCTACATGATCAATCCGCGTGTACCAGCCTGGTTCTATGACAAGTTCAAGTTCCTGCACACCTTGCTGGAAAACAAGTACTACATGGACAAGTTCAACGAGATCGTGTTTGCCGGTGGCGCACGTGCTCTGGGTAACGGTCTGTGGAACGTTGGTGACCGTACCCTGATCGATGGCCTGCTGGTAAACGGCAGCGCCAAAGTAGTGGGCTGGTTCTCGGCGTTGACCCGTTTGGCGCAGACTGGTTATATCTACCACTACGCGTTTGTCATGATCCTCGGCATTCTGGGGTTCCTGATCTACTTCCTGCCGTTTTGGCACGCTTAATTAGCTGATACGCATAAAGAGATAACGATAACCATGATGCAGTCAACCATATCTACCTTACCTCCGTACCTGAGCCTCGCGATCTGGCTCCCGATTATCTTCGGCCTGATCGTGCTGGCCCTCGGTCGTGACACCAACGCCGCGCTGGTGCGCGTTGGTTCGCTGATCGCTGCGATTGTCAGCTTTGCTGCCACCATCCCGCTGATCACTAACTTCAGTAATTCTGCCCACGGCATGCAGTTCGTCGAACGCTCGCCATGGATCGAACGCTTCAACATCTACTACTCGCTGGGCATTGACGGCCTGTCGCTGTGGTTCGTACCGCTGACCGCCTTCATCACCGTGATCGTGGTGATCTCGGCGTGGCAGGTGATCCAGAAGCGCGTTGCGCAATACATGGGCGCCTTCCTGATCCTGTCCGGTCTGATGATCGGCGTGTTCTGCGCCATGGACGGCCTGCTGTTCTACTTCTTCTTCGAAGCGACCCTGATCCCGATGTACATCATCATCGGTGTCTGGGGTGGTGAAAACCGCGTGTACGCCTCGTTCAAGTTCTTCCTGTACACCTTCTTCGGTTCGCTGCTGACGCTGGTCGCCATCATCTACCTGTACAAAGTGTCGGGCGGTAGCTTCGACATTCTGATGTGGCACAAGATTGCCCTGACGATGAAAGAGCAGATCTTCATCTTCCTGGCCTTCTTCATGGCTTTCGCCGTGAAAGTTCCAATGTTCCCGGTGCACACCTGGCTGCCAGACGTGCACGTGGAAGCGCCAACCGGTGGTTCCGCCGTACTGGCCGCGATCATGCTGAAACTCGGTGCTTACGGCTTCCTGCGTTTCTCGCTGCCGATTACCCCGGACGGCTCGAAATACATGGCCGGTTTCGTGATTACCCTGTCGCTGATCGCCGTCATCTACGTCGGTCTGGTGGCACTGGTACAGAAAGACATGAAAAAGCTGGTGGCTTACTCGTCGATCGCTCACATGGGCTTCGTCACGCTGGGCTTCTTCATCTTCAACTCGATGGGCGTGCAGGGCGCGATCATGCAGATGATCTCGCACGGTTTTATTTCCGCCGCAATGTTCCTGTGCATCGGCGTGCTGTATGACCAGGCCCACTCGCGCCAGATCGCCGACTACGGTGGTGTGGTTAACAAGATGCCGAAATTCGCAGCGCTGTTCATCTTCTTCTCGATGGCTAACTGCGGCCTGCCAGCGACCTCCGGCTTCGTCGGCGAATTCATGGTGATCCTCGGAGCCACCCAGTACAACTTCTGGATCGGCATGCTGGCGGCAACGGCACTGATCTTCGGCGCTGCCTACTCGCTGTGGATGGCGAAACGCGTCATCTTCGGTAAAGTGGCGAATCACCACGTGGCGGAGCTGGTCGATGTGAACGGTCGTGAATTCCTGATGCTGGGCATTCTGGCCATTGCGGTACTGGCGATGGGTCTGTACCCAGCACCATTCACCGACACGATGCAAACCTCGGTTGCAGATCTGCTGGCGCACGTCGCCCAAAGCAAGCTGCCTTACTGAAAACGGAAACACATACATGACTACTCCAATTCCACAAGCTGTTATCGACATGGTGCCCGTGTACCCAGAGATGGTTCTGCTGATCGGCGCCTCGGTAATTCTGTTGATCGACATGTTCCTGAAAGAGGGACAGCGCTCGCTGACCTATCTGCTGTCGCTGGCGACGCTGCTGGTGTGCGGCGTGTTGAGCTACAACGACTTCCTGTCCGGCCACACGGTCTACACCTTCAACGGTATGTTCGTGTCGGACCCGATGTCCAATCTGCTCAAGGTGTTTACCTACCTGACGGTGGGCCTGACGCTGGTGTATTCGCGCCAGTACGTGGCTGACCGCGGTATGCTGAGCGGTAATCTGGGCGGCGAGTTCTACGTGCTGGCCCTGTTCACCGTGCTCGGTCAGATGGTGATGATCTCCGGCGCCAACTTCCTGTCCGTGTATCTGGGCGTGGAACTGATGTCGCTGTCGCTGTACGCACTGGTTGCGCTGCGTCGTGATAATCACAAGGCTACCGAAGCGGCGATGAAGTACTTCATCCTCGGCGCACTGGCTTCCGGCTTCCTGCTGTATGGTATCTCGATGCTGTACGGCGCGACCGGCACGCTGGACATCCGCGGTGTTTCCGCGATGGTGGCAGGCGGCACCGTCAAGCCAACCATTCTGGTATTCGGTATCGTCTTCCTGGTCGCTGGTCTGGCCTTCAAACTGGGCGCCGTACCATTCCATATGTGGGTGCCGGACGTCTATGAAGGTTCGCCAACCGCAGTGACCCTGCTGCTGGGTGGCGCACCGAAGATCGCTACCTTCGCGATCTGCATCCGCCTGCTGGTGGAAGGCTTGCTGCCACTGGCAGTGGACTGGCAGCAGATGCTGATGATCCTGGCGGTACTGTCGCTGGCCATCGGTAACCTGACGGCAATCGCCCAGACCAACATCAAGCGTATGCTGGCTTACTCGACCATCGCGCAGATGGGCTTCGTTCTGCTGGGCCTGCTGGCTGGCGTGGCCGGTACCACCGACCGCACCGGTGCTTCGGCAGCGTATAGCGCAGCGATGTATTACACCATCACCTATGTGCTGACCACCATCGGTAGCTTCGGCGTGCTGATGCTGTTGTCGCGTGCCGGTTTCGAAGCTGAAAATCTGGCCGATCTGAAGGGTCTGAGCAAGCGCAGTGGCTGGTTCGCTGTCGTGATGTCGGCGCTGATGTTCTCGCTGGCCGGTGTGCCACCGCTGATGGGCTTTGCCGCCAAGTTCTCGGTGCTGACCGCCGTGCTGGGCACCGGCCAGATCTGGCTGACCGTGGTCGCAGTGATGTTCTCGCTGATCGGCGCGTTCTACTACCTGCGCGTAGTGAAAGTGATGTGGTTCGATGAACCGGCTGATACCGCGCCGATCGTCTTCAAAGGCGATATGGGCGTGGCACTGAGCCTGAACGGGATTGCCATCGTGCTGCTGGGCGTACTGCCAGGCCCGCTGCTGGCAGCCTGCCTGAAAGCCATGACCATCACGCTGAACACCTGATGGATGTTTCTGTCGCAAGCTGGTTGGTGATCGTGATCGCAATCGCGGCCGCCAACCTGCCGTTCCTCAATGAGCGGGTGTTCGCCCTGGTGCCCACCCGCTGGCAGGGCAAACCGCTGATCGTACGGCTGGCCGAAATGGTCGTGCTGTACGGTGTAGTGGGCGGCATCGGCTTCGCGCTCGAAGCCCGTCTCGGCAACCGTTTCCCGCAATCGTGGGAGTTCTACGCCATCTCCGCTTGCATCTTCATCGTGCTGGCCTTCCCCGGTTTTATTCTGCGCTACCTGCGTAAGCGTCACGACTGATACACTATCGTTCTTCAACGACGTGGAGCAGGCATGGACAAGCATCTGGTAGAAACCCGTATCGACGGAGAACTGGTCTACGATGGCCACTTCCTCAAGATCCAGCGCGACACCATCGCGCTACCGGATGGCCAGCCTGCGCAGCGTGAATATGTGCTGCATCCCGGTGCCGTGGTGATACTGCCGCTGCTCGACGATGGCACGGTGCTGATGGAGCGCCAGTATCGCTATCCGCTGCGCCGGGTATTCCTCGAATTCCCGGCCGGGAAGATCGACCATAACGAAGCCCCCCTTGCCAGCGCCCAGCGCGAACTGGAAGAAGAAACCGGTTATACGGCCAGCGAGTGGCAGTACGTCACCCGCATCCATAATGCGATTGCGTATTCGGACGAATATCTCGACCTGTATCTAGCACGTGGCCTGAAAGCGGGCCAGCAAAAGCTCGACGAGGGCGAATTCCTTGAAACCTATACCGCCACCATCGACCAGCTGCTGCAAGGCGTGCGCGATGGCGCGATAACCGACGTCAAAACCGTGATCGGCATATTCTGGCTCGACAAGCTGCGTTCGGGCGACTGGAAACTCTGATGCGTTCCTGCGTGTCCGCTATACGCCGGCTCGCCTTACTGGCGCTGCTTGCTGCGAGTGCTACCGCCAGCGGCGCGCCACGCACACCGTTCCAGGTGCGCTGCGAAGACAGCATCGCCAAAACCGTATCGGTACTGTCTTCGCGTACCAATGGCTACACGGTGAATAACCAGCTGCCCTACAATATTCTGACGGCGCGCAGCGGCAGTGCCGAGCAGCACATGGCGACACTGGGACTGACCGTCACCAAAGGGCAGTCGGCGGTATCGCTGGGTGGTGCGATTTTGCAGGACCCCGCCAGCGGCTATGAATGCATCGCGCCCCGGGTGGAGCTGAGCCTCAATTATTCGCCGGTGCTGATCTACGTCGGCAATGAATTTGCGCCGGGCAGCTGTGCCTATCAGGTGATACTGGAGCACGAGCAGCGGCACTTGCAGGCGTATATGGACAATCTGCTGCGGGTGGAGAAAGTGGTGCGCGATGCGCTCAATAAGCGCTTCGACGCACGGCCACTGTATGCGCCATCCGGCACCGCCATGTCAGCACTCGAGCATGAAATTAACAGCGTCTGGTTCCCGTTTATCCGCGACGAATTCGACAAGGGTAAAGACAAACAGGCGCTGATCGACACACCGGAAGAATATGCGCGCATGGGCAAGGTCTGTAACGGCGCCATCGCCGCGATCCTGCTGAAGCGCCAGAACCGACAATAGACACCATGAACCAGATCCTACAGAGCGCCCATCCAGCGCGCCATTTTGCCTTGCTGCCGGCAGCAGGCGTCGGCGCCCGTATGGCCGCTGGCCAGCCGAAACAGTACTTGCCGCTGAGCGGCGTAGCGATGCTGCGGCATACCGTTGAAGCCTTCCGTGCCAGTGCGCGGATCGCCCACACCTATGTCGTCGTCAGTGCCGAGGATGGTTATATTGACGAGGTGCTGCCGGCGCATCTGAGTGGCGTGACGGTGCTGCGCTGTGGCGGCGCGACGCGTATGGACAGCGTACTGAATGGCCTGCGTGCCGTGGCAGACGAAGTCAAAGCAAGCGACCGGATACTGGTCCATGATGCAGCCCGTCCCGGCCTGACGCCGGCACTGATCGCACGCCTGATCGACGGTGTCGGCGACGATCCGGCTGGCGGCTTGCTGGCATTGCCGGTGGTCGATACCGTCAAGCGTAGCGCACCGGCGGCGCAGGGTGTGTGCGCGGCCGCCACCATCGCCCGTGATGGCATGTGGCTGGCGCAGACGCCGCAGATGTTCAGCTATCAGTTGCTGCTGCGGGCGCTGTCGAGTGCCACCGATCCGAATGCCATCACCGACGATGCCAGCGCCGTCGAGCTGCTCGGACTGACGCCGCGCCTGATCGAAGGCCATCCCCGCAATCTGAAAGTCACCTTGCCTGCTGATTTACGCATCGCTGAGATGTATCTGGCAGCGGGCGAAACAAGCTGAGTACATTATGAACAAACTTCCATTCCGTATCGGGCAGGGTTACGACTGCCACCAACTGGTCGAAGGCCGCAAGCTGATTATCGGCGGCGTCGAAATTCCCCACCATCTGGGGCTGCTGGGTCACTCTGACGCCGACGTGCTGCTGCACGCCATCACCGACGCCTTGCTGGGGGCCGCGGCACTGGGTGACATCGGCAAACACTTCCCCGACACCGACCCGCAATTCAAAGGTGCCGATTCGCGCACACTGCTCAAAGAAGCCGCGCGGCGTGTGCTGGCAACCGGCTACCGGATCGGCAACATCGACGCCACCATCATCGCCCAGCGGCCCAAGCTAGCGCCGCACATCGGCGCGATGTGCGCCAATCTGGCGCAGGACCTGGGGCTGGAACTGAATCAGGTCAACATCAAGGCCAAAACCAACGAAAAAATGGGCTATCTGGGGCGCGAAGAAGGCATCAATGCCGACGCAGTAGCGTTGCTGATCGCGATTGCGGACTGATGAACGAGCGCAGGGCGCAGCTGGTATGCTGCGTAGCGAAGCGGGAGGTAAGTGATGGCACGTGATATCTACGCTTACCGGCAGGTGGCGGTGCAATCGGTAACGGATGGGCAGCGTGTCTGGATACGTCCCGTACCGGGGCAAGCGTTCGCGCCAAGCTTAGCGGTGCAGTGCTCACGCCAGCTGAGCGACCCCGCGCATTATCCGATCGGCAGCTGCTTCCTGCTAGACGCCAAACTAACCGACCGGCTCGGTGGCAAACCCTATCTCTACGCCTGGCACGGCGACCCCGTACAAGTACTGACGGCCGCCGAAACGCGCGCCTTTCTGGCCGAATTCAAGCGCGGCCGCATCTGATCATAAAACCGGGGTCAGATCCGACATCCGGACACGACCTCAACTGTATTCGCCAGTTTCAGCCGAACGATGGGTCGCGCTTGACGGCCCATATAGCCTCATGGGCCATCTTGCCAGCTAGCGTATGAGCTGAGCCTGAGGCGGGCATATCTACTCTCGGATAGTTATAGCCGAGCTCGTGTCGGGATGTCGGATCTGACCCCGGGTATAGCTAAGCTCGTGTCCGGATGTCGGATCTGACCCCGGTTGTTTATTCGTCGTCTTCGTCGGTGTCGTCGGCGGCGCTGCCGCGGCTGCGGGCGGCATCGGCGGCGCTGCGCAGGGCGGCGGCGTTGGCCATGAATTGGTCGCTGCTGCGCTCGGCGCTCAGTTGCCATTGCGGTGGCAGCAGTGCGGACATGTACAGTTCGTCACTGGTGCGGCCGGTACTTTGCAGATTCAGCATCAGTAGCAGGGTGGCGCTGGTGGCGAAGGTGATGCCGCTGCCGATCGCGTAGCGACGCGGGTTGTGCGGTTTGATGGTGCACAGGTGGAAGTACAGCATGGCGCAGACGATGGCGAGTATCGGCAGGTTGGCGTAGCGCGTGAGTACCGGTGCATCCCAGGCGTAGGCCATGGTGGCGCTGGCGAGTCGCCACAGGCCCATCGCGCAAATGCCACTGCCCATGATGAACAGGTGACGCCCCAGTCGGGCGTGGCTGCCGAACAGGCGATTCGCCAGTGCCCAGGCGCCACTCCACAGCAAGCCGGCGCCCAGGCAGGACGCCAGCGCGAGGACGTAGCGGATCAGGGCGAAGTTTTCGATGTCGTTGAACCAGGTTTCGACCAGGGCGAAGGCGGCCGTCAGGGCCAGTCCGATCATGGCCGGTGCGGCGCCTTCCCAGCCGTGCATGGTGGTGTCGGCCTGCTCGGGCGCGACGCCGAAGTCGGCGCTGCGCACCCGTAAGCGGGTGTGGCCGAGGCGGATCACGCGATGGCCGTCGAGGGCGATGGCTTCGCAGCGCTGGCCGGCAAAATGGCTGCCGTTGATGCTGCCCAGATCGCGCAATACCAGTTGACCATGCTCGTCGCGGCTGATGCTGGCGTGGTGCGCGGCACTGTGGGCGTCGTCGAGGATGACGTCGTTATCGTAGCCGCGCCCGAGGCTGATCGGTAACTGGGTCAGCCGGTGGCGGTGCAGCACTTCGCCATTGCGGGCGAGGATTTCGACGAAGTAGGGTGCGCTCATTTGGCAGCGCCTTTGGCAACAGGTGCGCGGGTCAGCGCGGTCAGGAAGGCGCGCGTCAGGCGCAGGCCGTTTTCGTAGGAGACGCCGCGTGCGTCGATGCGGCTCTGCAGGCTCATCAGGCCGTGGTCGGTGCTGGCAGTGAGCAGGGCGAAGTCGTACAGGCCGGCGAATTTGCGGTAGGCGCGCACGCACAGTACGGCGCGCAGCGGCAGTTTGCCGTGGTTGACGAAGTCTTCGGTGCACTGTGGCGCGGTGAGCCGGCTATCTTTGCTGTTGCCGAAATTTTCGTTCTTGAACGAGGCGCTGGCTAGCTGGGCGAAGCGGTACTGGTCGAGTCCGGCGCTGCGCAGAAACTGGTGACGGATGGCGATCTGCCCGGTCTGCAGGCTGCCGCTGACAAAGATGGCCGATTCCATGGCGCAGCTGGCGTCGTCGACGGTGAACGGTTTGTCGGCCTTGACGTTGGAGCGGCCCCAGCAACGCATCTGTTCCGATTCGCGTACCGGCACCTGATATGGCCCCATAGTTTTCAGGCTGAGCGGGCTGGCCAGTAACTGGTCGACCATGGCGCTCTGGTGGCGTAATAATTGCGCCGTGACGATGCTGGTAAAACTAGCCGGTGGCTTGGCGCTATCCTGCACCTGGCGCAGCAGATCCTGGGCAAAGCGGGCCGGCACCAGAAAACTCACCAGCTCGCCATCGAGCCGCTTCGAGACATTGATGCCGGCCACCGAACCATCGACGGTGACGCTGGGGCCGCCACTCATGCCGGAGTTGATCGGGCCGGTGAACATCAGCTGGTCGTAGAAGCTGCGCGCGATCACGCCGTTGTAGGCGCCTTCGGAAATGGCAAAGCCCAGATCGAGCGGGTTGCCCAGTGCGTACAGATACTGGCCTTGATTCAGGCGCGCCAGTTTTTCGGGCATCTTGAAGAAGCCGGTACCGTTGCGGTTGACGCGCAGTACCGCCAGATCGTGCAGCACATCGACGGCCAGCAGTTCGACATTGCCGCGCTGGCCGCTGGTATCGACCCATTCGCCCACATAGGTGTCAGGATCGAGTGCGAACTGGGACACGACGTGGTAGTTGGTGATGACCAGATTGCTAGTGCCGATCAAAAAACCGGAACCGACCGAGGACTGGGTGCGCCCGCTTTTGAGCAGGGTACGTACTTGCAGCAGGTCGTTACGGGCCGCGCCATACAGGTGCTGGGCGGCGCTCGATGGTGGTGGCAGCGGGGCGCTGTCGGGATTATCGCTGTCATCAGCGGCCGCGGCCGGTGTGCCGGGCGCCGCAGCGCCAGTCGCCGCGCTAGTGCCTGCAGCAGGGGTGTTTCTGGTGTTATGCGTGGTGGGGACCGTGCTAGCAGGGGCCGTCGCGCCGGCAGAAACCGGCGCGGCGCCCGATGCCGACCATGCTGCAGCAGCGCTGCAGCCGAACAGGAGGAAAACACACAGTCGCTGAAAATTCATGCCATCCTTTTACGATGCCCGGCGCTTACAGTGCGCCATCCTCCACCGGGGCGGGGGTGAGCGGTGTCATCATGTGACCCAGCTTGGCCGCTTTGGTGTCCAGATAGTGCTGATTGGTTGCATTGCGGTTGACCAGCAGCGGGACCCGTTCCGTGATGGTCACGCCGAGTTTGCCCACGGCTTCAATCTTACGCGGATTATTGGTCATCAGGCGCAGCGATGTGACGCCGAATTGCGCCAGCATGGGCTGAACCATGCCGTAGTTGCGCTGATCGGGCTGGAAGCCCAGCTGCACATTGGCCTGTACTGTGTCGGCACCGGCTTCCTGCAGGCGGTAGGCGCGGATTTTGTTGACCAGACCGATGCCACGGCCTTCCTGGCGCAGATACAGCAGAATGCCGCGGCCTTCGTCGGCGATTTTGCGCAGTGCGCCTTCCAGCTGGGCGCCGCAGTCGCAGCGCTGCGAGAACAGTACATCGCCGGTCAGGCATTCGGAATGCACGCGCGCCAGTACAGGCTCGCCGTTGCCGACGTCGCCCAGTACCATCGCCAGATGCTCTTTGCCGGTGGAAGCTTCGACAAAGGCGTGCAGCGTGAACTGGGCCCACGGGGTCGGCAGGGCGCACGAAGTCGTGTATTCCAGGTCAACGTTAGCCGGGGTTGTTGCACTCTGCGACATAGTTCTGCTCTTCAAAGAATTGATCTACAAGGTAAAAAAGGCACGCCGGGCTGTTCAAACAGACCCGGCGCGCCCCTCATGATACCAAAACTGGCGGAAAGTTTTTTTAGGCCAGGCTCTAGTACTACTGCGGGAGGTCGAACAGCAGCACTTCCGCATCCTCGGCATCGCTCAGCGTGACGGCGCTTTCGGCGCTCAGTTTGGCCGCATCACCGCCTTTCAGGGCCACGCCATTCACACTGACGGTGCCGCGCACCACGTGCACATAGGCCAGTCGCTGTGCGGCCAGTGCGTGCTGCAACTGCTCGCCGGGAGCCATGATGGTGGCATAGATACTGGCATTCTGGCCTATCTGCAGCGAGTCATCACGGCCGTCAGGCGAGGCGATCAGGCGCAATTTGCCCTGTTTGCTTTCGATCGGGATATGTTTTTCCTCGTAAGCAGGGGCTGTGCCGGTGCGCTCGGGCTCGATCCAGATCTGCAGGAAATGCACGGGCTCCCGGGCAGAATGGTTGAATTCGCTATGGCGTACCCCGGTGCCGGCGCTCATGCGCTGCACATCGCCGTAATGCAACACCGAACCGGTGCCCATGCTGTCCTTGTGTTCTAGCGCGCCGCTGAGTACGTAGGAAATGATTTCCATGTCGCGGTGACCGTGGGTGCCGAAGCCCTGGCCGCCCATGACGCGGTCTTCATTGATCACGCGCAGTGGACCAAAGCCCATGTGCAGCGGGTCGTGGTAGTGCGCAAAGGAAAAACTGTGGTGGGAATCGAGCCAGCCGTGCTGGGCGTGGCCGCGGGCTTCACTAGGACGAATTTGCAACATGCTGAGACTCCATTTCTGTTTGGGTTAATGTGCGATAATTTTGAACATAATTTTTATCGCTACATCCATGAAACGCAGTATAAAGTAAGGGGTCCGGATTAAAAAACGGAAAATTTACGACTCTATGATCGAAAAAATCGAATGTTAAGACTGAGCCTTGAAGGCTTGCAGATTGTCGATGCGATCGACCGGCGCGGTTCCTTCGCTGCCGCCGCGAAGGAATTGCACCGCGTACCGTCGACCATCTCCTATACCGTGAATAAACTGGAAGACGATCTCGGGGTGCAGGTGTTCGAACGGCATGGCCCGCGCGTGGCGCTGACCGCGGCGGGTGCCGAACTGCTCAAAGAGGGGCGCTATCTGCTGCGCGCTGCGCAGGATCTGGAGCACCGTGTGCGGCGCGTGGCATCTGGCTGGGAAACCGAGCTGACGATTGCGATGGATAGCATGTTCGGCGCCTGCGCGCTGCAGGCCGATGTGGCGCAGTTTTACGCACTGGGCCAGCAGACCCGCTTGCGCATCGTGCAGGAAGCGCTGTCGGGGACGTGGGAGGCATTGCTGGACCGGCGCGCCGATCTGCTGGTGGGCGCGGCCGGCGACGGCCCGGCCGGAGGCGGTTACGTCACCCACGCGCTGGGGCAGATGGAATTTGTGTTCTGTGTGGCGCCTAGCCATCCGCTGGCCAGCGTTGCGACGCTGCTGGAACGGGGCGATCTGCAACCGTATCGCGCCATCAGCGTGGCAGACTCGGCGCGACAACTGCCGCCGCGAACGGTGGGGCTGTTGCTGGGGCAAGACAGTCTGAGTGTGCCGGATATGCAGAGCAAGTTGCGCTTCCAGCTGGCCGGGCTGGGCTTCGGCTTTTTACCGGCGCCGTGTGCCCGCGCGGCCATCGCGGCCGGGCTACTGGTGGAAAAGGCGGTTGCCGAGCCAAAACCGCCGGAAACCTTCTATCTGGCGTGGCGTAGCGGCGAGCGCGGCGCGGCATTGGCGTGGTGGATACAGCACTGGCAAAGTCCCGGGCGCTTTGCCCACCTGCTTGGCCATCTGCCCACGCCAGCTTTGCTCTAGGGAAGCACTGATTTATATGTGTTGCGGGAATTGTTAATTGCTGGCAACTGAGATTCGATTCGGAGTAACATAATGTTATTGCTCACTGCCTGTGCCGGAATTCCATGACTGTTACGCCTGTTACGCCGCCTGTCTTTATTCACCCTCTGGCAGATCGCCGCGGGGTGCCGTCGGCGCTGCTGCTGGACGCACGTGGCATGCGCCCCGAGGCTGCGCCGCTGGAACAGTTGCGGGAACTGGCGGCCGGCAGCATGCCATGCTATTTCGGCGCCGGTCTGAGCGAAGCGAGTGCCCAGATGCTGGTGGACGCTGGCTGGCAGCTCGCGCCGGACGGCGAGATCCACCATAGCGATGCGCCGCTCGATGCGGAATTCAAGGAAGTGCCGGGCAGTGCCACCTGGATCGATGGGGCCTGGTTTCTGGCGCCACCCCCCAAGCCAGTAGGCAGTCAGGCCACTTCGCGTGCGCTGGCGCTGAAGCTGGTGCAACTGGTGTCGGCCGATGCCGACACCCATGAAATCGAGGCGGTGCTGCGTCAGGATCCGACCTTGTCCTACCATTTGCTGCGGGTGGTCAATTCACTGGGCATGGGGAGTGCGCGCCGGGTCAGCAGTTTTTCGCAGGCTTTGCTGATTCTGGGCCGCGCGCAGTTGCGGCGCTGGCTCAATCTGATGCTGTTCTCGGCCCGCGAGGCTGATCAGCGCTCGGCCATGCTGCTGGCGCGGGTGGCGGTGCGGGCCCGTTCCATGGAGTTGCTGTCGAAAGCGGGCGGGCATGACAAGGCGCATCAGGAACAGGCCTTCATGGCCGGCATGTTTTCGCTGCTGGGCGTGCTGTTCGGCATGCCGCTGGCCGAGGTGCTGGAAGCGCTGACCATCAGCGAAGAATTGTCGCAGGCACTGCTACAGCGCAGCGGGACGCTGGGACAGTTGCTGGCGCTGGTCGAGGCGGCCGAACATGCCGACCTGCTGGCGCTGACGCGCGGCCTGCAGGCGGTACAGATCGAGGTGGCCAGCTATAACCAGATCCAGGCGGACGCCTATCTGTGGATGCAGGCGATCGCCGCCGGTAAAGCGGGTCCGGCGGATGCGTGAGATTCTGCAGCGCTGTCTGGCGTTGAGCCAGCAGGCCGGCGAGCAGTCCGGCGCGGCGCAGCGCGCCACGCTGGCGCAACTGGCCGCTTTGCTGGCCGAGGCCATGCCGGCAGACAGCGCAACGGCGGGCGAGTGCGCAATTCTGCAGCTCGATCTGATCGGTTACATCACCGGCTGGAATGACGGCGCCCGCCAGCTGTTCGGCTACTCGGCGCAGCAGATGCAGGGCCAGCATGTGCTGCTGCTGTATCCTGACGACGAGGGCGATAGCGGGGTCGATGAGCTGGTGTCGCAGGCGGACGGCAGTTTTGGCGCGGCCACGGAAGTATTACGGCGCACCAGTGATGGCGAGCTGATCTGGGTGAAGCTGGAACAGCGTCTGCACTACGATGCGGCGGGTGAAGCGGTCGGCATGGAAGTGCACGTGCGCAAGCTCGACGAGGTGCTGTCGGCCACCGACAAGCTGACCCTGCATGCGCGCATCATCGAAGACAGCGATCAGGGTGTGCTGATTACCGATGCCCACGAGCGCATCGTTTCGATCAACTCGGCATTCACCCGGATTACCGGTTACACGCAGGAAGAATCGCTGGGCAAGACCCCGGATCTGTTGCGCTCCGGCGTGCACGATGCGGAATTCCGCGCGCGGGTGCGCGCGGCCATGCATGGGGCGGGCGTCTGGCGCGGTGAAATCATCGGCCGGCGCAAAAATGGCGAGCTATTCCCCCAGTCGGTGACGATTAGCGCGGTGCGTGATGCGCACGGCCGGATCAGTCACACTTTCTCGCTGTTCTCCGATATCAGCGTGCACAAGGATGCCGAAGCGCGCATGCAGCGCATGGCCAATTACGATGCGCTGACCGGTTTGCCCAATCTGTGCCTGCTGTCCCAGTTGCTGGGGCAGGCGCTTACCGAGGCGCGCCGTACCCAGCAGCATGGCGCCTTGCTGATGATCGACATCAGCCGGCTCGGCGCGATCAGCGATACGCTGGGCCATGAAGTCAGCAATGCCGTGCTATGCGAAATCGGCCAGCGCTTCCGGCATGCCTTGCGCGAGGCCGATGTGCTGGCGCGCCTCGATGGCCATAAATTCGGGATCGCGCTGCTGCATATCGAAAAGCGCGAGCATGCAGCGATTGTGGCGCAGAAGCTGCTCGCGACGCTGGATGAACCGATCGTCATCGATCAGCAAGCGCTGCAATTGAGCGGACATGCCGGTATTACCGTGTATCCCGAAGATGGCATCGAGTTGCCGACTCTGATCCGCCATGCCGAGGTAGCGCTGAACAAGGCGATCCGCAGCATCGAAGCGGGGCTGCTGTTCTACAGCGAGGAGATGAACCAGCGCGCCAAGGAGCATATGCGCATCGAAGGCGAACTGCGGCAGGCTTTGCTGAATGGCGAGCTGATGCTGTACTACCAGCCCAAGGTGAGCTTGCGCAATGGCCGTATCGTCGGCGCCGAGGCCTTGTTACGCTGGCGCCATCCGGTGCGCGGGCTAGTCTCGCCCGGAGTGTTTATTCCGGTGGCCGAAGAAACCGGGCTGATTCTCGATCTCGGTAGCTGGGTGCTGGAAGAGGCTTGCCGGCAGGTGCGCGCCTGGCAGGATGCCCAACTGATCATGCCACCGATTGCGGTCAATCTCTCGGCGCGCCAGTTCGATAGCCAGTTACCAGCGCGCATAGCGGCGGTGCTGGAACGGCATCAGGTGCAACCCGAGCAGATCAATCTGGAAATCACCGAAAGCCTGCTGGTACGCGGTGCCGAGAGTGTGATTGCGATCATGAACCAGTTGCGCGCGATGGGTATGGGACTGGCGCTGGACGATTTCGGTACTGGCTATTCGAGTCTGGCCTATCTGAAAAAATTCCCCATCAGTACCCTCAAGATTGACCGCTCGTTTGTGATCGGTCTGCCCAACGAAGAGAGTGATTGCGCGATTGCGCGGGCCATCGTCACCATGGCCAAGCAATTGCGTCAGGAAATCGTTGCGGAGGGGGTGGAAACGCCCGAGCAGATGCAATTCCTGCGCGATCTCGGCTGCGATCAGTTGCAGGGCTATCTGTTCAGTCAGCCCGTGCCGGCTAGCGAATTCGCCGCTATGCTGCGCGATGGCAAGCGGCTGGCGCTGGGCGCCCGTCTGCCACCAGACTGACGCCAGCGGCGTTTGCGGTTATGCTGCTGACTTTACATACGAGTCAGGAAGCTTGCCATGAGCCGTCATATTCTCGCAGAAGAACAGATCCATCCCGCCGTGCGTGCCCAGGTCAGCGGCCATTACCGCGCGCTGGTGGAAGAAGTGCAGGCGGCCGTGGCGCAGCATGCCGTGGTGGTGGTCGGCATGGGCCTGAACCCCTTCCCGCGCAAGGCCCGCAAGCTGCTCGATGCTGAGGGCATCGCCTATCACTATCTGTCCTACGGTAACTACTTCAATCAATGGCGTCCTCGCACGGCACTCAAGCTGTGGAGTGGCTGGTCGACTTTCCCGATGGTGTTCGTGAAAGGCACGCTGGTGGGCGGCGCGAATGATCTGCAGAAACTGATCGCACAGGGCGAACTGGCCCGTATGCTGGCCTGAGTGCCGCTAGCGTGCGCTAGTCGGGCGGGTAGCCGCTGAGCTGCTCGGTCAGCTGGCGCAGGACTGCCGGTGCTGCGTCGAGGTGGTAATGCACGGCGTGCAGGCGGCCATCCTGTTCGGCCTGCAGGTCGTAGAGAAAATCGCCGGATTGCGGCGTGGCCTTGTGTAGCTGCGGTGGCAGTGTGAAAAACTGGCTCGCATCGAGCAATTGCGTCAGCCGCTGAGCCTGCTCGGACGGCAGTTGCGCCAGATCGATGCTGCGGGTCTGGGCGCCCGCCGGGCCCGTAAAGCCGCCGCTACAGCGCAAGGTCAGGCGGGTCATGCGGGGTTCCCCGCGGGAAACCCCGCGGGAACCCCCGCAGCGGCTGCCGGCTGCGGCGGGCTGGTGACGCCGACCAGTTGCCAGGCACTGCGCACCGTCCGCTGTTCCAGGCTGTCGATGCCATACAGGAGCAGCGCTGCTTGCTCGGTGGCGCGCGCCATCTCGGCAAAGCTGGCGTTGGGTGTGAGCAGGGCCAGTGCGCGGTACCAGATGGCGCCCGCCTTCTCCCAGGCATAGCCCTGCAGCGCCACTGCGCTGAGATAGAAAGCATGGTTGGGGATGCCCGAATTGCTGTGCACATCGCCATCGGGCAGATAGCCGGCCATGTGTTTCGGCTGCTCGTCACCGGACCAGGTGAGGGCACGGTTGCCGGGATCGGCCAGCGAGCGCAGGGCTAGGCCGACTGCGGGCGTCATGATGTCCGCGCCGATCAGCCAGTCGGCCTGGTTGACGCTCTGTTTGAGCTGCCACTGCTTGACCAGCGAGCCCATTACATCCGAGATCGATTCATTCAGGGCACCGCTCTGGCCTTCGTAGACCAGTCCGCCCGGGACGGCGTACTGGGTGATACCGTGGCTGAGTTCGTGCGCCACGACATCGATGGCATGGGTAAAGCCATGGAATCGTTTGCCGTCGCCATCGCCGTAGACCAGTTGCTGGCCGTTCCAGAAGGCATTGTTGAACTGCTTCTGGAAATGGACGCTGGAGTCGATGCGCAAGCCTTTGTTATCGATGGAATTGCGCTGGAATACGCTGCGGAAGAAATCGTAGGTGGTGCCGGCGTGCTCGTAGGCCTGGTTGGCGGCATCATCCTTCCCGGGCGGCGCGCCTTCGTCGCGTTGCAGCTTGCCGGGCAGGGTGGTCTGATGCTGCGCGTCATAGATGCTGCGACGCTTCTCGCCAGCACTCAGATTGGTCATCAGCAGAGAATACACGGCGCGCTGGCCGCGCAACTGGGCCGACAGTTCGCACTGATCGAGTAACTGCTGGCGTTCCGCGGCACTGCAGGTGCCCGAGTCGGCCAGCTTGCGCAACATGCGCGGCGGAATGATGCAGCAGAGGCAGCGGTATGACGAGGCTGGCATGGCAAGCTCCTACGCGTGGCGATAGGGCACTTATACACGCCTTTTGCTGGTCCGGTCGTGAGATTGGACCAGCCGGGGTGCGCTCGCTAACGTAGGGGATCGAGCAGGCTACGCAGATCGTTGTGATCGAGTTCATACATCAGGGCCAGCAGGCCGCCCAGCTCGCCTTGCGGAAAGCCGGTGCGGGCGAACCAGCCCAGATAATGGCCGGGCAGATCGGCAATGATGCGCCCCTTGTATTTGCCGAACGGCATTTCACGACGCAGCAGCAGGGCCAGTTTTTCAGCGTTCATCCTGAACGTTTCGTGCTGCGCGCTTACAGGCCGGCGGTCTGAATCGCGCGGTTGCCGTTCCAGATCACCTGGGTGCTCATGTCGCGCTTAGCCATTAACTTGTTGTTGATGTACAGATTGGTCTTGAGCGTGTAGACCCCCTGTGGCGCCTGTTCTGGCAGACTCAGCTCGAAGCTGTTTTCGAAGCGCCCGCCGCTACGGTTGCTGAGCGGTTTGGCTTTGGTTTTGAAGGCTTCGCCGTGGGTGTCGTACACCACCAGCTCTTCGCGCACCTCGGTGATCGGCGTTTTGCTGCCATTGACCAGTTCCACGGTCGAGTTAATGCGCATCGGCTGGCCACGCTGTACGACATTGTTCGACAGGCGCGGGATGTAAGAGACCACCTGGGGTTCAGGCGGCAGCGCGCCGCGCGCCTTGACGAAGTCCGAATCGACCTGCGCAGCGGTCCTGGTCTGACGCGATTGGGCGTTGATTGCCACGCAGCCCAGTGCTCCGGCTACGCCACCGAGCGCGGCACCTTTCACGGCGCCCCGTTTGCCATCGATCATGGCGCCCAGCAGGGCGCCGGCCAGCGCACCGGCGAGCGCGGTACCGCCGACGCTGCACGGATCGTCATTGCCGGCCTGCGCCGGATTCGGCGTACTGGCGGGTCGGCTGGCACCGCCGGACGGCGCGGTGGCACAGCCGGCCAGCATGCTCAGGGCCAGCACGGAGGCCGCAAATTTGGTGCAGGTGTGATGGGACATGGCGTGCTCCTTGAAAGTGATCGGGTGGGTTAGCGGATCGACGTATCTTGCTGCAGCAACTGGCGTTCCTTGTCGCGGATCTGCTGCTGCAGGGACTCGAGGCGCGGGTTGGCAGGATCCATGCGCCGGGCGCTGTCGAGATAAGTACGGGCCGAATCGAAGCGGCGCTGTGCCAGTGCCGTTTCTGCATCATTGATAAAGGTTTGCGCCATTTCCGCCTTGGCGTTGGCCACTGCTCCCGGACGTGCAGTGCGGCTCTCGTCGCTGGCCGTTGCCGGTGCGGAGGCTGGCGCGGGCGCCGTCAGCTGTACCGGCGCCGGTGTGTGCAGCACGGGTGACGGGGCGGCCGGGGTGGTAGGGCTGGTGCTGGCCGCGGGCAGATTATCGCCACGCGCTTCGCTGATCGTTTGCAGGCGGACGATGTCGTTTTCCAGTTCGGCGCGCTGTTCCGATTCACTATTGATGGCGAGCAGATTGGCCAGCGCCTGACGGGCACCGGCCAGATTCTGGCTGCTTAGCGCGCGACGGGTTTGCTGCAATGCGGTGTTGGCGCTGGCTTGCGCCTGCGTGAGACGGCGCCGCAATTTCCCCGAACTGGCCTCGGCGGCGCATTTGGGTACCAGTCTGGCCAGCGTTTTACTGGCGCTTTCGAGTTTATGCTCGTTGAGCTGGCTGTTCAGCAGCCGCTGATTGCTGCGGCAACCTTCCACGCTGGAAGCGAGCTGGACAGCCTTCTGGAAAACGCCCAGCTGGTCTTTGGCCGGACCGGAGCAATTCGATTCCGCCACCTCGCTGTGCTGCCGGGCGGCATCGATATCACCGCGGTCCAGCGCCTGCTGGCCTTCGGACAGGGCGCTCTGGCAAACCAGTCCGCGCGAGGCATTGCGTTTCCCGATATAGGCAAACAGCGCCAGAACAACGATCAGACCCAGTAGGATCTTCTGCCAGCGTTTCAGGCCCGCTTTAGGGCTAGGCAGGGTCGTGCTAGCTGGTCTGGCAGCGGCGCCGCCCGGCAGCGCTGGCGCTACCGCTGCATACGCTGCAGCTGCGCCGGCTTTGGCGGTGTTGCTGGCCACTGGCGTGTCTGCGGCTTGCTCCGTGCGTGCGCGGATACGGGTCTTTTCACCTTTTGGATGCGACTCAGGCGGGGGCGGCGTCTGCGCAGCAGGCGGCACCGTCACAGGGGCTTGCAGCGCTGCGGCGGCAGCACTGGCGGACCCCTGCCGCGTTCCGCAGTAGGGACAGAAACTTACCGCGCTGAACAGCGGCTTTTCACAACTGGCACACGTCATTACAGCATCCTCAGACCAGTGGTGGCGGCATTAATGGTGGCGGCGTCGCGGCAGCAGGGCTGAGCAGCAGCAATGCCAGTTCCGGGAACTGTAGCAGTTCGCTCCAGCTGGCCAGTCCCTGACGCCAGACCTTGGTCTGGGCCGGGATGATCTGTCCCGCCTGCACCATCTGGACGATCTGCATGGTCGTGTACGGGCCGAATTGCTGGCCATTCACGCCCAGATGATACTGGTATTCGGGCACGCTCTGCGCCGGCATCAGTGGCGGCGCTGCCATCAGCGGTGGCGGCATCGCGCCCGGGATAGCGGCGCCCGCTGGCCAGGCAGCGGTCGGCGCAGCGCTGCTGCCGGTTGCCAGCGCCTGCAGACGGGCAGCGTCGAATAGCTCGCTGCGCAGCACAAACTTCAGGCGTGGCTGGCCATCTTCACCGGGTTCGCGGACTTCCCAGTCGTAGGCGTCGCTGTCGGAGTCGGGCACCACCTGGCTCCAATCGCCCAGATGGTCGAGCAGACGTTCGGTGAGTTTGTTGCTGTCAGTTTCGCCCATGCCTTTGCGGCGTGCGCGGTCACGCAGTTCGCGGCGCGCTTCGCCGGCGATGGCGCTGGCAAAGCCTTTGCGGACGTCCTGTGCGCCATTGGCATCCTGCACCAGTTTCGGCGTGTAGACGGCGTTTTCGTAATAGTCGGCCAGTGCCGACAGGGCGACGGTCTGGACGGCGTCGAGCTCGTCGATGCGTTCCTGCACACGGCTGACGATGGCTTCGCGATAGCTGGCGGGCAAACCGTTCTGACGGATCGCGCGTTCATTGCCGATGCGTCGCACATCGCCGCGCGCGACGGCAAACTGGTACTGGCCGGGCGGTACGATGCGCTGGGTCGAACGGCTCAGTACGCCCAGCATGACGGCCAGCAGGAACTGCTTGAAGTCTTCCGCCAGACGGTTGATTTCATCGGTGGTCGGCGCGATCGGATGGCTGAACTGGGTCGAATCGATATGGGTGTGCGTCGGACTCTTTTCCGCTTCCTTGCGATAGCTGGTGCGCCAGCCTTCCAGGCCGCGCAGCACCGTCATCGGCACGCCCGACAGTTCGCAATAGCAGACGGCACGCCCGGGCACGCCCGTCTCGACGATCTGTAACTGGGCCGAGGTGATCCCGGCCACGCTCGGGATGCACGCTTCCAGTTCGCTCCAGTAGCGGCGCTTGAACTGTTCGGCCTGAGCCACCCCGATAAAGCATTTGTACTGGTCGGCTTTGACACTGAAATCGCCCGACAGATTGGCATCGATCCACGGCATGGCGCAGGACAGCAGCTTGCGGAAGCGGTCCATCCGTTCGGCCGGGCTGAGCTGGTCGAGGGCTTCAACTAGCGGGTCGGCCAGGCTGGCATCACCCTCGCTGGCGCTGGCCAGCGACAGCTGACGTTCGGCCATGCGCTTGACCTTGAGCAGGATGTCGCTGCGCTGGGCCGCGTCGCCCAGCATCGGGAACAGCACTTTCGAGCCGCCCAGATCCTTGAACGCTTCATCGGCCCATTCGCGCAAGGTGCTTAGCCCCGGCATCGGCTGGATGGCCTGCGAGGTTGGCAGTACGATCAGGGTTGCGTGGTCTTTGCGCAGGTCCTGTTGCAGAATCAGATTGGCTTGCTGCAGCTGGGCCAGCATCGCCAGTACGGCTTCGCGGCCGGCCTGCAACTCGCCCACCAGACCGCTCCACACGGCGCGGCCCTGAGCGTCCACGCCGACCTTGCGGCCCAGCCAGTCGGACAGTTCCTGCATCAGCGTGACACTTTCCTCGGCGGCCTTGGCGCGCAGGTGGAATTTGAGGGCATTGGCAATTTCCGTGCGCAGGTGGTCCATCACGGCTACCGCCTGCTTTTCGCCATTGCCGAACAGGCCACCGCGGGTCTGTTCCAGATTGGTCAGCAGGCGTTCGCATTCGCGGGTACGCACGGCTTCCTTGATTTCCCGATAGCGTTCGGCATTGGTGCCGAGCGCCTGCATCAGGCCGGTGCCGGGCGCTTCCAGTCGGTCCTTGATCTGTTCGACCAGCGACAGCACGTATTCGAGGCCGCCGAAGTCCTTGTTGTCGAGGTAGGAATACAGCTGGTCACGCACGCCTTGTTTGATGCGTTCGAGCAGTTCGCGGCGGCGCTTGCTGACGCGGTCTTCGGTGGTGTCGGCGGTGGAGTCCTGATCGCGCACGGCATCGCGCTCCAGACGTTTGACGGCATCGCGCACCTGGGCTGGCCATTCGGCACGGTCGAAGCCGCTACGGATGGCATCGATCTGGCCATTCACGCGCTGTTCGACGCCGGCCAGCAGCAGGCCGTGTTTGTCCTGCAGCAGATCGTCGACGATCTGGTAGTCGATGAATTCGCCGTTGCTGCGTTTCAGCTCTACCTGCTTGTCGGAGAATTCCGGGAAATCGCTGAACGGATGGGTACGCAGCGCCATCTGGGCGGCCATGAAGTCGTCGCGCTGTTTGTCGGTGGCACGGTTGGCGCCGGTATCGCTGCTGCCCACGCCGAAGAAGGCTTGCAGCATGGCGCCCGCCCAGCGGTGTGCCTGCTCGTCGCGGCGCGCTTCCTGACGGGTGTCGAGCACCGCCTGTCCGAACGCGGAATAGCGTTTCGAATACGACAGGCGCATGTCGGCAAAGCGCGATTTGGGCACCAGTGCATCATGCAGGAAATTCTTGTGCATGGCCTGATTAACGGCCGTGGAGCGCTTGCGGCGGGCAAAATCGCCGGAAGCGAAATCTTCGAACAGGGCATCGGCCACCATGTGGTAGACGTCCTGGATGTCCTTGGTGTGCTGCTGGGCCAGATTGCCCGAATCGATCAGATACACTTCGCTATACGGGTCGCGCGGCAGTTCCGGCTGGTCGTAGGCATCCCAGCGCCCCACATAACCCTTGTTGCCGAGCATGGCCGATTCGAGTTCCATCAGCGCCGCATAGCCGTTCGCCTCGGTGCGGTCCTTGTTGGCGCCGGCATAACCGGTGGGCAGGAATAGCATCAGCTCGACGTCGGCCTGACCGACTTCGGTCTTGGCCAGCCAGCGCGCCAGCAAGCCCATATCGAGGAAGGCGCCGGAACCAGTGCCGCCGGCCACCGAACCGACCACCACGATACGGAATTTGCTGTTTTCCATACGCAGGCCCAGCTGGTTGAGCTGCTGTTCGTGCGACAGGCCTGCTTTGAGGGTTTTCAGCTTGAGGCGGATCTTGTCGCGCACCTTGGTGTATTTGTCGAACAGGTAGAGCCGCGAAATGGCACGGATCTGGCCGGCGCCCTTGGCCGGATCGATGCCCAGTTCACGGATCTTCTTCGGCGTGAGGGACAGCCATTCCTTGATATGCGGATATTTCTCCAGCGCGTCGTCATCGCGGCTGTATTTATCCATATCGAAGGACTCGACGATTTTGTCTTCGTCGCTGAACTTGACCAGATCGTATTGCAGGTCATCGGCCTGGGCCCGTCCGCTATCGATCACGGCACCGGCATCGAGGTCGAACTGGATGAACTGGGCAACCGGGAAATCGGCCAGACTTTCGACGCGGGTGCGCACCCCGTTACCACCCCACAGACTGTTGAGGATGCGCCGGCGTACCCGCAGCAATACTTCCATGCCGGTGCCGCCGATGCCGATAAAGAGGGTGGGGCGCAGATCCATGATCTGTTCCTGCTTGCGCTCACCCGCGCCGATAGTCTGATTCAAATTGTCCATGATGCCCGCGTCCTTCATTCACACTACAAGTTTATTTGCGACCCGCTACAAAGGTCAGTACCAGTGCCACGATGGCGATCAGGCTGATCGGTACTATGATCAGCGGCGCCATGAATCTCGAGGCATTCACGGCGGCCAGCACCACACCGGTCGACAGGCTGGCGAGGAAGATGAACAGCCACCAGCCGGCCGCGTTGGCCTTGTTCGGCGGAACCCGTTTCACCACCAGCGTGTTGGCGTAGGCATTGCGCGCGAAGAAGAAGGCGATGAACAGCACCAGCAGAATCGCCCCACCGACCAGCAGGTCGCGCGACGAGGTGTCCGCTTCGACCGGCGCCAGCACGGGCGCTGCGCTGCTCGCGGTGGTGGTGCTGGCCGGCGCCGCTGGGCCAGCGGCGCTGTCAGCCGGCGGTGGCAGGGTGAAGCCGGCGCTTTCTTTGTTGTCTTGGGACATCGCTCAATTCTCCTTGTGGATGGTGACTACGGATTCGTTGCGGATTCGGATTACAGCAGTTGCAGGGTATGGCCATCGGCCACCTGCACAATGCGCGGTGCCCCCAGGCCACGGCGAATTTCGCCGATGATTTCCCCCTGATCGTTGAGCACACTCTGGCTGCTGAACGCTTTCAGCATGAGCTGGCGCCGGTAGCCGTCGACCTGCACCGGATAACGGCTGCTGCGCCCGGCCAGTATCAGCAGGGTGGCCAGTGCGCCGACCAGGGCCAGCACGCCCGCCACCACGACCAGCACTGGCGTGAGCGGATACTGGACCCGCACCAGCAGCGGCACCTGGGCACGCGAGCTGCGCACGCTGGACGGCGGCACCAGCGCTTCGGCCAGCGGATCGCCGGGGAAGAGCTGCTGCATTTCGGCGAGGAATTCGGCCGGCAAGGCCAGTTGCTGGCCGCTCAGGTCGAGAGTCACCAGCATCGGCAACTGTAGCCGTTTGCCCATCGCGCCAATCGCCTTGGCCGACCACGCGGAGGGCACTTGCTCGAGTGGCAGCTGGAACTGCACATCGACGGCCTGACGCGCACCGGGGGGCAGCGAGGCCAGCCGGTCGGGGCTGACCCGGATCGCTTGCTGTACCCCGCCTGGCGCATGCAGCTGGGCGCTAACGCTGGCGTTGCTGATGGCGTAAGGATAGAACTGGTTCTGCAGCGAGGCTTTCAGGTGAACGGTCGGAATTAGCGAGGCCGCTTCCACGTCGAGTATCAGGGTGCGCTGGTCGCTACCCAGCGAGGCGTGCATATTCGGGCTGTCCAGCAGGGCTTCGGGAACAATCCGCAAGGCATCCTGATCGACCGGCTTCAGCCGTGCCGGCGGGCGCGTCAGTACGCTCGACAGGCGGCCATTGGCGAGTATCCGGGTCAGTGCGGCCGCCGCCGGTTCGCCGTAGGCGAGGGCATACACCATCAGGCCGCGCGCGCTGTAGAGCTTGCCCTGTAGCGGCATCTTCAGCGGAAATACGACGGTCTTGGTGATCGACGGTTCCAGATGCAGCAGGCGATAGAAGTCGCGGTTGCGGGCCGCCGTGGCCGGGTCATTGCCGGGGCTGTTACGGTTGTTGGTGAAAATCCAGATGATGCCCGACTGGCCATGCAGCGGACCGGTAATCGTGCCGCGGATGGCTTCCTGAAAATCGGTGTCGGCGAGTGCCGGACCGCTGCCTTTGCGGGCCAGAGTGAGCGGCGCCAGCAAGCCGGACACACTGGCGGCATTGCCTTCGCCGAGCAACTGGGGCGAATGATGTTCGGCGTGGCTCTGGCTGAAGGCCAGCGTAATGATGCGGTCATCGGGCTCGGCCGCGGCGCCCGCTACGGCGGCTACCAGCGGTTTCAGCTGCGAGGCCGGATCGGCGTAGAAGGGCTCCATCCAGCCGGAATTCTGGACCAGAAACGCTTGCTGGATGCCGGCCGACGCGGGGACTGGCGCAGCCAGAGTGAGCAGCACAGTAGCCAGCAGGGCCAGCGGATGTAAGCAGAGGTTCATAGCACGCTTCATGGGGCGAGATTCCAGCCTTCGATTCGGGCCAGTTGCGGATGGTAGGCCCAGAGTTTGTTGTCATGGGTGAACAGGCGCAGCAGCCATGGCTGGCTGACGACGCCGGTGTGGAACACGGTTTCCGCGTCATCGTCATCCCAGATCAGTTGAAAACGCATCCGTTCGCTGCTCTCGAGCATGGTGCTGAGGGCCAGTATATCCCGCAGTTTCACCCCGACCACGCCGCCCTTGCCCGTTTCGAGCAGGGGAATCACCACTTCGTTGGCGGCGCCGTCGTCGCCCTGTTCCGGCTCCAGCCAGGGGCTTTTCTTGAGTTTGCTGGCGAAGCGATAGTTGATGTGGCCGGAACAGAAGCGCGGGGTGAGCGCCGCCTCCTGCTGGGGCTGCAACTTGCCCAGTTCCAGATACAGATAGCTACCCGCCTGATGGTCGAAGCATAGTTGCCACAGGGCGCCGGAGGGACCCTGATAGGGACTGCCGAAGTCGTACTCGGGCGTGATGTGGGGCGCCCAGGCAATAAACTGTGCGCTGAAACTGCCATCAGCCTGTTGCTGTAGATGTAGCTGGCCCTGTTCGTACAGCCAGACGGCCATGCGACCATAGGCGACCGGGCTACTGCCACCGGACAGGCGGGCTGGCGCATTAGCGATCTCGACCATATCGCCCGCCGTAGCGTCGCTGCCGAACTGGCCGAAGCGCAGCTTACCGTCGGCATCCTGCAGGGGGAGCCAGATGCGCTGGTTAAACGCCACCGGTGCGCCCACGGCGGCGGTGCCGCTGCTGTAGCTGACCTGATATTGCAGGGCCGGAAGATCGACGACCAGACGTGCCAGCCCGGCATCGGTGGCGAGCAGCAGTGTGCCGTGGAAGGCGGTCAGCAGTTCGCAGCGCCAGCTACGGCGCGGCAGATGCGACTCGGCCAGCAGCCGGCCTCCGGCACCCTCGATGGCTTGCCAGCTGGCGCTGGCCGCCAGCCAGACGAACAGGCTACCTTTGGCGGGATCGAGCGCCAGCAAGGCCGGGCCACTGCTGCCGAACTGACTGGAAATGAACTGGTATTCGCCGGGCGGTGGCACCGGCAGGCTGGCGTCGGCATCGCGCTCGGCGTGGTACTGGCCCTGCGCGCTCAGAGCCAGTGTACGCTGCGCCTTGCGCAGCCCCAGTGCTTCCGAGTTGCGTGCCGTGCTGACGCTGCAGGAGCCGAACGGCGGTATCCAGCTGTCAGCGGCGCCCGCGGCACGGCGCGGTGCGAGCGGGCTGCCATCGAACGGGGAAAAGTCGAATTCAGGCGGGAAGCTGGCGTGACTGCCGGGCACCGTACGCATCTGCAGGAAGCTGGCCAGATCAGCGGCCGGGAGATGCCCGGCGACGGCGTGGCCGAGCGCGGTGCTCACCAGCTGGAAGCCGGCGCTGTGATCACTTGCATCCCAATTTCCGGAACCCAGGGGCCAGAGACTCGTGTTTTCATTATTCATCATTCATCCAGCCACCGGAGCCTGCCTGCGATCCCGTTAATTTATCCTTAATTATAATGTTACATATTACCGGTTTTCTTAGCCGTGTGGAAACAAAGTGTAGGGTATACACCCGCCCTAAACCCGACGAATTCTCACGAATTCTCACTCTGTACAGCGCGGTAATCTGGTCTGGCGCGGCGTACCACCAAGTTAGTCTAGATTAAGCCAGCGCCGGCTCTTTGCGCGCACGCTAATGGCCGCGCGGGCGGGGCGTGTCCGGCAGGCTCGGACGCTGCGGTGTATATTGGCGGCCATTTCATTGATGGCAGCGGGTAGTTTATGTCGGCAAGTGCACTGTTCAGTCTTCTGATCGTCTATTTTGGCGTGCTACTGTGGGTGGCTAGACGCACGGCGCGCGGCGCAACCAGCCAGAGTTTTTTCATCGGCAATCGGCGTAGCCACTGGTTGCTGGTGGCCGTGGGCATGGTGGGTACCACGCTGAGTGGCGTAACATTCATTAGCGTGCCGGGCATGGTCGGGCGGGATGGCTTCGGCTACCTGCAGGTGATGCTCGGCTATGTGGCCGGCTACCTGCTGGTGGCGGGCGTGCTGCTGCCGCTGTACTACCGGCTGCAACTGACCTCGATTTATCACTATCTGGCGCTGCGGCTGGGGCAGGGGGCGTATCTGAGCGGGGCCAGCTTCTTTATGATTTCGCGCACTCTCAGTGGCTCGGCCCGGCTTTATCTGGTCGTCAATATATTGCAGCTTACGCTGCTCGACGCTATGGGCCTGCCATTCTGGCTGACGGCGGCAGTGATTCTGGCAATGATGCTGCTGTACACCTATCAGGGCGGCGTCAAGACACTGATCTGGACCGATACCCTGCAAACCGTCGGGATGCTGCTGGCGCTGGCGGGCTGCATGGTCTGGCTGCTTGGGCAACTTGATCTGGATGTGGCTGCCAGCTGGCGCGCCATGGACGCGGGCGGCCTGACCCGGGTAATCAATCACGATGTCGATAGCCCCGGCTATTTCTGGAAGCAGTGGCTGGCCGGGGTGTTCATCGTGCTGGCCATGACCGGCATGGATCAGGAGATCATGCAGAAAAATATCTCGGTGCCAACCCTGCGCGATGCGCAGAAAAACATGCTGCTGCTGACCGTGGTGCTGAGCGGCGTGCTGCTGCTGTTCCTGTTTCTGGGGGGCTTACTCAGCCTGTACGCGCCGACGGTGGGACTCAACGCGAGCGGAGATAAGCTGTTCCCTGCGGTGGTGATGCAGCACATGCCCGTCGCCCTGCAACTGCTGTTCTTCCTCGGGCTGGTGTCGGCGCTATTCCCCAGTGCCGACGGGGCCATGACGGCGCTGACGGCGAGCTTCTGTCTCGATATACTGGGCTGGCAGCGCCGCACCGATCTGAGCGAAGCGCAGCAGTTACGCCAGCGCCACTGGGTACATCTGGGTTTCTGTGCGCTGTTTCTAGCGCTGGTACTGTTATTCCGCTGGCTCGATAACGCCAGCATGATAGGCTTGATTCTGAAGCTGACCAGCTATACCTATGGGCCTATCCTCGGCCTGTTCGCGTTTGGCTTGCTGACGCGGCGGGTGGTGCGCGCGGGCGCGCAGCGGCTGGTACCGCTGGTGGCGCTGGCCGGGCCAGTGCTGTGCTACCTGCTGGAGCTGAATCAGCAGCAGCTGTTCGGCAGCTACCGACTGGGTCTGGAGCTGCTGATCGTCAACGGGCTGCTGGTATTTGCCGGTCTGTTGATGATTTCCCGCGCACCGCGCGACGGACAGCATACAATGGCGGTCTTGTAAATTTCGCAATCGACTGGAGCTTGAATGAGTAAGTCCCCGTTTTCCTATCTGCGTAGTGCATGTTCCTGGTTCTGGCGTGCTCTCGACACCGGTCGGCGCAGCGTGATGAACCTGCTGTTCCTGCTGGTGCTGGTCGCACTGGGCTTGGCGATTTTCGGCGGCGGCCACAAGGCGCTGGGACCGAAAACGGCGCTGGTGCTGAACCTGAAAGGGCAACTGGTCGAGCAGACCAGTTCCAGCGCCCGTTCCGCGCTGGTGAATAGTGTCAGTGGCGGCGAGAGCCACAAGATGCTGCAGCTGCGCGATGTGCTGGCGGTGCTCGATGCAGCGGCCAAGGATCCGGAAATCACCTCGGCAGTCCTGCTGACCGACGAAATGGATGGCGGCGGTCAGGCGATTCTGCGCGAAGTGGCGGCGGCACTGGATCGCTTCAAGGCCAGCGGCAAGCCGGTGGTGGCGTGGGGTTCGAGCTTCGACCAGCGCCAGTATCTGCTGGCAGCGCACGCTTCGGAAGTGTATGTGCACCCGATGGGGATGGTGATGCTGGAGGGCTTTGGCCGCTATCGCAATTACTACCGCGATGCGCTTGATAAGCTGGGCGTGACGGTCAACCTGCTGCGGGTCGGCACCTACAAGAGCTTCGCCGAACCGTATATCGCCAACGGTCCATCGACTGCCGCTGCAGAAGCGGAAGCGTATCTGAATAACGGTCTGTGGACAGCCTACACCAGCGACGTGGAAAAGGCCCGCAAGCTGGCGCAGGGCGCTGTAATGAAGACCATTAACGACCTGCCGGCGCTGGTCGAACAGCAGCAGGGCGATCTGGCCAAAGTGACGCTGGCAGCGAAACTGGTCGATGGTCTGAAGACCCGCGACGAAGTCCGCGAACTGATGATCAAGCGCGGCGAGCGTGATGTGGCAGGCAAGAGCTTCCGCCAGATCAGCTTCGACGACTATCTGGCGCGCGTGCATACCCGGCTGACTGGCGATGCCATCGGCGTGGTGGTAGCGCAGGGCGAGATCAGCGATGGTAGCGCCAGCGCCAGCGCCGGTGCGATCGGTGGTGATTCGACCGCCAAGCTGATTCGTGCAGCGCGCGAGGATGACAGCATCAAGGCAGTCGTGCTGCGCGTTGATTCGCCGGGCGGCAGCGCGTTTGCGTCCGAAATCATCCGCCGCGAACTGGAACTGACGCGCGCTGCCGGCAAGCCGGTGGTGGTGTCGATGGGGAACGTGGCCGCTTCCGGTGGCTACTGGATTTCGATGGCGGCCGATGAAGTGATCGCCGCGCCGACCACCATCACCGGCTCGATCGGGGTGTTTGCGATTCTGCCGACGGCAGATAAAGTGATCGACAAGCTGGGTATCCACACCGCTGGTCAGCCAACTACGTGGATGGCCGATGCAACCAATCCGCTGCGCCCGCTGGATCCGCGTTTTGCGCAAGTGATCCAGGGCAGTATCAACCATGTGTATGCCGACTTTATCGGCCGCGCTGCCAAGGCGCGTAAAACCACGCCGGAAAAAATCGATGCGGTGGCACAGGGACGCGTCTGGACCGGTGCGCAGGCCAAGGAGCGCGGTCTGGTGGATCGTCTGGGCAGCTATGACGATGCCTTGAAATCGGCGGCGCGCCGTGCCAAGTTGGCGGACTACCGGGTGGTCTATATGGAGCCGGACGTGAGCAAGGTTGATCGTATCATCGGTATGCTGGGCGGTTCGGCAACGCAGGCACTGGCGCAGGCCATCGGCCCGCAGTGGAAGCTGGCACTGGGTCTGGGGGCTGCCAGTACCGGCCTGCCAGCATCGGCTGCGAGCGGCATTGCGCAGGATCTGGGCTGGCTGTCTGAACTGACGGTGGCGCATAAGCCTTTCACGGCGATCACCCACTGCCTGTGCGAATCGCCCTGATGCTGCCACGCTGGTGCAGATTAGCCCTGCAGTAAAGGCAGGGTAATCTCGAAGCCGCTGCCGCCATCTTCGCGGCGCACGCAGCGCGCTTCACCACCGTGACGACGGGCGATCTGGCGCACCAGTGCCAGACCCAGTCCGGCGCCATGGTTATCGCGGGTGTTGCGGCGCCGGTAGAACGGTTCGAACACCCGTTCCGCTTCCGAGGCGGGAATTCCGGGCCCGCTGTCATGCACGCTCAGGATGGCGTTGCTGCCCTCAATGGCGAGGTTCACAAAGGTCGGTGCCGCGCCATGGCGGCGGGCGTTTTCCAGCAGATTGCGTAGCAGGCGGCGTAGCAGGCGCGTATCGCCAGCCAGCACGGCACTGCAGCCTTCCAGCTGTACCGCGTCGTAGTGGGCAGCTTCTTCGGCGGCCAGCGCCAGTAAATCGAGTTCTTCCAGCATCACTTCGGCGTTGACGGCATCCAGCCGGCTAGCCAGCAGGATTTCGTCCAGCAGGACATCGAGTTCGCGGATGTCCTGTTCCAGCCCGGCGCGGCGTTTCGGATCGACGTCCTCCTGCATCAATTCCAGAGCCATCCGGATGCGTGCCAGCGGCGTACGCAATTCGTGCGAGGCATTCGCCAGCAAGGTCTTGTGGGCACTGACCAGCTGTTCGATCTGGTCGGCAGCGCGGTTGAAACTGCGCGCCAGCTGGGCTACTTCATCTTTTCCTTCGACGGCCACCCGTGCGCTCAGATTGCCAGCCGCCAGTGATTCAACACCCTGTTGCAGCCGTTCCAGCCGTTTGGTGAGGTGGCGGATCAGCGGGAAGGCGGCAATGCCGATGCCCAGTGCCAGCAGGAGCAGGGCGTTGTGCAGGATGGCTTTGGGACGGGTAAAGCCGAGCGGCACGCTGGAGAGCAGACGCCGTCCATCCGGCAGGCGCACCAGCGATTCTGGCGGCGGGCCGCGCAGCAAGGCGCCCGGTGCAGCGCCGGCGCCGCGCTGGCGCCAGCGATGTGGCGGGATAGGCTCGCCCACGGCGGCCAGTTGCTGCCATTCGCGCCCGTACAGGGTCAGGCTGGCATTCAGGTCGCTGGCCATGCGTTCCAGTGCCGCCTGCTGCTCGGCGGGCGGGGCGTCGGCACTGGCCAGTGCATTCTGCATCAGGTGCGCCAGTGCGGTGTTGGAGCGTTCGAGCGGCCCGCCACTGCGCTGCCAGACCAGCGTGACGGCCAGTGCGAACACCGCCAGACTGACCAGCAGGGCCACGTAGAAGCGGAAGTACAGGCGCGGAAAGCCCCAGGTAAAGCGTGGCCGGGCCAGGCGTGGCCCGGCCTCTCGTGGCCCGGCCTTTCGTGGCGCGGCCATCAGTCCTGCACCTTGGCGAACAGGTAGCCGGCGCCGCGCACGGTGATGATGCGGCGTGGTTTTTTCGGATCGTCCTCGACGGCGGCGCGCAGGCGTGACATGTGTACGTCGATGGAGCGGTCGAAGGCTTCCAGAGGCTCGCCCTTGAGTAGGGCCATCAGGCTGTCACGTGACAGCACCCGGCCCGCATGGCGCGCCAGTACCAGTAACAGGTCAAACTGGTAGGAGGTCAGGTCGCAGGGCTGGCCATCGAGCCGCGCGGCATGCGCGTCGGGATCGATTTCTAGCCGGCCGAAGTGCAGCAAATGCGGATTCGACGTGCGGGTGCTGGCCGGCTGGTGGCGGTGTTCGATACGACGGCGCAGAATGGCGCGCAGGCGTGCCAGCAGTTCGCGCGGCTCGAATGGTTTCGGCAGGTAGTCGTCCGCGCCGAGTTCCAGGCCGATGATGCGGTCGATCGCATCGCCACGTGCGGTGAGCATCAGGATGGGCAGGTCAGAGCTGTTGCGCAACTGGCGGCATACCTCTAGTCCATCCATATCGGGTAGCATCAGATCCAGTATCGCGGCATCGATCCCGCCTGCGGCAACAGCATCGAGTGCGGCGCGGCCACACGGCGCGTGGGTGACACGATACGCCGCCTGCGCCAGATATTCGGTCAGCATGTCGGCGAGACGGGGGTCGTCCTCGACCAGCAGAATATGGTCAGGTGCAGGTGCAGGTGCAGGTGCAGGAGATGGGGGGGCGACGGAATTCATGCGATTCATTCTACGTTTGCTAGCCGCCCCTTACAAGCTGGCTGTCTGTAAGGGGCGCAGGGCTTAGCCGCGGTGGTGGCGCCGCTCCCCCATTTTGCCCAGATGGTCGGCCAGTTTCTGGCGCTGCGCCGGGCTCAGGCTATCGCCCACATCGGCCATCAGCCTGACTAGCCGCTGCGAGGCGCGGTCGGCCAGTGCGATGCCGCTGGCGCGGGTGTTCTCCAGTGCGGCGCGGTCGATGCTGGGGGCTGCCAGCAGACTGGCGACCTGCCGGTGGATCTGGAATAGCTGTTCGTGCATCGGTTTCAGGTCGGCCACGGCCGCTTTGACCAGTGGTTCAATGGCCGCTTTCTGTGCCTCGCTGGCGTCGACTGCCTTATACAGATGCGTAGTCATACGTTCCAGGTGTTCGGCACTTGCCATGCCGGCACCGGGGCCACCCATATGACGTTCGACGGCGAAGGCGCCGGCACCGGCAACGAGCGCCGAGCCCAGTAGAAATGCTGCAACGCTCTGGCGATTGATGATACTCATGTTCTCTCCTCAACAGATTATTCGGGAAACGACAGAGCCAGTCTGCGCTGCCGACGTGAAGCGCGGATGTCGCTGGCGTAAAGATATGTAAAGCGGTAGTAGTCAAATGTGAGCAAAGGCCCTGTTTTGTAGCGAGTTTGTATCCGCGAGGGGCAGGCGCCTGACAGCAGTTTTTTGCTGTGCTAGAGTCCACGCAACGATGATCGTGGTCTGTCCCATGCAACGCTTCACGCAACGCATCACGTAACTAAAGCGCTCAGCGATATCACTCATGTACGCCACCCAAGGATTTCAATGGATACCCGTAATACACCCGAACCGACGCAACTTCCTCCTGTACGCAGCCGCCGTTCGCGACTGGCGGGCAGTGTCATTGCGGTTGCCGCGATGGCGGGGCTGGGCGGACTGGCGTGGTATCTGACCCACCAGCCGGCAGCGACAGGTGCGGCGCCCGGAACGGCGCCCGCCGGAGGTCCCGGCGCTGCTGCGGGGCCGGGCGGTCCTGGTGGCCCTGGCGCTGGCGGGCGCCGCGGCGGGGCCACCACGGTGGGGGTGGCGACGGCCGAAAAAGCCGATCTGCCGGTGACGCTGGAGGCACTAGGCACAGTGACGGCGGCGGCGACCACCACGGTGCGTCCGCAGGTTTCGGGCATTCTGCAACAGGTGCTGTTCAAGGAAGGCCAGATGGTGAAAGCCGGGCAGGTACTGGCGCAGATCGATCCGCGCCAGTTCGAGATGGCGCTGCTGCAGGCGTCCGGCCAGCGACAGCGCGATGAGGCGCAACTGGAAAACGCCCGCCTGACGCTGGAACGCTACCGCACCTTGCTGGGACAGGATTCGATTGCGCGTCAGGATGTCGATACGCAGGCGGCGCTGGTGAAGCAGCTGGAAGGAACGGTGATGACGGATCGCGCGCAGGAGGGCACGGCACGACTGAATCTGGGTTATACCAAAGTACTGGCACCGATTTCGGGACGGGTTGGCCTGCGGGTGGTCGATGTGGGCAATCTGGTGGGTGCCAGCGATGCCAGCGGGATTGCGGTGATTACCCAGTTAGCGCCGATCGATGTGGAGTTTTCGGTACCGCAGGACAGCGTGCCGCTGGTGATGCAGCAGGCGAACAGCGGTGCCAGCCTGACGGCGGTGGCGCTCGACCGTACCCGCACCAGTGTGCTCGAAAGCGGCAAGTTCTCGGCGCTGGATAATCAGGTCGATGTGCAGACCGGCACGGTGAAGGCCAAAGCGCGGTTTGCGAATACCCGTTCGACGCTGTTTCCTAGCCAGTTCGTGAATTTGCGACTGGAACTGCGCACCATCAAGGATGCCGTGATGGTGCCGGTAACGGCAGTGCGCCACGGTGCCAAGGGCGACTTTGTGTATGTACTCAAAGATGATAAAAGCGTGACCGTGCGGCCTATCACGCGCGGGCAGGCGACTGCCGAGAAGGTGCAGATTACGAGCGGCCTTCAAGTTGGCGAGCAGGTGATTACCGAAGGCGCGGATCGTCTCAAGGAAGGCGCCAAAGTGACGCTGCCCGGCGCTGGCGGCTCGGGCGGTGGCCGGCATGGCGGTCCGGCGGCATTGCCGGATGCTGCCTCGGCATCTGGCGCAGCATCGGCCGGCAGTGGCGAACGTCGTCAGCGTAAAGACCCGGGCGCTGCACAATAATGAGCCCGTCCGCCCCCTTTATCAAACGTCCGGTAGCGACTTCGCTACTGATGCTGGCGATTGTCCTCGCCGGGATCGTCGGCTTCAAGTTCCTGCCGCTATCTGCGCTGCCGCAAGTCGATTTTCCGACCATACAGGTACAGACGCTGTACCCGGGCGGCAGCCCCGAAGTGATGGGGCAGACCGTGACCGCGCCACTGGAACGCCAGTTCGGCCAGATGGCGGGCTTGCAGCGCATGAGTTCTACCAGCGCGGCCGGAGTCTCCATCATTACCCTGCAATTCAGTCTGGGCCAGACGCTGGACGTGGCCGAGCAGGAAGTGCAGGCCGCCATCAATGCCGGTGCCTCGCTGCTGCCGACCGACCTGCCGGCGCCACCCGTGTATGCCAAAGTCAATCCGGCCGATGCGCCGGTGCTGACGCTGGCGATTACCTCGGATAGCATGCCGCTGACGGAAGTACAGAATGTGGTGAATACCCGGCTAGCGCTAAAAATCTCGCAGGTTTCTGGGGTCGGGCTGGTGACCTTGAGTGGCGGTAAGCGTCCCGCTGTGCGGATACAGGCCGACACCAATGCGCTGGCCTCGTACGGGCTGGGGCTCGATACGCTGCGCACCGCCATCACGGCGGCCAATGCCAACGGCGCCAAGGGCAGCTTTGACGGGCCGACCCGCGCCTACAGTATTAACGCTAACGACCAGCTGGTGACGGCCAAAGATTACCAGGAGCTGATCCTCGCCTACAAGAACGGGGCACCAGTGCGGCTAATGGATGTGGCCAGCGTTAAGGATAGTGCGGAAAACGTCGAACTGGGCGCATGGGCCGGCAATCGTCAGGCGATTATTCTGAACGTGCAGCGGCAACCCGGTGCGAATGTGATCGCCACGGTGGATGCGATCAAGGCGCGCCTGCCCGAACTGCAGGCTGGTCTGCCCGCTGCGATGAAGGTAGAAGTGCTGAGCGATCGCACCACCGGCATCCGTGCCTCGGTCGAACATGTGGAACTCGAGCTGCTGCTGGCGGTGGTGCTGGTGGTGCTGGTAATCTTCGCCTTCCTGCATAGCGTGCGCGCCACCGTGATTGCCAGCCTGTCGGTGCCGATTTCGCTGATCGGCACCTGCGGCATCATGTATCTGCTCGGTTACAGCCTGAATAATCTGTCGCTAATGGCGCTGACCATCGCTACCGGTTTCGTGGTCGATGATGCGATTGTGATGATCGAAAATATCGCCCGCTACATCGAGGAAGGCGAGACGCCGATGGCGGCAGCGCTGAAAGGTGCGGCGCAGATTGGCTTTACGATTATTTCGCTGACGGTGTCGCTGATCGCGGTGCTAATTCCGCTGCTGTTCATGGGCGATGTAGTGGGGCGTCTGTTCCGCGAGTTTGCTATGTCGCTGGCGATTACGATCCTGATTTCGGCGCTGGTGTCGCTGACGCTGGTGCCGATGATGTCGGCGCGCTGGCTGAAGAGCCACGCGGAGGAGAAGCCCAATCGCTACGCCCAGCGCTTTCAGCAGTTTTTTGATCGCGTGCTTGCCCACTACGACCGTGCGCTGGTCTGGGTGCTCAACCATAGCGGCCTGACGCTACTGGTGGCGCTGGCGACCTTGTTGCTGACGGTGCTACTGTATGTGGTGATCCCGAAAGGGCTGTTCCCGACCCAGGATACCGGCCAGTTGCAGGCGCGTCTGGAAACCGGTAAGGCGGTTTCCTATGCGCGCATGGCGGCATTGCAGCAGCAGGCCGCGCGCCTGATACTGGAGGATCCGGACGTCGCCACGCTCAGTTCCGTGGTCGGTGTCGATGCCGCCAATAACACCATGCTGCATACCGGCAGTATGCTGATCAATCTGAAGCACGAACGGACAGGTAGCCAGCAGCAGACCATGGAACGTTTGCGCCAGCGCGTGGCGCAGATTCCCGGCCTGACCCTGTATCTGCAACCGACCCAGGACCTGACCATCGATGCCGAATCGGGACCAACCCAGTTCCGCGTCTCGGTGGAAGGCGCGGACAACGCCACGGTGAATCTGTGGGCCAGCAAACTGGCCGAACAGATGCGCAGCAAAGCCACCTTGCGCAATGTGGTGTCGGACGTCGGTGCCAGCGCCAACGCCGCCTATGTGACGGTGGATCGGGACAGCGCAGCGCGCATGTCGATCACCGCGGCATCGATCGACGATGCGCTGTATAGCGCCTTCGGTCAGCGCATCGTTTCTACCATCTTTACCGAGACCAACCAGTATCGGGTGATTCTGGAAGCGCGCCGTGACGATATCACCACGCCGGCCGATCTGGGTAATCTGCAGATCCGTACCGGTTCGGGCAAGGCCACGCCGCTGTCGGCAGTGGCTACCATCAGCGAGCGCGCGGCGCCGCTACAGGTGACGCACGTGGCCCAGTATCCGGCTACCACGCTGGGCTTTGATACGGCAGACGGAGTGTCGCTGGGCACAGCGGTGGACAGCATCCGGCAGGCGGCCCACGAAATCGGCTTCCCGGCCTCGGTCACGCTGACCTTCCTCGGCGCTTCGGGGGCCTATCAGGCTTCGCTGTCCAACCAGCTCTGGCTGATTCTGGCGGCGGTGGTGTGTGTCTACATCGTGCTGGGAGTGCTGTACGAAAGTTATATCCACCCGCTGACGATCCTGTCAACCCTACCATCGGCAGGCGTGGGCGCTTTGCTGGCGCTGCTGATCAGTGGTCAGGATCTGGGTGTGATCGGGATTATCGGCATCATCCTCCTGATTGGTATCGTCAAGAAAAACGCCATCATGATGATCGACTTCGCCATCGAGGCGGAGCGCGAACAGGGCAAGCCAGCGCGCGAGGCCATCCACCAGGCGGCGCTACTGCGCTTCCGGCCGATTCTGATGACCACACTGGCAGCACTGTTTGCCGCCGTGCCGCTGATGCTGGGCTGGGGCGAGGGCGCCGAGTTGCGCCGGCCACTGGGACTGGCGATCTTTGGCGGTCTGATTGTCAGCCAGATGCTGACGCTGTTCACCACGCCGGTGATCTATCTGGGTTTCGACAGTCTGGCACGCCGTTTTGGTCGTGGCAAAACGGCTTTGCCTGAAGGTGGCGTGTCGTGAATCTGTCGTCGCCTTTCGTCAAGCGGCCAATTGCCACCTTGCTGCTGACCTGCGGGCTGGCACTGGCTGGCATCGGTGCCTTCTTCCTGCTGCCGGTAGCGCCGTTGCCGCAGGTAGATTTCCCCGTGATTTCGGTGAACGCCAATCTGCCCGGCGCCAGCCCGGCTACCATGGCGTCCAGCGTGTCGACGCCGCTGGAGCGCCATCTGGGCGTGATTGCCGGGGTCAACGAGATGACCTCGCAGTCGAATACCGGTTCCTCGAGCGTAACGCTGCAGTTTGACCTGAACCGCAATGTCGATTCGGTCGCGCGCGAAGTGCAGGCGGCGATCAACGCCAGCCGCGTCGATCTGCCCGCCACCTTGCGCAGCAATCCGACCTACCGCAAAGCCAACACGTCCGGCAGTCCGGTGATGATTCTGGCGCTGACCTCGAAGAGCAAGACGCCGGGACAGATTTTCGATGCGGTGTCCAACACGGTGTTGCAGCGCCTGTCGCAAG
Organism: Oxalobacteraceae bacterium; assembly: GCA_027490725.1. Lineage (GTDB taxonomy): Bacteria > Pseudomonadota > Gammaproteobacteria > Burkholderiales > Burkholderiaceae_D > Rugamonas. The sequence goes on from JAIXXN010000010.1 coordinate 44,888, forward strand.
TGACTGGGGTGGGTGATGTGGAATTGGGCGGCAGTTCGCTGCCGGCGGTGCGGGTAGAACTCAATCCCTATACGCTGAACCGGTATGGTCTGTCGATGGAAGATGTGCGCGCAGCGATCCAGGCCACCAACGCCAACCGTCCGCGCGGAGCTTTGCAAGGCCATGGCCAGCGCTTGCAGATCTATACCGAATCGGCGCATGCCAGCGGTGGCCGTAGTGCTGCCGACTACCGCCAACTGGTGGTGGGCTGGCGTGGTGATACGGCGATCCGCCTGCAGGATGTGGCGCAGGTTGTGGACGGCGTGGAAGACCAGAATAATCTGGGGCTGTTTAACGGCGAGCCGGCGATCATCGTGATTCTGCGCTCGCAGGCGGGTGCCAATGTGATCGAAACGGTCAACAGCGTGCGCGCGCAATTGCCGCTGCTGCAGGCCCAGTTGCCGTCCGACGTTAAAATCGACGTGGCGTCCGATAGCACCAATTCGATCCGCTCGTCGCTGCATGAAATCGAGATTACGCTGGTGATTTCCGTGTTGCTGGTGGTGTTCGTGGTGAGCGTGTTCCTGCGCAGCCTGCGCGCCACCATCGTTCCGGCAGTGGCCACGGTGGTGTCGCTGCTGGGGACATTCGGGGCGATGTACCTGCTTGGCTTTAGCCTGAATAATCTGTCACTGATGGCGCTCACGGTGGCCACCGGCTTCGTGGTGGATGACGCCATCGTGGTGCTGGAAAATACCACCCGCCACATTGAAGCGGGTATGGATCGCTTCGAGGCGGCGCTGCTGGGTGCGCGCGAAGTGGGCTTTACCGTGCTCTCGATCAGCCTCTCGTTGATCGCCGTGTTCATTCCGCTGCTGTTCATGGGCGGGCAGTTCGGCGCGCTGTTCAAGGAGTTCGCGATCACGCTGTCGGCGGCGGTGATGATTTCGCTGGTGGTCTCGCTCACCACCACGCCCATGATGTGTGCATGGCTACTCAAATCGGGCCATGCCGAGACAGCACCAGCGGGCGCGGTAGCACGCTGGTTCGAGCGCGCCTTCAGCTTTATCCTGAAAGGCTACGAGCATAGTCTGGACTGGGCCTTGTCGAGTGTCTGGCTGGTGATGCTCAGTCTGATATTTGTGATCGGGCTGAATGTTTACCTGTTCTCGGCTATCCCCAAGGGCGGCTTTCCCCAGCAGGATACGGGGCAGATCAGTGGCGGCATCCGGGCCGACCAGAGTATTTCGTTCCAGGCCATGCAGGGCAAGTTGAAACAGCTGGTCAACATCATCAAGGATGATCCGGACGTGGCTACGGTGGTGGGCTTCACCGGTGGCCGGCGTGCCGGCGGCGGTTTCATGTTCATCAACCTGAAACCGGCCAGTCAGCGCAGTGTGGCAGGGCAGGCCGTGATTGCGCGCTTGCGTCCGAAACTGGCCAAGGTCACCGGTGTTGCCCTGTTCCTCAGTCCTGTGCAGGATTTGCGCGCCGGCGGGCGTCAGGCGAATGCCAACTTCCAGTACACCCTGAAAAGCGATAATCAGGCGGATCTGAAGAAATGGGCCAGCCGTCTGGCCGACGCGATGAAAACCCAGCCGGCGCTGACGGACGTGGATACCGATCAGGCAGAAAATGGTGTCGAGACCTTCGTCACGGTGGATAAGGCCAGCGCCTCACGACTCGGCCTGTCGGCGAAAGATATCGACAATGCCCTGTACAACAGCTTTGGCCAGCGTCAGGTCGCCACCATCTACGGTGAACTGAACCAGTATCACGTGATCATGGAAGTGCCGCGCGAATTTGCCAGGAGTCCGGAAGCACTCAGAGATGTGTACGTGCCTTCCAAAGGGTTGCCTGCGCCGAGCGCCAGCAACCCGAATGGCGCACCGCTGGCGCAAACGGTCAGCAGCAGCGCCAGTGGTGTGAGCACGACCACTGCCAGCACGACACCAGCCAATGTGGCGGCGCCTGCGGTCAAGGATGCCTCGTCCGGGTCGGCGCTGAGTACCAAAGCCACCGCGATGGTGCCACTATCGGCCATCGCGACGTTCGCCGAGCGGGCCACCGCGACCTCGATCAACCATCAGGATGGCGAGCTGGCAACTACCATCGCCTTCAATCTGCAGGCCGGCAAAAGCCTGTCCGACGCTGCGGCGCAGATCAAGGATGCCGAAGCAGAAATCGGTATGCCGAACAATGTGCGTGGCAGTTTCCAGGGTTCTGCCAAGGCGGCGCAGGATAGTAATAAGTCGCTGCCACTACTGATTCTTGCGGCCATCGTGGTGATCTACATCGTGCTGGGCATTCTGTACGAAAGTCTGGTGCATCCGGTCACGGTGCTGACCACCTTGCCGTCTGCCGGAGTGGGGGCGGTGCTGGCACTGCTGATTTTCAAGATGGAGTTCTCCACCATCGCGCTGATCGGCGTATTCCTGCTGATCGGGATCGTCAAGAAGAACGCCATCCTGATTATCGACTTTGCGCTGGAAGCGGAACGCTCGCGCGGACTGACGCCGCATCAGGCAGTACGCGAAGCCTGTTTGCTGCGCTTCCGTCCGATCCTGATGACGACGCTGGCCGCCGCACTGGGCGCCTTGCCGCTGGCGATAGGTTTCGGTGAAGGTTCCGAATTACGCCAGCCGCTGGGCGTGGCGATTATCGGCGGCCTGATCGCCAGTCAGGTTCTGACTATGCTGACCACTCCGGTGGTCTACCTTCTGATGGACAAGCTGCGTCGCCGCAGCCCGTCCGAACAACATTTGAGTCGCTTGCACGACGAAGCGCCGGGCACACCATGAAGCTATCGATTCCTACTTTCCGTTTTACCGCGCTGTCACTGGCCGTCATGGCCAGCCTGCTAGCCAGTGGTTGCGCTGTGACGCCGGCCTATCAACTGGCCGCCACGCCGCAACCGGCCAGCTATAAGGAGACTGCCAGCGAGGCTGAAAAAGCGGCCGCCGGCTGGACTGTTGCTGCACCGGCCGATATGCTGGAACGCGGACCATGGTGGCAGCTGTTCGGCGACCCGGTGCTCGACCAGCTGGTCGCCAGCATCGACGTCTCGAACCAGAATGTGGCGGCCGCAGTGGCCAGCTATACACAGGCGCGGGCGCTGGTGCAGCAGCAACGCGCCGGCTTATTCCCCAGTGTTGATCTGAGTGGCAGCGCCACCCGCTCCGGTGGTGGCGACCGCACGACTACCGCTAATCAGTACCGCGCCAGCATCGGCGCCAGCTGGGAGCCGGATATCTGGGGCAAGCTGGGCGCAGGGGTGGATAATGCGCAGGCAGGCTTGCAGGCGAGTGCTGCCGAACTGGCCGCCGCGCGGCTATCCGCGCAGGGCGAGCTGGCCACCAATTACTTCTCGCTGCGTCAGACCGATGCGCAGAAAGCGCTGCTTGATGCCACTACCGAGGGCTATGCGCGGGTGCTGCAGATTACCCGCAACCGTTTCGAGGCCGGGATTGCCGCCCGTTCCGACCTGTTGCAGGCCGAAACCCAGCTGGCCAATGCCCGCATCGACCAGCTGACGCTGACCCGCCAGCGCAGCACGCTGGAACATGCGATTGCCGTGTCGCTGGGGAAGGCGGCCAGTGAATTCAGCTTGCCACAGGCGCCGTGGCAGATGGTGGTGCCGGATGTGCCGGCCGGTGTGCCTTCCACCCTGCTGCAGCGGCGTCCCGACATCGCCGCAGCGGAACGCCGCGTGGCGGCGGCCAATGCGCAGATCGGCGTGGCCCGCAGTGCCTATTTCCCGGCGCTGAATCTGACGGCAAGCTTCGGCTATGCTGCGGGCAGCAGCGCAGGGCTGTTGAATGCCTCGAATAATCTGTGGTCGCTGGGTCTGTCGGCTGCGCAGACGCTGTTCGATGCCGGGGCCACGCAGGCGCGCGTAGCTGGCGCTCAGGCTCAGCGCGATGCCGCCATTGCCCAGTATCGCCAGAGCGTACTGACGGCCTTCGCCGATGTGGAAAATCAGCTGGCGGCGACCCGCGTGCTGGCGCAGCAGCAGGATCTGCGCAAGGCGGCATCCACGGCGGCCGATCAGGTGGAAGCGCAGATGCTGAATCGTTACCGCGCCGGGCAGATTAGCTATAGCGAGGTGGTGACGGCGCAGAATACCGCACTGACCGCGCGTCGCGCGCTGGTGCAGGCGCAGGCCGACCGCCAGACCACCGCGATTGCACTGATCCAGGCACTCGGTGGCGGCTGGCATGTGGCCACTCCCTGAGGCCTGAAAAACCGGCTGGCGCAGCGCTAAAAAGGATTTTCAGCGCTGCGCAGAAGGAATATACTGCCGCCAGAACTCAAACTGGGGCATATATCTTGTTCAAACATCTCATTCTCCCCGCTGCGCTGCTGAGCGCATTTGCGGCACAGGCCGACGAAGGCCAATGGCAACCGTACCAGCTGCCGCAGTTAAAGTCCGAATTGAAGCGCATCGGCATCACGATTCCTGCCGAAAAACTGGCCGATCTGGCTAAGCATCCGATGAGCGCCATCGTTTCGCTGGGCGGTTGCTCGGCCTCGTTCGTTTCCGACGCCGGTCTGGTGGTGACCAATCACCATTGCGCCTATGGTGCGATTCAGCGTAACGCTACCCCGGAACACAATTACATCGTCGATGGCTTCCTCGCCAAGACCCGCGCCGAGGAGCTGCCGGGTGGCCCGAACACGCTGGTGTACGTGACCGATAAAGTGGAAAACGTCACCGGGCGCGTGCTGAAAGACGTCACAGCCGGTATGAGTGGCAAGCAGCGCCACGAAGTGGTGGAAAAATCCATTAAGGCGCTGATCGCGGAATGCGAAAGCGACAAGATTTACCGCTGCTCCGTGCCGGCCTTCCACCGTGGCCTCGAGTACTACCGTATCCGTCAGATGATGATCCGTGACGTGCGTCTGGTGTACGCACCGGCCGACATGATCGGTAACTTCGGTGGCGACATCGATAACTATGAATGGCCACGTCAGGGCGGCGATTACGCCTTCCTGCGCGCCTACGTGGGCAAGGATGGCCGTCCGGCCGATCCGTCGCCGGACAACGTGCCATACCACTCGAAAGATTTTCTGGTGGTGTCGGCCGCTGGTCTGAAAAACGGCGATCCGGTGCTGCTGGCCGGTTATCCGGGCCGCACCAGCCGCTACAAGCTGCCGTCGGAAATCCGTGCGGCGCGGGATGCTGCCTACCCGGCGCGCGTCGCCGAAATCCAGGCCGATCTCGATGTGATTGCCGCTGCTACCAAGGGCAATCCTGCCGCCGCCGTGCGTTACGCCAGCGTCGACAAGAGCATGAATAACGTGATGAAAAAAACCCAGGGTCTGCTGGACGGCTTTGCGCGTAAAGACATCGCCGCCATCAAGGATGTGCAGGACGCCGAGTTCCGTGCGTGGTATGGCAAGCAGCAAAATGTGTCGAAAACCATGCTGGCCGAACTCGATGCCGTGATTGCCGCCGATCTGGCGCTCAGCGACGAGGAATTCGGCTACAGCGTGGCGACTAATTCGGATCTGCTGAAAAGCGCCGCTACCTTGTACCGTCTGGCGCGCGAAAGTGCCAAGCCGGATGCGGAGCGCGACTCGGGCTATCAGCAGCGTGACCTGAGTTTCATCAAGGCGCGTCTGACCCGTCTGGAACAATCGTTCGTGGCCAGCGTGGATCAGGCGCGCTACACGGCGGCCCTGCAGCGCTACGCCAAACTGCCAAAAACCATGCACGTCACCGGTCTGGATAGTCTGCTGCCTGCCGTGGAAGCCGTACCAGCGCTGTATACCCGCACCGCACTTGGTGACACTGCCAAGCGTCTGGCATGGGTGGGCAAGGATGCCGCTGCCATCGGTGCGGCGGACGACGCTTTTGTCCAGCTGGCGATCAAGCTCGATGACGTGACCCAGTCGCTGAAAGAGCGCCGCAAGGAACTCGATGGCAATCTGGAACGGGTAATCCCGCAATACATGCAGGCCGTGATCGCATGGAAGAAATCGCAAGGCAAACCGGTCTACCCGGATGCCAATTCGACCCTGCGCGTAACCTACGGTACGGTGTCGCCTTACTCGCCGAAAGATGGTATCACCAAAGGTCCGTTCACCACCGTGGAAGGGATCGTCGAGAAGCATACCGGCAAGGATCCGTTCAACGCACCACAGAAACTGCTGGATGCGATCAAAGCCAAGCGTTATGGCCAGTTCAAGGATCCGGTGCTGGGTACTGTGCCAGTGGACTTCCTGACCAGCGCCGATACCACCGGTGGCAATTCCGGTTCGGCAGTGATGAACCGCAATGGCGAACTGGTAGGCCTGAACTTCGATTCGACCTATGAATCGATCACCAAGGACTGGTACTTCGACACGGCCATCACGCGCGCCATCCACATGGATATCCGCTATATGCTGTGGGTGATGAGCGAGGTTGATCACGCCGACAACGTGCTCAAGGAAATGACCATCAAATATCCGGCGAAAAAATAATGGAACAACTGGCAGTTTTACTGGGGTACGCCAACACGCCATGGCATCTGGCAGGGCTGGCCACGACCCCGCTGGAACTGCTGTCGTTCCTGCTGTCGGTGGCCACGGTGTGGCTGAATATCCGCCAGTCCCACTGGGGCTGGCTGTTCGCCATCATCTCCTCGGCCACCTACGGGCTGGTGTTCTTCGGCTCGCGCCTGTATGGCGACATGGGTCTGCAACTGGTGTTCATCAGCGTCTCGATTTACGGCTGGTACCAGTGGGTCCATGGCGACGACCGGCATGAACGCCTGCCGGTGACCTCGCTGACGCTGCGCCAGCGCTATCAGGCTGGCGTTGCATGGCTGGCCGGGTTTGCGCTGCTGGCCTGGTTCCTGAAATCCTTTACCGATACCGATGTGCCGAATTCGGACGCCTTCCTGACGGCGGGCAGTCTGGTTGGGCAATTGCTGTTATCGCGGAAAAAAATCGAGAACTGGCACATCTGGATCATTGTCGATGTGCTGTATGTGGCACTGTACCTGCATAAGCATCTGATGCTGACGGCGCTGCTGTATGCCGTATTTGTCGGTATGGCAGTCATGGGCTTGCGCGCCTGGCGTGGCGATCAGACCGATGGACGCCCTGACAGCCGGCATATGGTACTGGAATGAGTCCGCCGCTGCGGGTAGCGATTTTGGGCGCTGCGTCGTCCGGCAAGTCGACCCTGGCGCAGGCACTGGCGTGCCGCTATCAGACTTTGTGGGTGCCCGAATACCTGCGCGAGTTTGTCGATGTGCAGGGGCGGGTGCCGCGTTCCGACGATCAGTTCCACATTGCCAGCACCCAGCGTGCGCGCGAGGACGCGCTTGCAGGCGACGCCCGTCAGTATCTTTTTTGCGACACCACGCCGCTGATGACGGCGCTCTACAGTCGGCACTATTTCGGGGCGGTCGATGCGCCACTGGACGCACTGGCCTCGCGCCACCGGCAGGACTACGCGGTGACGCTGGTGACTGCCGCCGATATACCGTGGGTGGCCGACGGATTGCAGCGGGAATCCGAGGCGGTCAGCATCACCATCAATCGTATGCTGCTGGACGAATTGGCGCTGCGTGGGATACCCTATCTGCTGATTTCGGGTGATCCCGGCGAACGACTATCTCAGGTGGAGCGACATCTATGAAGCGGCTGGCGGTGACATTGATGTGCATCGCCTCGCTGCCGCCGGCGCTGGCCGACACTGGCTACTATCTGGTTTCTACCTACGACGTTGAAAATCAGGCGTCGATCGACTTCAAATACTGGAATGCCCACTATCGCGGCCGTACCGTGGCAGCACCGGAGCTCGGCATCGGCTATGGTGTCACGTCGCGCTGGTATACCGAAGTGTATGCCAAGTGGGTCAAGCAGAATGGCGCTGCCGGACACTGGGTGCAGACCGACTGGCAGAACGATTTCCTGCTCACGCAAGGTCAGTATGACGTTGATCTGGCGCTGCATACCCGTATCGGGCGGGCCCGCGACAGCGATGCTGGCTACAGCATCGAATGGGGGCCGGTACTGCAAACGGAAATCGGCCGTACGCAATTCAATGCCAATCTGTTTTTTCAGCGTGATCTGCGGGTCACCCAGACTGGCGCAAGCCGCACCGACACCAGCACCACGCTGACTTATCAGTTACAGGTGAAGCACAACTGGCTGCCGTGGCTGCAACCGGGCCTGCAGGCCTTTGGTGAAGTGGGAACATGGAATGACTGGCTGCCTTACCGGCAGCAGTCGCACCGTGCCGGGCCGATGGTGTACGGACACCGGGATATCGGCCGGCAGGAACTCAAATACGAATTCGCCTATCTGCTAGGACGCAATTCGGCACGCGCAGCGAAGAGTGTCACGCTGCGCGTGCAATACCTGTTTTAGAGGTCGAATTGTGCGGAGATGCGCACGCTACGGGTAGCGCCCGGCATCAGGTAGCCGCCCAGATCCGGGGTGACATCGCGCCAGTAGAACTTGTTGAAGGCGTTATCGATGCTGGCGCGCAGCGTGGTGGGCGTGTTGCCGATGCGGGTAGCATACGCGCCACCCAGATTCACCACGTGGTAGGCCGGTACGAAGACCCGATTCTCCTTGTCGAAGGCTTTCTTGCCCGAATACTGCCAGTTGGCGCTGACCGACAGGCCAGTCACTTGCGGTACCAGATAGTCGGCGTAGGCGCTGGACTTGAAGGCGGCAACGTCGGTGACGCGCTTGCCATCGAGTTCGGCCGAACCGGTATCCTGCTGCTGCGTGTTGAGTGCCGTAGCGCTGACACCCACCGTCAGGGCACGCGAGAGGCGGCCATGCAATGCCATTTCCAGACCACGGTTCTGTGCTTCGCCATTGCGCACATAGGTATTCTGCGCATTGGTGTACTCCAGACCTTTGCGGATCTGGAACAGTGCCAGCGTGGCACTCAGGTCAGGATGCACATCCGCCTTGACACCCAGTTCTACCTGTTTCGATTTGCCCGGTGCCAGTGCGCGTGCCTGATTGACCGTGCCGAGCGGTGCCACGCCGCCATGCTCCAGTCCCTGGGCCAGCGAGCTGTACAGCGAGACATTGCTGCGCAGCGCGTACACCAGCGCCAGGTTCGGCAGCCAGAAGCCGGTGTCGGTGTGAGCGTATTGCAGTGCTACACCCTGATCATCGGCACCCGCATATTCGTCACGCTTGACCTGCACGTAGCGTGCACCGGCATGCACGGTGAACTGCTCATTGAACTTCACCACATCCTGCGCGAACAGGGCACGTTGATGGTCATGACGGCGCTCCGAAACGGGGCCGCTGCTACCGGTAGCTGGTGCCACCACGATCGGGTGGTAGATATTGCTAAAGCCGCTGCCGTCTTTGCCGGCCTGGGTGTATAGGTAGTCACCCCATTTTTCACTGTTGCGGAACAGCGAGCTACCGAACGTGACGGCATGCTGGATGGCGCCGCTGGCAAATTTGCCCTGCACCAGTGCCTGTACGCTCAGCGGCGATTTTTTCTCGCCCAGACTCTGGTAGTCGTACACGTCGAAGTCACCATTGCCGCAATAGCCCGGATACAGACCCTGCGCACCGCAACCATAAGGGAAGGCGGTGTAGTCGTCACGCTTGAACTGGTGCGCGTTGGCGCTGATGCTGGCGCTCCATTGCGGGCTGAAGGTGTAGGCAAAGCGCGCGCCCAGATTGCTGCTGGACGTTTCCACCGGACGGGTCCACGGCTGATTATTCAGCATGGTGTCGGCCGCCACCACCGGTAGGGTGGTGTTGTTGAGCAGCTGGAAGCCCGGTGCGGTGACCTGCGATTTCTTCTGGAAGTCGCCATCGATCTGCAGCAAGGCTTGCGGCGAGATGGCCCAGTCGAAGGCCGCGCCGACGAATTTGCGGTGGCCATCGGCACCCTTGATGTAGGAGCGCAGACGCTCGGCGGCAGCGGTCAGGCGGTAGCCGAAGCGGCGGTCTTCGAAGCGGCCGCCCA
>JAIXXN010000049.1 GCA_027490725.1 Oxalobacteraceae bacterium
CAGACGAAATTACACGCCCGACTTTGCTTGTTCAGCAAGCCGATCAACGACTTCACTCGGTAACGATAGACCAAAATCATACTGTGATTATATACAGTTATTTCAACCAAGGGGCAACGACTGCTACGCAGTCGGCTCCTTTCACTCCACGCCCTGAAGGACGGGGTTTCTCGGAGCAAATCTGATGAATATGCCAAAAGCTTCGTTCCCCTGCCCGCACGGGGCAGTTATTGTGAGCCATCATTCATTTCTTGCCGACCGCCGATGTGCCAATTACTCGCCATGAGCAGCAACAAGCCCGCCGCAGTGGACTTCTCCTTTACCGGCTTTGCACGCCGTAGCGTGGAACACTGTGACGGCTGGGGCATCGCCCTGCATACGGCGGACCAATGCCAGCTCTTTACCGATGCGCTAGCCTGTAGCGAGTCACTGCTGGCACGCCAGCTCAGCGAGGCGCCCATCAAGGCGCGCAATGTGGTGGCCCATCTGCGCAAAGCCACTCAGGGCCGGGTCTCGCTGGAAAACAGCCATCCCTTTACCCGCCAGTTATGGGGTCAGACCTGGTCGTTTGCTCACAATGGCGATCTGAAACTATTCCACCCGAAGCCCAGCCTGTACGCCCCGTGGGGCGATACCGATAGCGAACTGGCGTTTTGCTACCTGCTGTCGGAACTGGCACAGCGTTTCGAAAACCGCCCGCCACGCCACCAGCTGTTCGCCGCCCTGCACCGGCTGGCTAGCGAGATTGCCGAATATGGCAGCTTCAATTTCATCCTGTCGAATGGCGAACTGCTATTTGCCCACTGCAGTACCGATCTGCATCTGGTGCAGCGCCAGTACCCGTTTTCCGTCGCGCAACTGGTCGATTGCGATGTCAGTATCGACTTTAACAAACACAACCATCTGGATGACCGCATGACGGTGATCGCTACCCAGCCGCTGACCAGTAACGAGCGCTGGGTGCGCTTCGCACCGGGTGAACTGAAGTGTTTTGTGCAGGGCAAGGAAGTGGGCGCTGCGCCCGTTTGCCAGCAAGAATGGGATTTACAGGTGTGCTGCTAGCCGTTGCAGTTACAAAAACGCTTGCGCTTACTCCCGTCGGGAGTCTCGGCGCTGGCATCTAGCTGTTTCCAGAAAAATACCGTTTCCACGCCGTACGGCGAGCGCACCTTGCCGGAATCGATATAACCACGTTTGGCAAAAAATCCTTCGCCGGTGGCGGTACTGTGCAATTGCAGGGCTTTGACTCCCCAGTTGCAGGCGCGCGCTTCCACCTGTGCCAGTAAGGCCGAACCGATGCCCTGCCCGCGCGCTTCCGGCAACAGATAGCATAAGGCCAGCTTACCGGCGCCGGTCAGCAAGGCCACTCCGACCACCACCTCATTCTGCACGGCCACCAGCGAATAATTGGTGGGCGAAGCAAACCAGCTGGCCACCATTTCCGGGGTTTTATTGCCCAGCCACGCGGCCAGAATCGCGGGATCCTGACGGTGATCCTCGCTGCAGCACTCGGCGATGGAACGCCGCAGCACCGTGCATGCAGCGACTGCATCGCTGGCCTCGGCCGGACGAACTACCAGACTGCGAATTTCAAGACTCATGTACGCTCACAAACATTTTTATTAGCAAAATGAAGCGTTAAAACGCTTTCTTCAGTGCCTGATTCGACTATACACCAAGCTGGCAAAGGCGATGCGGACGCAGCGCGTTTGCCTGACAGCCTAGTTGCTGGCCCTGCTTTTGCCCACGAATGATTCCAGAAATCCTTATGCGGAAATCAGAGAATTACCGTGCGTCTCCTACCATCTAAGCATATAACGAAAAATTCGTATCTTTTCGGCGCAAAATTTTACACCATGAGCGTCTATTTTTCAGAAAGCCCAAGATGACCACTCAAAAACCTGCACGCCGCCTGTTCAATACAGCCCTGCTGGCCACTGTTGCCAGTCTGTCTACCCTGTCGCTGCCCGCGCTGGCCGCCGAACCGGTCCTGCTCAACGCCTCCTACGATGTGGCGCGCGAGCTGTTCAAGGAGATCAACCCGCTGTTCGTGGCGGACTGGAAAAAGAGCACCGGTGAAACCGTCAACGTCAACCAGTCGCACGGCGGCTCGTCCAAACAGGCGCGCTCGGTAGCCGATGGCATGGAAGCGGCCGTCGTCACCATGAATCAGGCGAATGACATCGACATGCTGGCCGAACGCGGACTGGTGGTGCAGGACTGGGCTAAAAAATTTCCCAATAATGCCGCGCCATTCTATTCGACCATGGTGTATCTGGTGCGCAAAGGCAATCCGCAACGAATTAAAGACTGGGGCGATCTGGCCAAACCGGGCGTGAAAGTCATCATTCCCAACCCTAAGACCGCCGGCAATGGCCGCTACACCTATCTGGCAGCCTGGGGCTCGGTGCTGAAAAAAGGCGGTAGCGAAGCCCAGGCGCGCGAACTGGTGACCAAAATCTTCAAAAACGTGCCAGTACTGGACGCTGGCGGTCGCGGTGCCACCACCACCTTCACTCAGCGCAATATCGGCGATGTGCTGGTGACCTTCGAAAACGAAGTGAATCTGGTGCGCGCCGAGTTTGGCGACAACTTCGAGGTGGTCTATCCATCGATGTCGATTCTGGCCGAGTCGCCTGTCGCAGTGGTCGACAAGGTGGTCGATCGCCGCGATCTGCGCAAACAGGCTACCGGCTATTTGAACTTCCTGTACACGGAACAGGCGCAGGATGTGATCGCCAAACACTACTTCCGTCCCCGTTCGGTTGCCGCCTTCAAGAAATACAACGCCAATTTCCGCCAGATCAGCCTGTTTACCGTGGATGACGTATTCGGCGGCTGGAAAGCTGCGCAGAAGAAACACTTCGACGACGGTGCCGAGTTCGACCGTATCTACGAGTCCAAATAAGCCACGCTTCAGCGCACCAGACCGACCTGACACGCCTCAGGCGCTGGTGCGCAATTCCTTAATGAACCGCCTTGCATATAGACTGAAACTTTTTTGTCTGCAGCACAGGTTTGGCCACCACATCGGTGACCCGAAGCGATCCATCTTTGCCGCGACTAAGCGGAGCAAAGTCTGCTAAGGCTTGCGCTTCCGCTTTTGTCAGATGCTTATTTTCCAATTCAAGAATAATCCTCTGGCGGACCTGTAGACTGTCCATCACGTCTTTGGTCGATGGGTGTTCAAGAATATAGCGTTGAAGTTCGCCGCTGCAATACATTCTCGTCATACCGAGGGTGAGTGCTTTCTGCAGTTCCGGCCGCGCCTTGGACACATAGAAAAACAGGTCGCTCGGATAATGCAACAGCAAACGCGGTTCTACGACCAACGCAGGATGTTTGCTGATCAACTGTTTCTCGCCACCGATTTCATAAATCGAGCGGGATAACAGGTCAAATCGATCCGCTTCCAGCATACTGAAGAGACTGGAATAGCTGGCACGGATAACATTCAAGCCGTTGTCCGTCATGATGTCACTATCCGACCAGAAGGTTCCCGAACCGATACGCAAACGGCGCAATCCCTCGAGATCCTTGACGGCTGCAACACGTGCAGTGTTAGCACGGTTGCCAAGAAATACCCGATAGCCGCCCCCGCCGAGATACATAGGCACCGGCACTAGCAGGAGTTCCTTGGTGAAACCGGCCCCGCTGGCCGTGGCCAGAACATCACAGCGCGCGCCATCACTCACCAACACCGCATAGCGGGCATCCGAGGTCGGATACTTGGGCACATCACAATCGTCAATCACGTAGCGCTGGCCTGACGCCGTCAAGGCTTTTTCAATCAGGGTCAGGCGAAAATCGACCATCAGGCTAGACACCTCGTCCGTCCGCCTTGCTTTTACATGCAGAATATCGGCTTGATCAAGTCGCGCGGCATCGCTCAAAAAAGGCAGGCCCAAGCCTAGTATCAATACTGTAGAACAAGCGATCTTCCGCATAAAAATCCTGATTAATTCGCAAGGTAGATAACATAGCACAAGATTTAATAGCAAGATGCAATTAACAGGCAGCATGTCGCATACAAAACATCGCCAGCCATCGAATGTGAAATTTTATAAATTTCCACGGTAATTTTCTGCACAAAAAGTCCGGATCGTGCTCACAAACCCCTTACACATAGCACTCCTGATTGGGCGAAAATTCAATAAAAATAAATCAAATCGCGGAGTTACATCCAATAGACGAGAAAGCACATTAATGTTATCTTGTACCCTGTGGGAATATTGCCGCATAGATAGACGCGATTAGTTAGAGATACTTCTCCGAATTCCACCCGTTTTCCTAGGTTGTTAACATTATGCTTAAAAAAATTGTCGCCGTATTACTGAGTAGCATCACTGCTGCAGCCCTCGCTGTGCCGCTCGGTTCCCAGTCGGTGCTGGTCGTCGAAGACGAAACCGGTAAAGTGCTGCTGGAAAAGAATTCTACTGTTCAAGTACCGATCGCCTCGCTGACCAAGCTGATGACTGCGATGGTAGTGCTCGATTCCAAAGCCGATATGGATGCGCCGATCAGCATCGATAAAACCGATGTCGATACGCTCAAGCACAGCACCTCGCGGGTGCCGGTCGGTGCCGAACTGTCGCGCCGCGACGTGCTGCAACTGGCACTGATGTCGTCCGATAACCGTGCGGCAGCCTCGCTGGCACGCACCTTCCCCGGTGGTCCGGATGCCTTCAAGCAGGCCGTCAACGCCAAGATCCGCGCACTGGGCATGAGCCAGACCGTGATCGAAGAACCGACCGGTCTGTCGCCGAATAACCGCTCCACCGCGACCGATCTGGTGCGCATGGCCAGTGCCGCTTCGGCCTATCCGGAAATCCGCCGCATCACCACCGACACCAAAGACATCATCAATATCAAAGGCCGTCAGGTCGAGTACCACAACACCAACCGTCTGGTCGGTGCCAAGGGCTGGGATGTCGGTCTGTCGAAAACCGGGTACACGGAAGAAGCAGGCCGCTGCCTGATCATGCGTTTCAAATCGGCGGGCAAGAACGCCACGCTGGTACTGCTGAACGCCAAGGCCAATTCGGCACGCATGATGGATGCGCTGAACATCCGCCGCTTCGTGGCCGGCCCGGACGCGGAACCGAAAATGATGAAAGTTGCTGCCAAAGCTAGCCGCAAAGGCAGCAAGAACAGCAAGCATAATCGCCGCGCAGCCTGATTCCCTGCCGTTGCGCACGCCACGCCTGCTACGCTAAGCGCCTGGCAGGCGTTTTTACAGCAGCGTACGCAGACCGCTAGAACGCTGGGTACGCTGGGCAATCGCTTCGAGCAGCACCTGATGATTCGGCGTGACCAGCGTGAAGTGACTACGGGCGCGCGTGATGCCGGTGTAAATCAGTTCGCGCGCCAGCGTGCCATTGCTCTCGCGCGGCAGCACCAGCACGGTGTGCTGGAATTCCGATCCCTGTGATTTATGGACCGTCATGGCGTACGCCGTTTCGACGTTACGCAAGCGCGTCGCCAGTACGCTGCGCACGCCTTCCCCTTCCGAGAAATACACCCGCAGCGCACCGGGACGGGCCGGATCCGCCAGTGTCAGGCCGATATCGCCATTGAATACACCCGTCGCATAGTCATTGCGGGTCACCATGACGGGACGCCCGACATACCACTCGCCGCTACGACGCAGTAGCGCAGCACTTTGCAGCCGCTGTTCGATCGCCTGATTCAGTCCGCTCACACCCCATTCGCCATCACGCACCGCGCACAGAATACGGAAGCCTTCGAAGGCGCGCAGTACCGTCGTCACCCAGGCCAGATAGCCTGCTTCGTCACCGTCCGGGGCGCCTGCTTTGAGCAGCGTCAGGTAGCTGCTATAGCCGCCCGGCGCATCGGCGCGCCCGTCCAGCGCCAGTTGCAGCACATCGGCTGGCTGGGCCGGATCGCGCCATGCCAGCTTACCCCCCATGCCGGCACGCAGTTCCTGCAGCGCCGCCGTCGCATCGCCGCGATTCACGGCCAGTGCTAACGCTCCGATCGGACCACCGAAACGGCGGCTTTCACGCAGCATCACGGTTTGCTGGGCGATCGGTCCGCCGGCGCCGGCGAAACTGGCCGGTATCGTCACGCCGCTCGCATCGGCCACGTAGGCCAGCGTCTCGGCAGCGTAGCAGCCCGCCTCCGCTTCGACACACAGATCACCGAGCACGGCGCCCGCTTCCACAGACGCCAGCTGGTCTTTGTCGCCCAGCAGGATCAGCGTTGCACTGGCAGGTAGCGCCGCCAGCAGCGCCGCCATCATCTCCAGATGGATCATCGAGGCTTCATCGACGATCAGCACATCCACATCGAGCTGGTTACCGGCGTGGTGACGGAAAGCGCGCGTATCGGGACGCGCGCCCAGCAGACTATGCAGGGTACGCGCCGCCCCCATGCGCGCAGCCAGTTCGCGCAGGGGCAGATCCGCACCCACCCGGTCAGCCAGTTCGTCAAGCGCCGCATCGATGGATTGTTTGAGCCGCGCCGCGGCCTTGCCGGTGGGCGCCGCCAGCGCTACCCGCAAGCCACCACTGCGCTGGGTAGCGGTGGCAAACAGCAGTGCCAGCAAGCGTGCCACCGTATAGGTCTTGCCGGTGCCGGGACCGCCGGTGATGATGCCCAGTTTGCCGCGCATGGCGACTGCACAGGCGATCTTCTGCCAGTCCGGCGCCGCGCAATCCGGCGCATTCGCCGCGCCGGGGAACAGCACATCCAGCCAGTGGCGGATCGCCGCAATATCGCCGGCAGCATCGCCGGCCAGCACCGGCCCCAATGCCCGTTCACGCACCGCATGCGCCACCAGTTGTTCGTCACGCCAGTAGCGGCGCAGGTACAGGCGCTCACCATCGAGCACCAGCGGCTGATCAAAATCCAGATCACCCACCGCCCAGACCTGCTCACTACCCGCCAGCAGGCGGCGCCACGCCGCAACATCCTGCGGCCAGCCGGAAACGGCATCACACAGGCTTTGCCAGACTTCGGCCGGCCAGCTCAGTTGGGTGCCGGCGGCACCGGATAGGTCGGCCAGTTTCAGGCAGCTGTGTCCGCGCCCTTCCAGCTCGGACAGCAGGACGCAGGCCGCCATCAGTGCCGGATGGCGGGCGCCAATACTGCCGACAAAGCGCGCAAACGCTGCGCTCAGGCGGCGTAACTGACCTGCCTCGGTGAGTAGATCGACCTGCGCAAACAGCGCGTCGGGTGTGGTCGGTGTGCCGAGTGGATTACTGCGCATGACTAGCCTTTGCTTGCACCGTGACGGGTGCATCGAACAGCTGATCGAGCCCGTCGAGCAGGGCCGGATCGGCGTCGATCAGATAACAGCCGCGGGTTTGCTGGTTAGCGATCCCGCGCAGGAACATGAAGATGGCGCCACCCAGCTGGCGCGCCGGATCGTAAGCATCGCCGAGCCGGCTTTGCAGCAGGCGATGCAAAGCCAGCATATAGATCGCGCCCTGAATATCGTAACGATGCTCGGCCATGGCCGCCACCAGCGCAGCGCTGTGGTAAGCGGCATCGTTACCGCCCAGCGCATTCGATTTGTAATCAAGCACCCAGTAGCGCCCCTGATGTTCGAACACCAGATCGGCAAAGCCCTTCAGCATGCCGTGCAGTTCGCGTTCCGGCAGTGCCGGGCGGCTCACGCCATCCAGCACATACTCGGCGCACAGCGCATCGAGCGCCGCCGTCTGCAGCCGCTCGCTAGGGAACCAGAATTCCATCTCCGGCAGCGGTGCGGCCAGTTCGGACAGGGACGCCTGCAGGTAGGGCAAGGGGGTGGTGACGATCTGGCGCAGCCAGACTTGCGTATCGTCCAGCCGGTTGCCCCAGCCGGCACGTTCGACCCGGCGCGCCAGCCGCGACGGGAAGTGTTCCTGTCCGACGATGGCAAAGCCTTCCTTGGCCAGCCATTCCAGCTGTTCGTGCAGGAAGTTACCGGGCACGGAGCCACGCGGGAAACGGTGCCACGCAATATCGTCGACGCGCGCGTGCAAGCCTTGCTGGGTCGCTTCCGCGCCTTCCAGCAGATCTTCCTGCGCACTGTCGCGTGGCACCGGTAGCGCACTACCCACCGTGCCAGTAGGGCCGGTACGCCGCGCCAGCGAACTGAAACTGCCCACCGACCAGTCACGTTCGAAACTGGCGGCATACACCAGCGGCGCGCGTAGTTCCGGACGCTGTTCGACCCGCTGCAAACGCGTGCTACGCGCCAGTTCCGGCGCCAGCGTCTGCACGCTGATACTGCTGCAAGCGGCGCAAGCGTGCTGCCAGCGCTCCCGCACCAGCGCCGTATCGAGCGGCACCCCGCCCGTCAGCAGATAACCGAGCGCCGATTCATGCAGTGTATTCTCGCCTTCCTTGCGGCTCGCCAGTGGCGTCATACCGAGCCACAGATAGTGACGCGCGCGGGTCAGCGCCACGTACAGCAGTCGCAAGTCCTCCTGTATGCGGGCCTGCTCCATCAGTGCCAGCGCTGCCTCGGTGAGCGCCATATCGATCTGGCGCTGTCCCTGCTCATCGCTGAATTCGAAGAAGCTGCGATTGCGCCGCTCCACCTTGCGTGCCGTAACCGCAAACGGCAGATACACCAGCGGATACTCCAGCCCCTTGGACTTGTGTACCGTGATCACCTTGACCAGTTCCGCATCACTCTCCAGTCGCAGCACCCGCTCGTCGCCGCTGGCCTCGCCGCCTTCGATCTGTTCGGCCAGCCAGCGGATCAGCGCCTGTTCGCCCTCCAGCTGGCGACTAGCGCTCTGCAGCAGTTCGGCCAGATGCAGCAAATTGGTCAGACGACGTTCGCCACCGGGCTGATTGATCAGCGTAACGGGCAGATCGAGTTCGTGGATGAAGCGGCGCAGCATGGCCAGCACGCCCTGCCGCTGCCAGATGCTGTGCAAGCCTTTCAGCTGTTCGACCCGCACTTCCCAGGCCAGTTCGTCGGACGACAAGCGCGCCAGTTCAGCCAGCGACAGGCCACAGGTACGGGTCGCAAACGCGGCCCGCGCCAGCGCGCCATCGAGTGGACTGGCGACCGCCGACAGCCAGCGCAGCACATCGGCCGCTTCCTCGCTCTCGGTCACGGCATCCTTGTCGGACAGGTAGACACTGGCAACCCCGCGCCGCTGCAGCGCCGTGCGGATTGCGCCAGCTTCACGCCGGTCGCGCACCAGCACCGCGATATCGGCTGGCTGCAGACGCACAAAACCCTTGGGGCCACTAAAGCCGGTGTGTTCATCATTGAGTTGCGCGACGATCTGCTCGGCGCACTGCCAGGCAAAGAAGTCGCGATAGGCCTCCGCTTTCAGGCTGTCGACACTGCAGGCCAGCACCAGTGCCGGATACGCACCCTGCCGGTCGCACAACTGCTCGGCGCGTCCGCGCGCCGCCACGGCCTCGAAGGGCAGCGGATTGTCGGTGGTACCGGGCACGCGGAAGCGGAACGCTCCACGGGGAAATCCGCCACGCGGTAATCCGTCGCCGTCGCCGTCACCGTCACCAGCACCAGCACCGTTCTCGGCATACAGGAACAGGTGATTTACCGCTTCCACCACGCCCAGCGTGGAACGGTAGTTGGTGCCCAGCTGGTAGTGCCGCCCCTCGGTAGCACTGCGCGCCGACAGATAGCTATGGATATCGGCACCACGGAAACCGTAAATCGACTGCTTCGGATCGCCGATCAGGAACAGGCCGGTGTTGCGGTCATTCTCCGCCACCCGGTATAGCTGATTGAAAATCTGGTACTGATTCGGCGCCGTATCCTGAAACTCGTCGACCAGTGCCACCGGATACTGCTCGGTGATCCGCTTGCGCAGCGCGGCCGCGTTTTCGCCCTGTAGTGCGGCGTTCAGACGGTCCAGCATGTCGGCAAAACCGAACTGGCGATTGCGCTGTTTCAGCTCCGCCATGCGCGCGGCAATCACGCCCACTGCATGACGATACAGGGCGTGCGACAGCGGTTCGATCTGTGCCAGCGCTTCCTTCAGCGCGGCGATGCCATCGAAGCAGTCCGGCACCACGGTGCCCGTAAAGTCCTTGGTCAGGGCGTCACTGATGCCATCCGGTGTCAGGCGATCCCAGCCCGTCCCCTTCAGTTCGGGACGCAGCGCCTGCGGCTCGCTGGCCCAGTCGCGCAGACTGGCAAACCAGCTGGCCAGCGATTCCGGTTTCATTTTGCCGCCATGGAAGCACTTCGGCGCTGCCGCGCGCTGCGCATTGATCCAGCCTTCCATCGCATCGACCCGCTCGATCCAGCCCACCTTCAGTCGGCTCAGGGTCGCCAGTTGCTGTTGCAGCAGTTCGGCTATCAGGCTGCCTAGCGGTGCATCGCTACAACCGGCAGCCTGACTGGCGCCGATCAGATCCGCGCGGCGCGTCAGCTCGCGCAGGCTTTTCTTCAAAGCGCCCACGTCGGCCCAGCAGGACAGCAGCGGTTTCAGGGCCGCAGCGTTGAGCGGGTAGACCTGCTGACGCCAGTAGTCATGCGCGGCATCCTCGTAGAGTGCCTGCTCGTCGC
The DNA here is from genome assembly GCA_027490725.1 of Oxalobacteraceae bacterium. GTDB lineage: Bacteria > Pseudomonadota > Gammaproteobacteria > Burkholderiales > Burkholderiaceae_D > Rugamonas. Next base: position 10,514 of record JAIXXN010000049.1, read on the forward strand.
TCAGCAGCTCTTCATCGAACAGGCTGCCACTATCGAAGGCGTGCTCGCGCAACATGCGCTGGCACCACGCATCGATGGTGAAAATGGCCGCTTCGTCCATCGTTTCGGCGGCCAGCATCAGCCGGTGGGCCGCCTGCTGCTGTGCCTCGACGTCGGGGTACGAGCTGAGGATCTCGTCCAGATAGTCATCGCGCTGCGCATCGTCGGCCAGCCCGGCAAAGGCGCGGAAATAGGCGGCCGCCTCGACCAGCCGTTCGCGCACCCGATTCGACAGCTCGCGGGTGGCGGCCCGGGTGAAGGTCATCACCAGAATTTCCGAAGGCAGCAGCGGGCGCAGGTAGCCGTGCTCGCCTCCGTGACCCAGCACCAGCCGCACATACAGCGCCGCAATCGTCCAGGTTTTCCCGGTACCGGCGCTGGCTTCGATCAGACGCGAACCGTGCAGCGGAAACACCAGTGCCCGTAGCGGGATTGCGCTGCTACTCATACGGCCTCGTCTTTCTTCATCGGGTACACCGTGACACATTGCGCCAGCCATGTGACCAGCGGCTGGTAAAGCTGTTGCGAAATATCGGCAAAATCAGGCTGCGCTGCCAGCACGGCGAACTCCGGCCACAAGCGCGCCAGACACAGGTCGACGCCCTCCCCGTTGACGTCATAGCTGCCATCGTAGGTACTGCGCGGATCGCCCTCCTGCACCAGCGCCAGTGCGGTTTTACAGGCCGTCGGCAAGGGCCGCTGCATGCCCTCGCGCCACAATGTGACCAGCGTCTCCAGCGTGGCGCGCGCTTCCTCCTGTGCCAGAGGCTGCATCAGCACCTGCGCGTCGCGCGCAATCAGATGCCCGCTCGCTGCCAGGCCGGTGGCCGCCAGTGCCAGCTGACGCAACCACATGTCGATCAGTTTTTCGCTCCGCACCGCGCCGGATTTGCCGAGCAGTTTGGAGGAAATCTGCGCCAGCCATACCGTGTTGCTGCCGTCGCTGCGCAATTGATCCACCCAGTCATCGAGCTGGATGCCGGCCAGCGCCAGACTGAGCGGCACTTTGGCTGCCGCCAGCGGGTACTTCTGGCGTAGTAGCAGCCACGCGCTGCGTACCGGCACCAGACCGGCCACCAGCTGCTGGCGATACTGCTGGCCGATCAGACCAATCGGCAGCAGGCCTTCGCGCCCCAGCCGTTCAGCACGCAGGGTCAGTCGATTGGCCACCTGGTCGACCATTTCATCTTCGGCGTCGTCCGCCAGCAAACTATCTTCGAGCGTATAGCGCTCCAGCCCATCGAGTGCAAACGGCTCTTCATCTTCGCCGATCAGGGCAGCGTCGCCAAACACCACGCCGAGGCGCTGACGGAAGAAATAACGCACCGGCTGGCGCAGGAAGTTACTCAGGTCGGCCAGCTTCAGACGGAAATTCGCATCGATCTCGAAGGGCGGCAAGTCGGCACCGTGAGCTGGCGCCAGGTCGCTCTCGGCTTCACCCTGCCCCGCCTGCGCGGACTGACCGTTCTGTTCACCATGCGCAAGCCGCCATTCGCGGGCATAGGTCAGCAGACCACCCGCCTCGAAATAGCGCCGGCTAAATGGCTGCAGTGCGTGTTCGGTGCTGAGCTGCTGCAGATCCAGCTGCCAGCCGGCGCGCAGGTAGTCGCACAGCTGCGCTACCAGCACCGACGGCGGCTGCTCGGAATTATCCCGTACATTGCGCCCCACCCAGCTGATGTACAGTTTGTCGCGTGCCGCCAGCAAGGCTTCCAGCATCAGGTAACGGTCATCATCACGCCGCGAACGGTCACCGGGACGCGCCATACCGGCCAGCGCCAGCAGATCGAAGTCGGCGCGCGCTGCGCGGCGCGGGAAATCGCCATCATTCATGCCCAGCAGGCAAACCACCCGGAAGGGCACGGCGCGCATCGGCATCAGGGTGCAGAAAGTCACGCCACCGGAGACAAACTGGTGGTTCAGGGTCGGTTCGTCTAGCAGTCCTAACCACGCTTCGCGCAGTACCGCCAGCGGGACGGCTTCTTCAAATTGCGCGCCCTCACAAGTCTCCAGCCACTTGTTCAGGGCATCATCGAGTTGCGCCAGCGTCAGCCGGTCGCCCTCCTCGCCCGCCTTGAAGAAGGCCGCTAGCAGCGCACGCGCCTGCACGCCCCATTCGGCCGGGCTACGCAACTGCGCCAGCGCGGCGCGCCAGTCCAGCAGCGCCGACACCAGCTGCGCCAGCGAACCGGCCAGTGCGGCATCGAGTCCGCCCACTTCAGCATAAGGTTCGATACCGGCAAACGCCGCACCTTCGCCACTGGCGTAACCGAGCAGCATGCGACGCACGCCGAACAGCCACGAATTCTGTTCGCCCACGGCGCCCAGACCGAGTCCGCTACGGTGCTCGGTATCGAGGCCCCAGCGCACGCCGACACCTTCGATCCACGTGCCCAGCGTCGCCAGATCGTCGTCGGCCAGACCGAAGCGGGCGGCCAGTGCCGGAACGTCCAGCAAATCGCGCACCTCGCTCTGCCGGCAACGCTGCTGCGGCAGGCGTAACAGCCATTCCAGCGCCACCAGCAAGGGGTTGACGCTACGGTCATTCACGTCGCCGATTTCAAACGGTATATAGCGCGCATCACTGCGCCGGTACTGGGCGAATACTGCGTGGATGGCGGCCGTAAAGGTATCGATGTCAGGCACCATCACCACCACATCGCGCGGCCGCAGGCTGCTATCGGCGGCGAACATGGCCAGCAACTGGTCGTGCAGCACTTCGACTTCGCGCTGCACGCTGTGGGCGATATGGAATTCGATCGAGCGGTCTTCCGCTGCGGGCGGCTGCTGCGGATGTTCGGACAGTGGCAGCAGTTCGCGCACGGCCGCCTGCAACTGTGCCAGCAAGGTCTCGCCCATAGCGTCGCTGAACAGATCGACGCGCAAAGGCTGGCCATCCGCAACACCAGCCAGGCCGCCATCTTGCGCGCCATCGAATTCATCGAGCAGACGGATGAAGTCACGCCCCTGGCGCCCCCAGCTAGCCAGCAAGGGATGGCTGTGCGCATGCAGCGCTTCCAGCGGCAAAGCGCCCAGATCCTGACCGTTGCGCAGTGGCTGACGACGCCGTGCACTGCGCAGCAGTTCGCGCCCTTCGATGATGTCGCCCCAGTAGTACTGGCAGGGATTGGGCACCGCCAGCAGCACCTGCGTATAGCGCGACAAGGCGGCCAGCGCCTGCAAGGTCTGGTACGGCAGTGCCGACACACCGAAAATCACGATACGGCGCGGCAGGCGTCCCAGCGGCGTCGCCGCCGCAGCGGCAGCGCGTACAAACTCGGTATGAATGGTGGCGCGTCCCAGTCCGCGCTGCTCCGGCGCGACATCGGCAATTACGGCACGCCACAGGTGCGCCTGCCAGCGCTGATCCTCGGCCAGCGGCACAGCGTCACCGCCAGCAGTGCGCAGCTGGTCACGCTGCTGCGCCCAGTCGTCCAGCCAGTCGGCGCGATACACCTGATACTGGTCGAACAAATCGGCCAGCCGTTCGGCCAGTTGCAAGCGCCGTTCGGGGGCGCCGTCCGCCAGAAAATGGCGCAGCGGCGCAAATACCGGGTCGCTCAGCAGACCAGGTAGTAGCCGCATCAGTCGCCAGGTCAGCGGCCCCTTGTCGAAAGCGGAAATGCTCGGCACCTGTTCGTGGCCCAGCATGCCGCGATAGGTCTCCCACAGAAACCGCGCCGGTAAGGCGACCCGCGTTCCGGCGCAGATCCGCAGCTGTTCGGCCAGCGCGATCTTCAGCCATTCGGCCACGCCGTTCGACTGCACCAGAAAAATCTCCGGCTCCAGCGCCCCGAGCGGGTGATTGCGCAACCATTGAAATACGGCGGCACGCAGCAATTCCAGCTGGTTACCATGCAATACGATCAGACCGGGGGTTACGCTAGCGGGCATAGGGCGCGTCGAAGAGAAGGAGCTGGCATTATCGCTCTAGCCTTCCGGGTAGGCCAGCAGTTCTTGCGTCATCTGCGCTTCGAGCGGCGCCAGCATGGCATGCAGCTGCTGGACCAGTGCACTGGCGGGCGCAATGTCCTGTGCCAGGCGCAGGTCCTCGAGCGCCAGACACAGGGCGCCAAAGCGCAGCGCCCCCACCGCGCGCGCCGACGATTTGATGCGGTGTCCCAGTTCGGCCAGCTGGGTCATGTCCCCCTGCGCCAGCGCTGCATCGAGTTCGGCCAGTCCATCGCGCGCCGCCTGCAGGAACAGCCGGGCAAATTTCGCCATCTTGTCCGGCCGGTTACCGAAGGTCTGCCCCAGCACCTGCAGATCGAAGATTGGCAGGTGCTGGGCCGTCGCGTCGCTCGCCGGCAGCACGGTCGGCGACCCGGCCATATTGGCCGCTGGCGGAGCATACGGCGCTGGTGGTGCTGATGGTGCCGATGACGCAGGCCGGCCACGCTGGCGCATCCAGCGCGCCAGCATATTCAACAGCAAAGTCGGCGCTACCGGCTTGGTCACGAATTCATCCATGCCGGCGGCCAGGCAGCGCTCCTGATCAACGATGCCCGCATTCGCCGTCATGGCGATAATCAGGGTGGCCGACAGCTGGGGATGGGCGCGGATCAGGCGGGTCGCCTCGTAACCGTCCATCACCGGCATCTGCAGATCCATCAGCACACAGTCGAAATCTTCCTTGAGGAGCAGGTCGATGGCTTCCTTGCCGTTATTCGCCACACAGACCGTGGCACCGGCATCCTCGAGCAGCTCGCGTCCCACCTGCTGACTGAAGATATTGTCCTCGACCAGCAGAATCGCGCTGCCACGGATGCTCTCCAGCACCTCGGCCTGCACCGTCACCACCTCATGCCGGAACAGGCTGGTAGCGTGCGCCAGCCGTGCCGTGAACCAGAAGGTACTGCCGGCGCCGCTGCGACTGTCGACGCCCACCGCGCCACCCATCAGTTCAGCCAGCTGCTTGCTGATCACCAGTCCCAGACCGGTACCACCATAACGCCGGGTGGTCGAGGCGTCGGCCTGATGAAAGGACTGGAACAGCTGTTCGAGCTGGCGGGGCGACATGCCGATACCCTGATCCTCGACTTCGAAGCGCACTTCCAGCTGCCCATCGCTGTCGTTCAGCAGCGCTACGCGCAGTTGCACGATGCCCTGCTCGGAAAACTTGATGGCATTGCTGGTCAGATTCAGCAGCACCTGTTCGAGACGCAGCGGATCGCCACGCAGCAGTCGCGGCATCTGCGGCGCCACCTCGAACTCCAGCTGCAAGCCGCGCGCTGCAGCACTCTCGCCCAGCTGGCTGGCGACGTTGGACAGCAGGGCATCGAGTGCGAAATCGAGCACTTCCAGGTCCATTTTGCCCGCTTCGATTTTGGAAAAATCCAGCACGTCGTTAATAATCCCCAGCAGATGCTGGCCCGAGTGGTAGATTTTCTGCAGATAATCGCGCTGGCGCGGGTCACTCACCGATTTCAGTGCCAGATGCGCCATGCCGATGATGCTATTCATCGGCGTGCGGATCTCGTGACTCATATTCGACAGAAATTCGCTCTTGGCCTGATTCGCCGTATCGGCCTTTTCCTTGAGTTCATGCAGCTCGGTGACGTCGGTCGACAGCCCGATCACCGCCGTCACGGTGCGATCCATGGCCACCGGTACCTTGATGGTCCAGCGGTAATGCACCGTCCCATCGGCAGCCAGCAGCCGCACTTCGCCGGCGCGCTGGCTACGGTCGGCAAACACCAGTCGCTCCTGCTGCCATGCTTCATCGGCGAGCGCGGCCGGCATCAGTTCGCGGTCCACCCGGCCTATCATCTGGTCCGCCGTCATGCCCATCGCTTCGGCCATGCGGGCATTGACGTAGATGAAACGGCGCCGCTGGTCCTTCATATACACGTGCGCGTCGACGTTATCGAGCACCGTATCGAGCAACAGGCGCTGTTTCACCGCACGCCGGCGCGACGCAACCAGCATCAGCAGATAGCTATACAGCAGCGCGCTGCCGGCCATCCCGGTGAAACCGGCCACCCACGGCAAAGCACGGTCAAAACCGGTCAGCAAATCGTCCTTGCGGACGTAGAACTGGGCCTTCCACAGGCGCCCGTGAAAATCGATCGGCAGCACCACCATGAAATACGCGTCGGGCTGCGCGGCCGGCATTGCGGGCCGCTGCAGCGAGCCGTCATCATTGAACAGAACGTGGTCGGCGGGTGCCAGCGTCAGGCGACGCTGCGCGGTTTCGCCACTGGCATCGGCGTACAGCACCAGATGTAGCTGGCGCAGCGCCATTTCGTCGATCGCCCCCTGCAACAGACGCGCGACACTGAAGCCGACGCCTACCGAACCCAGATAGGCAGCGCGCCGCTGCGCCACATCGTTAAGCGGCTGCTGCGCCCGATACACGGGCAAACGGATCGCCATGCCGATATGCGGCGTAGGATGGCGCACCACCACGGGCTGACCGGAAGCGATGACCTGAGCGTTATCGCGCCCTGCAGCGATGGCGCGCGCGATCAGCAGGTCGGCCATCACATCTACGCCATGCTTTTCAGCCAGGATCGCGGCCGGTTCCAGATAGGTCAGCGGCATATAGCTCGCGCGCTGGCCAGCGGGACGAATCTCGAACTCGGGGTAGCCGCGCGGCTCCAGGCTGGTATCGGCACGCACCGCAGCGACAAACGCGGCGCGCTGTCCGGCACTGATCTGCGGTGCCCAGTTCAGCGTTTCAATGGCGGGAAAGTGGCGCGCAAGCTCAAGACTGCTGACATACTGGTGAAACTGCAGGCGCGTGATGTGCGGCCCGGTCTGGAACAGCGCCACCAGACCACGGGTAATATCGGCATACGATTCAATCCGCGCGGCGATACTGTACTGGGTGTTGTGGGCCAGGTTCTCGAAGCGCAGCGCGGCATTACTGTCGACCGTACTGGCAGCAAAACTGTACAGGCCCACGCCGATCAGGCCTGCGAGAGCGCCGCCACCACACCAGACCAGCAGACGCTGACCGCGGCTCGGCGCGGCGGCGTTGACTGTCCTGAACATACAGCGCTCGCTAGTAGGCGGCCGATGCGCTCGGACGCGCAGCGATGCGGTCGCGCCAGGCCTGCAGATGCAGCAAGCCTTCCTGCCCGGGCCGGAATTTCACCATGCCGCGTCCGAATTCCAGCGCACAGAACGCCGTGATATCGGCAATCGTGAAGCGCTGGCCGGCGATAAACGGTTGCTGGGCCAGTTGCTGGTCCAGCCAGCGCGCCGTGATCCGCATTTTCTCGCCCTGCGCTGCACCGAATTCGGGAAACTGCGGCTGCTCAAGCACCGCCAGCGCCGGATGGGTATGGCGCGCACAGTCGGCGATGCCGCTTAAGAGATGCAGTTCGACGCGGCGGTCGGTCATTTCGATGAAGGCGCGTTCGTCATAGCCCTCGCCCATCAGATTCGGCGCCTCGTAGCGCCCTTCCAGCCAGCTGCAGATGGCACGGGTCTCGGTCAGCACACGGCCATCATCGAGTTCCAGCGCCGGCACGCGGCCAAACGGATTTTTTTGCAGGAAGCCATCGGCGCGCTGCTCGCCCGCCATCAGATTGAGCGGCACCAGTTCGATGTCGGTAATACCTTTTTCAGCCACAAACATGGCGACCCGGCGTGGATTCGGGGCATACGGTGCGGAATACAGCTTCATCTCAGACTCCCTAAGGCTTACGCAGGTAGCGCATGATACGCCGGAATGACGGGTCTCTGTCGTTCCCAGTGCACAGCGGCGACGTGAAAAATTGACATTATAACCAGATGCCCTTAGATTGCTCGCTGGCTCACGAAGCCAGCACCGGCCATGCGTAAGCTTACCGGCTCACCGACCTGAAAGATTCCCCATGCAACGCAAACTGATTTCCATCGCCGTCCTGACAATGCTCGGCCTCGCCACCGGCATGCCCGCCACCACGCTGGCCGCCTCGAACAACAATACTGCTAAAAATACTGCCAGCAAAACTGCCGCCGTCACCACCCAGTTACCGCGCAACGCCATTCCCAGCCACTATGCCGTGTCGCTGGTGCCGGATGCCGCACAGCGCACCTTTAGCGCCAGCGTCAGCATCGCGCTCGAACTGGTGCAGGCCAGCGATAGCCTGACGCTGCATGCCGCCGACCTGAGCTTCCGCCACGTGACGATCAGCGCCGCTGCTGGCCAGCCGCCACTGGCTGCCGACAAAATCAGTATCGACCGTGAACACCAGACCGTCACCCTGCACTTCCCGCGCCTGTTGAATAAAGGCGGCTATCAGCTGAAACTCGATTACGACGGCGTGATCGGCACCCAGGCCAGCGGCCTGTTCGCGCTCGATTACGAGAACGGCGGCGCCAGCAAGCGCGCGCTGTACACCCAGTTCGAGAATTCCGATGCGCGCAGCATGATTCCTGCGTGGGACGAGCCAAATTACAAAGCCACCTTTGCGCTGGAAGTGACCGTCCCGGCGGGCCAGACGGCGGTCTCGAATATGCCAGTGGCCAGCAACAGCACGCTGGCCGATGGCCGCACGCTGGTGCGCTTCGCCACCTCGCCAAAAATGTCGACCTATCTGCTGTTCTTCGCGATGGGCGAATTCGACCGCGCGACCCGTGTGGTCGATGGCACGGAGCTCGGCATCATCACCCAGAAAGGCGTGATTGGACAGGGACAGTACGCACTCGATTCCTCGGCCGCGGTACTCAAAGAATACAACGACTACTTCGGCGTGAAATACCCGCTACCCAAGCTCGACAACATCGCCGCGCCCGGTAGTAGCCAGTCCTTCAGTGCGATGGAAAACTGGGGCGCCATTTTCACCTTCGAGAACGCCATCCTGCTCGATCCACGCGTCGCCACCCAGGGCGACAAGGAAACCTCTTTCCTGGTTGCTGCCCACGAAATGGCGCACCAGTGGTTCGGTGATCTGGTCACCATGGCCTGGTGGGATGATCTGTGGCTCAACGAAGGCTTTGCCTCGTGGATGGAATCGCGCACCACCGAGCGCCTGAATCCGGAATGGCAATGGCATCTGCGCGCCGTCGCCACCCGCGAACAGGCAATGGGACAGGATGCGCTGGCCACCACCCACCCGGTGGTGCAGCACATCGACACGGTCGAACAGGCCAGCCAGGCTTTCGACAGCATCACCTACCAGAAAGGCGAAGCGGTGATCCGCATGCTGGAAAATTACGTCGGCGAGAACGCCTGGCGTGACGGCGTGCGCCACTACATGGCCAAGCACAAGTATGGCAATACCGTGTCCGATGACCTGTGGCGCGCCGTCGAAGCAGCGGCGCACAAGCCAGTCACGGCGATCGCGCATGATTTCACCCTGCAGGCTGGCGTGCCGCTGATCCGCGTGGAGGATGCCGTCTGCCGCAATGGCCAGACCCGCATCCGCCTGAGCCAGAGTGAATTCAGCAAAGACCAGCCGGAGAAGAAAGCACTGCGCTGGCGGGTGCCGGTGATTGCGCAGACCTTAAGCGGCGCACCGGTGCGCAGCGTGGTCAGCGGCGGCAAAGCCAGCATGACCCTGCCCGGTTGCGGCGCCGTACTGGTCAACGCCGGCCAGAGTGGTTACTACCGCACCCAGTACGCCGCCCCAGCGTTTGCCGCACTGGCGCAGCAATTCGGCCAACTGGCGACCATCGATCAACTGGGCCTGCTGGCTGACAGCCGCGCGCTCGGCATGGCCGGTCTGATGCCGGCCAGCAGCGCACTCGATCTGATCCACCGCAGCAGCACCGACGCGGCGCCGCAGGTCTGGGAGGCCATCGCCGGCACCCTGCTCGCTCTGCACCGCAGCTACGAAGGCATGCCGGTGCAGCGCGCACAACTGGACCGCTATGCCCGCCAGCGGCTGGCGCCCGTACTGGCCCACCTTGGCTGGCAGGCCAGTGCCGGCGAAGCCGTCGCGGTGGCCAATCTGCGTGAAAACCTGATCGCAACGCTCGGCACGCTGGGCGACGAGGGCGTCATCGCCGAAGCCCGTCGCCGCTACGCCGCTGCCGCCAGCGATCCGGGCGCCATGCCCGCCGCACTGCGCCGCGCCATCCTGAGCGTGGTCGCCGAAAACGCCGATGCCGCCATCTGGGACCAGTTGCACGCCGCAGCCCGGGCAGAACCGTCGGCCATGATCAAAGCTGAACTATATGGTCTGCTGGGCGAAGCCAAAGATGCGGCACTTGCGCAACGCGCCCTGCAACTGGCGCTGAACGATGAAGGCGGTGTCACGACCAGTGCTGCGATCGCCGCCCATGTCGCCGGCAATCATCCGGATCTGGCATTTGACTTTGCGCTGGCGCACTACGCAGCGTTCGAGCAGAAAGTCGATGCCAGCGCGCGCAGCCGCTATTTCGCCCGCCTCGCTGGCCAATCGGCCGACGCGGCCATGGTCGGCAAACTGCGCGCCTACGCCGGCAAGTATCTGTCGCCACAGGCACAGGGCGATACGAATATGGTGATTGCTGCGATCCAGTACCGCATCAAAGTGCGCGCCACCCGTCTGCCGGAGATCGACGCCTGGCTGGCCAAGCACCCGTAAAGGCCCGCCTTAACTGCGCGCCGTCTACGGCGCTGCGCTGCAAGGCGAAAGCCCGCTCAATGCGCCAGCCCGGCAAACCGGGCAGGCAAAAAAAACCGCCGGCAAAACGCCGGCGGTTCTCATTTCATGCGCCAGATACTTCAGGCCTTGCGACGGCGTGCAAGCACACCCAGCAGACCCAGGCCAGCCATCAGCATCGCGTATGTACCTGGTTCCGGCACGGCAGCGGTCACCGAGACGTTGTCAATGAAGGCTGTCGAATCGGAAGTCGTCTGGCCGGCAAAGCTCAGCGTAGTGTTACCGGTGGTGGTAAAAGTCAGCGATTTATTGGTCCAGGCAGCGCCGTAATTGACCGACTCGGTCGACAGCACATTGCCGCCAACGATGACCTGGTAAGTTTCAGTCGGGCCACCATAGTTGCCGCGACCTGCATCGCTCCATGCCAGCGTATAGGTACCGGCAGTCAGCGTCAGCGTCTGTTCAGCGTGGCTGGTGCCCTGGATACCGATCAGATAATTCCCGGCGCTGGTATTCGGATTGCCCCAGGGGCCACTGTTCGAGGCCATCAATGGGAACAGACCGGTCCAGCCAGTCACGGTGCCGCATTCGAATGGGCCGCCCAGGTAGCAGTAGGAACCGGCAGGCAGGCTGAAGCTGACATCTTCAAAACTACCATTCACCACCAGATTAGTGCTCTGCGCGGAAGCGCCAGTGCTCATTGCAACCATGGCAGCTGCAACGGCAGCGAGGATCTTCTTATTCATTGCATATACTCCTGATGAGGTGGGACACAACCGAAGTTCCGGTAAAGTGATGCAATTAAAACATACTAAATGCCTTTTGCATATTTAAATATTTAAGAGACAATTAAATTTTCCCAATTGAAATCTTTTGCATATCCCGCGTGCGCAGTGGCCGGCCCTGCTAGGCCGTCGGCGTCGCGACAGGTTTGGCCTTGCGCATCAGCTAGCCATCAATGGAGGGGACAAAAAAAAACCAGCGTCATCGCGAGATGATGCTGGTCGTAAAACGCTCGAAGGCGTGGGGATGTTCCGGGTCCGGCGGCGATCGTGCCACCTGAACCAAATCTGTGCCGAGCTTACGAGTCCGGCAACCGGGCGGGCGGCTTGAACCGCGCGCTACAGGTGTTACTTTGCCAGTGTTTCGCCTCGCTAGGCTTAGGGGACTATTAAAGTAGCTTAATTAAAGCCAATCCCGTTAAAGCCAATCCCGTGCCGGCAGCCATCCCCAGTCGCTATGTCGGAAAACTGGTGCCGGTGTATCAGGCCACCGGCCAGCCTGCCGAGTCATACGCCCGGGATTCCCGCACCAGCTTGGGTGTGGCGACCAATAGGCATATGCTTGATTCAGCGAAAGCGATCATAATCAGCCTTTATGACGCTGCCGTGACCGCACCCATCCGATGATAAAAAAACATGTATTTGCCGCGCTAACCGTTCTCAGCCTGCTCAGTCTGAGTCTGGTCGCCTGCAGTCCGGCCATGCCACCGCGAGCCACGGTCGCCCCGGACCAGCGCGCAGCTGAAGCGCTAGCGTCCAGCACAGCACAGGCCGAAGTGGCGCCGGCCGCCACATCGGCTCAATCCGTGCCGGCTGGCGTCCCGCAAGCCGGCACGGAGCAGCACCCCGCCAGACTAAGCAGCCTTCGGATCGACAACAGCGCTTCGCTGATCACGATTATCGTACGACGCGGTGGGGTACTGGCCCGCCTCGGTCACGATCATCTGATTGCCGTACAGGACTTGCAAGGCAGCGTCGATCTACAGGCGAACCGGGCCGATCTGCAATTCCGCCTGGACGCCATGCTGGTTGATCCACCGGCACTGCGCAGCGCCGCCGGCCTGGATAGACAACCCTCGGCCGAAGCCGTCGAAGGCACCCGGCGCAATATGCTGACGCGGGTACTGGACGCGCAACGCTATCCCCTGGTGCAACTGCATGCCGAACGCGCCACTGACGGCCAGACACTCCAGCTCAGCATCACCCTGCATGGCGTCACCCGCACCCAGACCGTGCCCGTCACCTTACGCAGCGATGCGCAAGGCCTGCACGCCGAAGGCAGTCTGGTACTGCGCCAGAGCGATTACGGCATCACCCCGTTTAGCGTGATGGGCGGCGCACTGGCCGTACTGGACCCACTGGAACTGCAGTACCGCCTGCTGGCCCGCTAAGACAACACCACGAGCACAGAAAAATAGTGACGGGAAAATAAGGGGCGCGCAGCGCATGCGTTGCGTCCCTATTTAGTCGGCAAGTGGCAAATGGCAAATATTGGAACAATCCGGGAGCAATCTGCTGGAAAAAAAAAGGCCCGCAACAAAGCGCGGGCCAAAGAAAATTTCAAATCGGGAGAGACTTGAAAGAGCAGGATCAGTATCGCTGCTCCGCATGACGGCATGATGACATGCTGAAAATTGCCTAGTGGGTGATCAGTAGCTTCAGGCCCAGCCCCACAAATATCAGGCCGGCCAGCCGGTCCATCCACATACCTGCCGCAGGCTGGCGGTTAATCCAGCTGCCGACGGCGCCGGAAAAATACCCGAGCAAACCGAAGATCAGCACGCCCTGCATGGTAAACAGCAGTCCCAGTTGCGCGGTCTGCCAACTGACGTCGCCCCGCTCGGCCAGCACGAATTGCGGCAGAAACGACAGGAAGAACAGCACCACTTTGGGGTTGATGGCGTTGGCAAACAGGCCTTTGGCGAACAGCTTGCCAAGACTTTCATCGGGCAAGCCTGCGCCGTCCACGCGGGCGCCCCCACGACTCCGTAAAGCGCCGATGCCCAGCCAGATCAGATAGGCGCCGCCCAGCAATTTAAGCGCGCCGAACGCCAACGGCGAGGCTTTGATTAGCGCACTCACCCCCAGCGTCGCCAGCAGCGTATGACTGAGGCAACCCAGCGCGCAACCGAGCCCGAACACCATGCCCTGACGGCGTCCGCGCGACATGCCAACGCTGAGCACCATCAGATTATCCGGTCCCGGCGAAATGGTGATCAGCAAGGCGGCGCTAAGAAAGCCGATCAACTGTTCTGGTGTGATGAGCATGATTGCCGTCCCCGAGCGAAAAAGACGCCATCTTAACTGCGCTGAAACGACAGCGCCAGCCGCAAAACGTGCCACGGATCAATTTTTACTTTGTGACACTTCTTTCTCGTTTAAAATGCCTTTTCCCTGCTTACCCGGCAACCGTCACCGCGCCCTACCCCATGAGCCTAGCGCCCCGCCTCCGCCACCGTCTGAGACACCGCCTGCTGTCCATGCTGGTGTGGCTGACGCTGCTATTGGGCGGCACCATGGTCGTGACTGGCCCGGCGCGGGCCGCGCCGGCACTGCCGCGCATTCTGCTCAGCAATCCCGCCATCGATCTGCTCCAGAGTGGACGTCTGTATCAGGATGAGGGCCAGCCTTTCCCCGTCGACGCGGCCAGCCTGCCGCATCTGCTTGAGCAACTGAAACCGGTCGATCAGGTGGATCTGCTGGGCGGCCATTACTGGCTGGTGGCCACCCTGTATAACGATAGCGAACAGTCGGCCTGGGTGATCGATCCGAATGACACGCTGATCGATCTGGTGGATATCCAGGTGTTCGCGCCAGATGGCAGCGTGCGCCAGATGCTCACCGGCTACCGCCAGCCGCACGCCTATCTGCTGCACTACGGGAAAGACATTGATCTGCTACCGGGCCAGCAATATCAGGTACTGATCCGTTTTTCCAGTCCCTACTTTGCGCGCACACCCGTGTTCTCGGTACTGCCACGGCCTCAGTACCAGCAACTGGTGGCCACCGAAAACGTGCTGATCATCGGTTCGCTGGGGGCACTGCTGGCCCTGACGGTGTTCAATTTTTTCATCTATTCAATTACTCGCGACCGCTCTTCGCTGTACTACTCGCTCTACGTGCTGTGCTACGCCGTGGCATGGGGCATCACCTTCCACCTCACAGCCGACCTGTTCAACTGGCACAATCTGCACTGGCACTATGTGCCGTTCTTCCTGCTACCAGTGCTGAGCACGCTGTTCTACACCAGCTTCCTGCGTCTGCAGGATTACGCGCCGCGACTGTATTACTTGAGTCGTATCAATCTGGTATTGCCGCTGCTGACGCTGCCCACCTGCTTCTTCGCACTCAGCTACGCCCATAGCGTGGCCACCATCGTGATCACCATCTGGATGACGCTGGCCCTGATCAGCGGCATCGTGGTGTGGCGCCGCGGTTACTATCCGGCCCGCTTCTTCGTGCTCGGCTTTGTTGCCCTGATGGTGCCGGGTCTACTGATCCTGCCCGCCAATCTGGGCCTGATTCCTACCGTGGTCAGCAATACCCAGCTGTTCACGCTATTAGGTGGCACGCTCGATGGCGTGTTGCTGGCCTTTGCACTGGCCGATCAGATCCGCCTGCTGCGCAATACACTGGAGCAGCGCGTGCGGGAACGCACCGCCCAGCTCAGCGAAGCGAAGGAACAGGCCGAAGTGGTCAGCCGCCACCGCATCGATTTCCTGTCGGCCATGAGTCACGACATCCGCACCCCGCTGGCCGGGGTGATCGGCATGATCAAGTTCGCCATGCGCGACCAGTCCGTCAAAGGACGCACCGAAGAATACTTGCGGATCGGCCTGCAGAACAGCGAAGCGCTGCTCACCATCCTCAACGATATTCTGGATTTTTCCAAGATCGACGCGGGCCGGCTGGCCATCGAAACCGTCGATTTCGATCTGATGGAATTGATCGACGACGCCATCGGCATACTGCAAACCCAGGCCGATGCCAAAAGCCTGCTGCTGCGCTCGAATCTGGCGCTGGACCTGCCGCGCTATCTGCGGGGCGACCCCACCCGCCTGCGCCAGATTCTGCTGAATCTACTGGGCAATGCCATCAAATTTACCGACCGTGGCGAAGTCACACTGCAAGTGTCGACCATGTTAACGCTGACCGGGCATCACAGCGTCAGTTTCGATATCAGCGACACCGGCCCCGGCATTCCAGCCGCAGCCCTGCCACGCCTGTTCAAGAAATTCGAACAGGCCGACCAGTCCACCACACGCCGCTACGGTGGTACGGGGCTGGGTCTGGCCATCTGCAAGGAATTGGTGGAGCTGATGGGCGGCAGCATCGCCGTCGAGAGCCAGCCCGGCAGCGGCTCGACCTTCAGCGTGATGCTGCCAATGGCGCCGGGCATGGTCCCGCTACCCCACCCGGCGCGCCACAGCCACAACCAGCGCCACAGCCACCGGCTACGCATCCTGTGCGCCGAGGATGGCCGCACCAACCAGATCATCGTCAGCACCCTGCTCGAAAACATGGGACATGAAGTGCGCATGGTGGAAAACGGTCTGCAAGCCCTGCATGCCCTGAGCAATAGCAAATACGATCTGGTGCTGATGGATGGGCGCATGCCGATGATGGATGGCGAGCAGGCCGCACGTCTGATACGCCACGGTGGCAGCGACGACTACCGGGTACTCGATGACAGCATCCCCATCATCGCCCTGACGGCCAATGCCAGCGAGCATGATAAGCAGCGCTATCTGGCTGCGGGTATGGACAGCTTCCTCAGCAAACCGGTGGACGAAGGCCAGCTATACCAGGAGATTGAACAGATCATTGCCCGCCACCTGAGTCGCGGCACGCCCCTGGCACTGGGCGCGGCCAGCTATCGCGCGCAGGGCAATAGCGCAGCGCTCGACGCCCAGTTCGGGGTCGCCCCGGCGGATCCGCCCGCTGCCAGCGAGCACAGCGCAAGCCCGCCGCCGGGCGAAGCGGCAGCGGCGCGCATCCGGATCCTGCCGCTGTCCGGCATGTCGGCCTCGCACTTGCAGCGCATTACACTCGCCTTCCTCGATGAAGCGCCGCGCCGTCTGGACGCGGCCCGCGCAGCACTCGATGCCGGCAACGCCAGCAATGCCGCCGCAGCCATCCATGCGTTAAAAGGCAGTGCCGGTTACCTCAGCTCGACGCACCTGCACACGCTCTGCCACGCGATGGAAGAAACTGCGATTCGTGGCGATCTGATGGCCGCCCGCGCGCATTTGGCGGCAGTCAGCGCCGCCCTGGCACAAGCCTGCTCGGATCTCGCAGAGGCGTCTTAGCTGCGCAGCAAGATGGCACGCTACAATACCGCCAACGCGACTGATTAACCGGGCGGCGCGTGCCGGCGTGCACGGCGTCGCCAGACTTGCAAGGAAGCACCATGGCCAGCTCCGCTCACCGCGCGTGGGTCCGCATGCCCTCCGCCCGCCGCCTCGATCTGCTCGACCCGACCCCGTTCGACTGGGATGACAGCGATCTGGCGCTGGGACTGGCCCGCACCTACCGCTGGGGCGGCCACTCCGCCTGGCCGCGCCCTCTCTCGGTAGCCCAGCACTCGCTCAGCGTGATGCATTTGCGCGCCGCCGACAGTCTTGCCCGTGGCAGTGAACTGAGCCCGCTGGAAGCACTGCGGGAACTCTTACATGACGCCGAAGAAGGCTTGCTGGGCTTCGATTGCATCGCCCCCCTGAAGCCGTTTCTAGGCGAAGGTTTCAAGGCGCTCAGCCAGCGTCTGGAACAGGCGGTGTTCCTGCGCTACGGCCTGCCACGCTGGAATCAGCGTGACTATGCTGCCCACAAGCGCGCCGACCATCTGGCTGCCGCCAGCGAGGCCGTGCACATCGCAGGCTGGTCGGTCGAGGAAGTGCGCCGCACCCTGCAGATCCGCGCGACACCACTGAGCAGCGATCCCCTACAGCCGATCTATGGCGGTGCGGCGTGGGAACCTTGGGAAGCAGCGCTGGCCTGCCAGCGTTTTCTGGCAGAACTGCAACGCCTGCAAGGCCTGATCGTCTAAGAGTTCACCTTACCTATCGCGGCTAAGCTGATGCAACGAAAGCACTTTTTGCAGATATCCACACCAACTGTGGATAAGCTTGTGAATAAGCCCCACTTGACAGCAGAGAACGCCTGTAACGACGCGGGTTTTAACAAATTGCCCATTCTGGAGGCAGTTTTTTCACTGAATAAAATCAAGTACTTAGCGCACCCTTCCGGATAGCTGCGGCATGCCGCGACGGGTTTTAAAATATATTTTTATGTGTATAAGTCGGAAGCGGGCGACATTGTCTCCTTGGCACATGCGAAATCTTTGACAAACCTGACGGCAAGGAATAGTGTGAGCTTAAGGACCGCAATTCTTTCTTCGACTCACCGTGGAATTGATGCATGAATCACAACGACGAAGACACTGACTGGATCATCGAAGACGACGCGGTTACCGGCGCTGAGAGCGCGTTGACCGAGAAACCGGAAACACCGCCGGGACCGGCGCCATGGCGCATCCTGATCGTCGACGATGATGTCGATGTCCATGTGGTGACAAAATTCTCGCTAAGCAATGTGTGCTTTCAGGGACGCCGCCTGAGCTTTCTGCACGCCTATAGTGGCGATGAAGCGCTCACGGTACTGGCAGAAAATCCCGACATCGCACTGGTATTGCTGGATGTGATCATGGAAACCAGCGATGCCGGTTTGATCGTTGCCCGCCAGATTCGCGAAGTGTTGCACAACACGCTGGTAAGGGTCGTGCTACGCACCGGGCAGCCGGGACAGGCACTGGAACACAGCATCATCCTCGATTACGACATCAACGACTTCTGGTGCAAGACCGACCTGACCACCCGCAAACTGTTCACCACCGTGATTGCCTCGCTGCGCGCCTACGAGGGCTTGCAACAGGCCCAGCAGCAGACCATGCAGCTACGTGCCGAGCTGGAACTTACCCGCCAGCTGCTGGCCTCCGCGAAACAGGTCAGCAACGCTTAAGCGAGGCTTAAGTACCGGATTGTTAAGGGTCTTTTTCCGATATCCACAGAGCCTGTGGATATCTATGTGGACAAGCCCCTCTTGACAGCCCACAAAGCCTGTAACCATGCGGTTTTCAACAAACTGCCCATCGAACAGGCAAAAACAAAAGCCTTATAAATCAACAGCTTAAAAATACACAGATTGTCACGAGAATTTATTTTCAAAAAATTCTTGCTAACATGCTTTGTGTATAAGTAAACATCAAAAACCTGCTAGCTGCTGCAGTTTGCGGCGTAATTCGGGCTGTAATAGCACCCGCTCGATGATGTGCGGCGGAATGTTGTGGGACTTCATATATTCAATTGCGCACATGGTATTGAAGCTGGTCTGCACCAGAATTCCGCGATCAACTGCAGCACTGATCAAAGGGTTGCTGCGCTCACGCAGCGAAGACAAGGGGAAAGTCTGGTTCATGATGGTCCTAAGGCCTAATGAAGAGAAAAACCGTATGATCGCAAAACCATGCTACAGGAGTATTAACCAGCACGCGAAAAAGTCAATGTCAGCACAGTATGCTTGTGAAATTTAGTGCGGCATGCGCAAAAACCGACATAGACACACGGCAACACCGGCGCGATAATGCCGCATGAACACCCCTGCCGATCCCCCCCGCCCAACTTCCCTGCTCGACCTGTTTGTTTCCTTTACCCTGCTGGCACTGCAAGGCTTTGGCGGCGTGCTGGCCGTGGTACAGCGCGAATTAGTCGAACGCAAACGCTGGCTGAGCAAAGAGGAATTTATTGAAGAATGGGCCGTGGCGCAGATTATGCCCGGACCAAACGTCGTCAATCTGGCGCTAATGATCGGCGGACGCTACTTCGGCCTGCGCGGCGCCCTGACGGCACTGGCCGGCATGCTGACGCTACCGTTGCTGGTGGTGTTGCTGCTGGCCATGCTGCATGCCCGGTTTGCCGACTTGCCGGCCGTCGCCGGCGCACTGCGCGGCATGGCGGCCGTGTCCGCGGGCATGATCGCCGCCACCGGTCTGAAACTGGCCTCCTCGCTGCGCCAGCACCCGTTGCGCTGGTGGATCTCGGCCGTACTGGCAGTATTGTGCGTGATCTTTGTGGTGCTGCTGCGCCTGCCACTAGCCTACACCCTGCTCAGCCTCGGCAGCGTCGGCGTGGCCTGCACCTACCGCGTGCTGCGCAGGGGGCAAGCATGAGCGAGGCACCGCTGCATCTCGTGCTAACGCTGGGTGACTGGCTGAATCTGTTTGGCCACTATCTGCTGCTCTCGCTGATGTCGATCGGCGGGGCGATTTCTACCACCTCGGAAATGCACCGTTTTCTGGTGGAAGAACATCACTGGCTGACCCAGTCACAATTTAACGATGCGATCGCCATCGCGCAGGCAGCGCCGGGGCCGAACGTGTTGTTCGTGGCACTGATGGGCTGGAAAGTGGGCTTGAATACCGGCAGCTATCTGGCGGCGTTTGGCGGCGTCGCCGTCACCATGCTGGGGATATTGATACCCTCGACCACCCTGACCTATCTGGCGGCGCGCTGGGGGCATCAGAACCGCGACTTATTGGCGGTGCGCGCCTTCAAACAGGGCATGGCACCGGTGGTGGTGGGACTGATGGTCTCGGTGGGAATTATTCTTGGCAGCGCGCATCACGACTGGCGGCTGGACTGGCCGCTGTGGAGCTTGTCCATTGCAGCCGGGCTAGTGATCTGGCGCACCCGCCTCCACTTGCTGTGGCTACTGGCTGCGGGCGCGCTGCTGGGTGGCTTACAACTGGTGTAATTAGTCCTTGATCGACTCGATCGAGAAGTTCAGGGTAACTTCATCACCGACGTTCGGCGCATATTTACCGGCATTGAATTCGGTACGCTTGATGGTCGCCGTCGCATTCGCGCCGCAGGCCAGCTTCTTCATCATTGGATGATCGGCACAATGCAGGCTGGTCACGGTCAGCGTAACTGGCTTGGTGATCCCTTTAACAGTCAGGTTACCGTCGATCGACGCCAGGGTATCGCCCTTGAAGTTGAACTTGGTCGACTTGTAGGTGATGGTCGGGAACTTGGCGGTATCGAGGAAGTCTTCGCCCTGAATATGGCTGTCGAACAGTTTCGAACCAGTATCGACCGATTTGGTATCGATCACGGCTTCCACGGAACCGGTTTTGGCAGCGCGATCCAGCACAATCTTCGCGCTGGTGTTGTTGAAGCGGCTTTGCTGGATCGAATAGCCGAAGTGGCTGTATTCGAAGCGGGCGAAGGTATGGTTGGCATCGGACGTAAAGCTTTCCGGTGCCGCAAAAGCGGACAGGGAAACACCGGCAGCGATCAGCAAGGCAAGAATTTTTTTCATCAGAAACTCCGGGAAGTAAATCGGTTAGAGAGAACTCGACCGGACCGCCAGCGGACCGGTGAATATCTTCGAGTGGAATGATTATGCTTGCAGTACTGCCGCAAGTAAAACGCAAAATATCCCGTTTTACTATCGAAAAAATCGATCAATCGCGCAAAAGCACCAGCAAAAACCGGGGTCAGATCCGACATCTAGACACGGGCTCAGCGTTAAGGAGTACGTAACTGTCCAGTTCGTGTCCGGATGTCGGATCTGACCCCGGGTTATGACCCCGGGTTACGGATGTCGGATCTGGCCCCGGTTTAGTCTTCGTGGCGGGTGAGTTCGTCGCGTTCTTTGTCGGATTTGCGCATCCAGCGGTTGTGCAGGTGGCGCTCCAGTGGGTGGCCCAGTACAAACAGCAGTAGCACCAGTGCCAGCGCCATCGCGGCGACGCGCCAATCGCCCATGCCGCAGACGATGCCGATGCAGGCGGTAACCCAGATCGAGGCGGCCGTGGTCAGGCCGTGTACTTTGGCGGAGTTGCGGTCGAGCACGATCACGCCGGCGCCGAGGAAGCCGATGCCGGTGATCACGCCCTGCATGACGCGGCTTAAGGCTTCCGCACTGTAGCTACCCGGCGCCGTGACAAACGCCATGCTGGCCATTGTGACCAGTGCCGCACCCAGTGCCACCAGTCCCAGCGTTTTCATGCCGGTCTGCTTGCCATGCAGATTACGATCGAGCCCGATAATGCCGCCAAACAGCAGCGCCGTCAGTAGCCGCGCCAGTACATCCCAGTAGTTAATCATCTGCGCCATTTCTGTCATACCGTTTATAAGCAATCGCTGAATTCTACCGCCTGGGCGGCCATTTCCATGCAAAAACGTCAAATCGCGTAAAATGCCGGCTCAACTCTTCCGCACACCCCACATGAACATTCTGCTGACGCTGCTGTTAGCTGGCCTCTCCATGGTCGGCCCGCTGGCCATTGATACCTATCTGCCTTCTTTCCCGGCCATCGCCCAGAGTCTGGACGCCAGTCCCCTGCTGATCCAGCAGACCCTTAGCATGTTCCTGTTCTGCTTCGCTTTCATGATGCTGTTCTATGGCACGCTGTCCGACTCTTTCGGTCGCCGCCCCGTGATTCTGGTCTCGCTGCTGCTCTACACGGCGGCTTCGATCGCTGCGGCACTGGCGCCGTCCATCGGCGTGTTGCTGGCCTGCCGGATCGTACAGGGTCTGGCCGCTGGCGCCGGCTCGGTGGTCGGCCGCGCCATCGTGCAGGATCGCTTTTCCGGCGCCGCAGCACAGAAGATCATGTCGCACATTATGATGATCTTCGGTCTGGCACCGGCGATTGCACCGGTGCTGGGTGGCTGGCTGCAGGTCAGCTTCGGCTGGCGCTCGGTATTCTGGTTCCTGACCGCGTTCGGTATTCTGATGTTCGTCGCCGTCTACCGCGCGCTGCCGGAAAGCCTGGCCGCCAAGGATCGTCACCCCTTCCACCCCGGTGTGATCGCTGCCAATTACTGGAAAGTGCTGTGCCACCAGCAGTTCCTGCTGCTGTCGATTGCGGTCGGCTTGAGCTTTGCCGGTGTGGCGCTGTATATCGGTTCGGCCGCCTACTTTGTAATGGATATTCTGCACCTGCCGGAAACCGCTTTCGCGTGGATGTTTGTGCCACTGATTAGCGGCATGGTGGTTGGCTCTGCGCTGTCAGGAAAATTCGCCCACCGCTACGCACGCCCCGCACAGGTATGGGCTGGTTTCGTAGTGATGCTGTCGGCCGGCGTGATCAACGTCGCCTACAATCTGTATTTCAGCGCTGCCGTGCCCTGGGCCGTGCTGCCGCTGTTTGTGTATTCCTTTGGCCTGGCGCTGGCGATGACGCCTCTGTCGCTGCTGGCACTCGAGTACTTCCCGAACAATAGCGGGCTGGCCTCGTCGATGCAGTCCTTTATCCAGATGCTGCTGTTTGCGCTGGTGTCGGGTCTGGTGGCGCCACTGCTATTCGATAGTGCGCTGAAGCTGGCGTGGGGCGTGCTGGCCAGTCTGGTACTGGGTGTGGCGGCCTGGATGCTGGCGCAGCGTGGCCAGCCCAGCACGCATTGACAGCCGAGCGATGTAGAATAGACGCCTGAACCGCCCACCATAACTGCCATGCGCCTGACATCCTTCACCGACTATTCCCTGCGTACGCTGCTGTTTCTCAGCGCGCATCGCGACCGGCTGGTGACCATTCAGGACATCGCCGACACCCACGCAATCTCGAAGAACCATCTGATGAAGGTGGTCTACCAGCTGGGACTATCAGGCTTGATCGAAACGGTACGGGGCCGCAATGGCGGTCTGCGGCTCGCCAAAGATCCGTGCGACATTAATATCGGCACGCTGGTGCGCCATACGGAAAGCGATTTTTTCATCGCCGAGTGTTTTGACAGCGCCAACGACCACTGCGCGATTACCCCCAACTGTCTTCTGAAGCACACGCTCAACGACGCGATGCAGGCCTTCCTTGCCGTGCTCGATCGGCAGACTTTGCAGGATCTACTGCCGCCGCCACCGCGTGATAGCCACCCGGTAAAGCTACGCCGTGGCGCAGCCACCTGATCGCGCAGACGAATACCGACTGCGCCGGATCGACAGCGTCAGGCTGCGACGCGCTGCAACTGCGGCAACGACGCCATCAGATCGGAAAAGCGCTGCCCCTGAATCATCACGTGTTCGCGTAGCAGTTCCGCTGCACGCTCGCCATCGCCGGCGATAATCGCCTCGACCACCCCTTCATGCTCGCGGTAAGAATTCGACAGCCGGTCACGTACCCGTAACTGCAAGCGCCGGTAGGGCCGCAGGCGCCGGTACAGATTGCGGGTCTGTTCGATCAGGAACTGGTTGTGACTCCCCGCGTAGATCGCTTCGTGAAACACTTCATTCTGATAGTAGTACACGTCCGGCTGGTCGGCCTCCTTCGCTTCCATGCAGGCCTGATGCGCAGCCAGCAAAGCCTGCTGTTCCTCGCGCGTCATGCGGCGCGCCGCCAGCCGGCCGCACACTGCTTCCAGCTCCGACATCATCTCGAACATCTCGACCAGCTGTTGCGGCCCCAGTTCGGCCACGATGGCGCCGCGCCGCGGCCGGATCACCACCAACCCCATCGAGGCAAGCTGGATCAGGGTTTCGCGGATCGGCGTGCGCGACACGCCGAAGCGTCCCGCCAGTTCGGTTTCGTCCAGATGCTGGCCTGGTTTGAGCTCGCCAACAGCAATCATTTCTTCGATCTGTTCGCGCAGGGTGGCGGAGTGGGTAGTCATGGTGTTCGAATGCCTTGTGTATAACAAGCTTCATTATAAGCGCACAAATTTACTTGACAATGTATTTGAACAGGATATTCTTGTATACACAAAAACCAGATTTGCATAATAGACCCACCCCTTGGAGGAAACATGAGTACCTTTACCCGCAGGTCCATCCTGGCCGCATTGGCTGCCGCTCCCCTGTTGCTGCAGCCGGCCTGGGCACAGAACACCACGCTCAAGATCTCCCACCAGTTCCCCGGCGGCACCATTAGCGAGGGCGATTTCCGCGACCGCCTGACCCGCATGTTTGCCGTCGAAGTGGAAAAACGCAGCAAGGGCAGCCTGAAATTCGAGATCTATCCGGGTTCCTCCCTGATGAAAACCAACGCCCAGTTCTCGGCCATGCGCAAGGGCGCACTTGATCTATCGCTGGTACCGCTGTCGTATGCCGGTGGCGAAGTACCGGAGGTAAACATCGGCCTGATGCCCGGTCTGGTAACGTCCTACGAACAGGCTTACGGCTGGAAGAATGCCGAAGTGGGCAAGGAACTGAGCCGCATCCTCAACGACAAGGGCATCGTGCTGATTAGCTGGATCTGGCAGGCCGGTGGCGTCGCTTCGCGTACCAAACCGGTGGTCGATCCGGAAGATGTCAAAGGCATGAAAATCCGCGGCGGCTCGCGCGAAATGGATCTGATTTTAAAAGCTGCCGGCGCCGCCGTGGTGTCGCTGCCGTCCAATGAAATCTACGCCGCCATGCAGACCGGTGCCATGGAAGCGGCGCTGACCTCCTCCACCTCACTGATCTCCTTCCGCCTAGAAGAAGTCTCGAAAGCCCTGACCACGGGGCGCGCCGGCGCTTACTGGTTCATGTTCGAGCCGCTGATGATGTCGAAGGCCGTGTTTGACCGGCTCACTAAAGAACAGCAGGCCACCATCATGGCCGTCGGCGCGGAGATGGAAACCTTCGCGATGAATTCCGCCAAGGCCGATGACGTCGAAGTCGCCAATGTGTATGCCAAGGCCAAAGCCAAGGTGGTCGATCTGAACCCGGCTGCGCTGAAAAAATGGCAGGCCATCGCCCGCACCACCGCATGGAAGGATTATGCCGAGCGCAATGACAACTGCGCCAAGCTGCTGAAACTGGCGGAGAAGACTCTGTGAGCCACGGCTTCGAACTGGAACCGGGACGCGCCGCCGCCGCGCCGGACAACCCTGTCATTGCTGCGGCCATGGCGCTACTGGCCACCATCAACCGTGCTCTGATGCGCCTGTCGATGATTGCGCTGGTACTGACTGCCGTAATCCTCACCTATTCGGTGGTGTCGCGCTACTTCTTTCAGGCGCCCACCGACTGGCAGGATGAAGCCTCGGTGTTCATGCTGGTCGGTGTGACCTTCTTCTGCACCGCCTTTGTACAGTCGCAACGGGGTCATATCGGCATCGAGGCACTGGCCTCGCTGCTGCCACCGCGCGTGAACGCGGCGCGCCTGTTCATGGTTGATCTGGTGTCGGCCGTGTTCTGCATCTTCTTCTCGTGGAAATCGTGGACGCTGTTCCACGAAGCCTATGTCGATGGCCAGACCACCTCCTCGACTTTCGCCCCGCCACTGTGGATACCCTACGGGATGATGGCACTCGGAATGAGCCTGCTGGCCTTGCAGATCACCCTGCAGGTGCTGGCGCGCATCACCAATAAACAGGCTGTGGAGCGTGCCGCATGAGCGATCTGACTTTAGGCGCGCTGTATGGTCTCGCCACCCTGATGGTGATGTTCTCCGGTCTGCCGATTGCTTTTGCGCTCGGCGTGGTTGCGACCGGCTTTATGTATTTCTGCATGCCGCCCTCCTCGCTCGATACGATTACCCAGAACGTCTACGAGGAAATGGCGTCGATCACCCTGCTGTCGATCCCGCTGTTTATTCTGAAAGGTGCGGCGATCGGTAAATCACCGGCCGGCAAAGACCTGTATTCGGCCATCCACACGTGGATGCACAAGATACCGGGCGGACTGGGTATCGCCAACGTGTTTGCCTGTGCCCTGTTTGCCGCCATGGCCGGTTCCTCGCCAGCCACCTGCTCGGCCATCGGTTCGGCCGGGATTCCGGAAATGCGCAAGCGCGGCTACTCGCCCGGTTTCGCGGCCGGGATCATCGCCGCCGGTGGCACGCTGGGCATCCTGCTGCCACCGTCGATCACCATGATTCTGTATGCGGTGGCGGCCGAACAGTCGCTGGGCCGTTTATTCCTCGCCGGGATAGGTCCGGGCGTACTGCTAGTGCTACTGTTTGCCGGATACGCCGTGTACCGTGCCCGCAAAGAGTATCAGCTGGCCCTGGAAGCCTACCACCGTAACGGCACCAAGTCGGCCTATCTGGAAGATGAACACTTTACGCTGGCGCAGAAAGTTGAAATGCTGCCCCGCGTGCTGCCTTTCATCATCCTGCTGATCGGCGTGATGGTGGCACTCTACGGTGGCTTTGCCACGCCGTCCGAAACGGCCGGTCTGGGTGCCCTGCTGGCGTTGCTGCTACTGGCCGTGATCTACGGCGTATGGCGACCTAGCGAGCTGTCGCCCATCCTCAGTTCCTCGATCAAGGAATCGACCATGCTACTGCTAATTATCGGCATGTCGCTGTTCTATTCCTACGTAATGAGCTATCTGCATATCAGCCAGTCCGCCGCTGCGTGGGTGGTCAGTCTGCATCTGTCAAAGTGGCTGCTGCTGTCGGTGATTCTGCTGATGGTGGTGGTATTCGGCTTCTTCCTGCCACCGGTCTCCATCATTCTGATGACGGCGCCGATCATTCTGCCACCACTCAAGGCTGCCGGATTTGACCTGATCTGGTTCGGCATCGTGATGACGGTAGTCATGGAAATGGGCTTGATCCATCCACCCGTAGGACTGAATATCTTCGTGATCAAGAACATCGCACCAGATATTCCGCTCAAGGATGTGGTGTGGGGTGTGTTCCCCTTCCTGATCCTGATGTTCGTGGCGGTGCTGCTGCTGTGCTTCTTCCCGGCCATTGCTACCGGCCTGCCTGACATGATCATGGGAGCAAAATAATGAACTGGAATACGCTCCAGCAGAACCGCGACGCGCGTCTGGCGCGCGCTGCGGCAACGCTTGGCAATACGCTCGATGGCAAAAGTCTGCCGGCAGCACGTATCGCCGATCTGCTGCATGCGGTGCTGGAGTGCGGCGACCGGGTCTGCCTCGAAGGGAATAACCAGAAGCAGGCTGATTTTCTCAGCCATGCACTGGCCAACCTAGATCCGGCCCGCGTCAACCAGCTGCACATGCTGCAATCGGTACTGGCGTTGCCCGAGCATCTGGACGTGTTCGAGCGCGGCATCGCGGCGCAGCTGGATTTTTCCTTTTCCGGCCCGCAGGCGGCACGGGTAGCGCGGCTGGCATCGGCCGGCAAGCTGAATATCGGCGCCATCCACACCTATCTGGAACTGTTTAGCCGCTACTTTATCGATCTGCCGCCGCGCGTCTGCCTGATCGCGGCGGAAGCGGCCGACCGGCAAGGCAATCTGTACACCGGCCCGAACACGGAAGACACGCCAGCCATCGTCGAAGCGACCGCTTTCAAGCAGGGCATCGTGATCGTGCAGGTGAACCGGATTGTCGATCAGGTGCCGCGCGTCGACGTACCGGGTGACTGGGTCGATTTCGTGGTGCAATCGCCGCGCCCCTACTACATCGAGCCGCTATTCACCCGCGACCCGGCGCAGATTTCGGAAATTCAGGTGCTGATGGCGATGATGGCCATCAAGGGCATCTACGCTGAATACGGGGTGCAGCGTCTCAATCACGGCATCGGTTTCGATACGGCCGCCATCGAACTGCTGCTGCCGACCTATGCGGAGTCGCTGGGCCTGCGCGGCAAGATCGGCAAACACTGGGCACTGAATCCCCACCCGGCGCTGATTCCCGCCATCGAAGCGGGCTTTGTGCAGTCGGTGCACTCCTTCGGTTCGGAGCTAGGCATGGAAAATTACATCCACGCCCGTCCCGACGTATTTGCCATCGGCCCCGATGGCACCATGCGCAGCAACCGCGCCATGTGTCAGGCGGCTGGCCACTATGCCTGCGATATGTTCATCGGCTCGACCCTGCAGATCGATTTGCAGGGTAATTCGTCGACGGCTACCGCAGGCCGGATTGCCGGCTTCGGCGGCGCCTCGAATATGGGTGCCGATGCGCGCGGACGACGCCACGCCAGCCCGGCATGGCTGAAGGCAGGTGCGCAGGCACGCGAGGGGCGCAATACCATCCCGCGCGGCCAGAAGCTGGTGGTGCAGATGGTGGAAACCTTCCGCGAGCATATGCAGCCGGCCTTCGTCGAGCGGCTCGATGCCTGGACGCTGATGGAGCAGACCGGCATGGCGATTCCGCCGGTGATGATCTATGGTGACGATGTGACCCACATCCTGACCGAAGAAGGGATTGCCAATCTGCTCATGTGCCGCAGCGACGAGGAACGTGAACAGGCGATCCGCGGGGTGGCCGGTTATACGCCCGTGGGGCTGGCGCGCGACCATCGCATGGTGGAAAATCTGCGCGATCGCGGTATCATCCAGCGCGCTGCCGATCTGGGTATCGATCAGCGCATGGCCACCCGCGATCTGCTGGCGGCACGGAATATGAAAGACCTGGTGCGTGCGTCGGGCGGGCTGTATCAGCCGCCCAAACGTTTCCGCAACTGGTAAGGAGCGCGGGATGGAAACTCTCAACTATCGTTTTGAACAGGGCACCCGCTCGCTGACGGCACAGCCGCAAGTGGTCGGCGTGGTGGGCTCGGGAAATCTGGAAGTGCTGATCGAAGCGGCTGAACTGGCCGGTGCATGCAGCATCGAAATCCAGACTGCGGCGGTAGGTTTCGGCGCGATCTGGCAAGCCGTCATGCAGGACTTCCAGCAGCGCTGGCAACTGGCCAATGCCCGCATCACCATCAACGACATGGGTGCTACGCCCGCCGTGGTCAGTCTGCGGCTTGATCAGGCGGTGCAGACCATGCTGGGAGACGCCGCATGAGCCGCCCCGTCAGCTATCAGGAAGCCACCGCCCGCGAACGGCTGCAACAGCTGTTCGATGCCGGCAGCTTCGAAGAATTTCTACCACCCGCCGCCCGCGTGATCAGCCCCCATCTGGGTCAGTTAAACGCACCGGTGGCGTTTGATGACGGCGTGGCGGTTGGCCGCGCCAGACTGAATGGCCTGACCGTCTACACGGCGGCACAGGAAGGCGGCTTCATGGGCGGCGCAGTCGGTGAAGTGCATGGCGCCAAACTGGTGGGCCTGTTGCGGCGCGCGGTACAGGATCAGGCAGCGGCACTGGTGCTGCTGGTGGAATCGGGCGGCGTGCGTCTGCACGAAGCCAATGCCGGTCTGATCGCCGTCTCGGAAGTGATGCGCGCCCTGCTCGACGCGCGCGCCGCCGGTGTGCCGGTGATCGTGCTGGTAGGTGGCGCCAATGGTGCATTTGGCGGGATGGGCATCGTGGCGCGCTGTGCCAACGTGGTGATCATGTCGGAAGAAGGACGGCTGGCGATGTCCGGTCCGGAAGTGATCGAAACGGCCAGCGGCGTCGAGGAATACGACGCGCGCGACCGCGCACTGGTGTGGCGCACCTGCGGTGGCAAGCATCGCTACCTGATGGGCGACTGCCAGCAGATCGTGGCCGACGACATCGCCGCCTTCCGCGCCGCTGCAAGCCAGGCCATCACCAACCTGACCGGACAGACGGTCGAGCTGACACTGGCCGCGCTGGAAGCAGAACAGCAGATGCTATCCGAACGCATCACCCGCTTCGGCAGCCTGAAAGACCCGGTCGAGATCTGGAGCGCCATGCAGATTCCCGACGCGGCCAACCTTCCCATGCTGGACGTGGACAGTTTTATTGCAACGGCCAGTACGCGCCGTCTGGAGGCCTGAGATGGATTGGCAGACTATCGCCGCAAGCCTGTTCCCGCAAGGGCACAGCATTACCGAACAGGCCTGCTTCCTGAGTGGCTATGGCCAGCTCGATGGCCAGCAGATCGCCGTCATCGGCACCACCGAACACACGCCGATCGGCGTCGAGATCGCACTGGCACAGGCGCAAGCCATCCTGCGCACGGTGCGCGAGCATCCCGGCATGCCGATTCTGATGCTGATCGATACACAAGGCCAGCGTCTGCGCCACCGCGACGAAATGTTAGGCATCAACAGCTATATGGCGCACCTTGGCAAGTGCGTGGATCTGGCGCGCCGTCAGGGTCATCACATTATCGGATTAGTCTACGATCAGGCGCTGTCCGGTGGTTTCATCACCAGTGGCCTGATGGCCGATGCCTGCTACGCCCTGCCCGACGCCACCATCCGTGTGATGGGACTACCGGCCATGGCACGCATTACCAAAGTGCCCGAGGAACGCCTGATCGAGCTGGCCCGGAGTAATCCCGTGTTTGCGCCAGGGCCGGAAAATTATCAGCGCATGGGCGGTGTCGCAGCGTTGTGGCAAAGCGATCTGGCGGTGCAGCTGCGCACTGCACTGGCGCAGCCAGTCACCGGCGACACCCGCAGTGCACTCGGGCTGGAACGGGGCGGCCGGCGCTGGGCGCAGCCGGTGATCAACGCCGTGCTGCATGGCGGCCCGGTGCAGGCGGCTTAAGCATCACATGGTGGCCAGCGCACTCCGCACCGTACGGCACCAGCTGGTCTGGCTCCATGACGCCGGCTGGCAGGCCGCCATTGCGGCCGCGCCAGCCGATCATCAGGCGGCACTCAGCGACTGGCAGGCGCGCAAAGCACCACTGGTGGTAAGGCGTCACGAGCCAGGGGCACGCAACGACGAGCTGTGTCTTGGTCTGCCCTTGCCACCCGATCCGGTGAGCGGCAACAAGCTGCGCATCGCCCTGAAGGTTAAACGCCAGCAGATCGAAGGGATCAAACCTGCTTTGCCGCTGCATCTGGCGCTCGCCGTGGAAGCCCCGTGGCGGACTACCCTGATCGCACTGCAGCAGGCAGGTCAAAGCTTGAATTTGCAGGTGTATGGCTCGCTGGCCATGCAAGCCATGACCGGCCTGCCCTACCTGACGGCCAGCTCGGACATCGATTTGCTCTACCATCCGCAGCGCGTCACGCAACTCCAGCAAGCTCTCGCGCTGCTGGGCGAGTATGCCGGACGCTTGCCACTGGATGGCGAAATCGTCTTCCCCGGTGATCAGGCGGTAGCATGGAAGGAATGGCGCCAGGCACTGGCACATCCCGCCAAAGTGCTGGTGAAAAGCAGCCACGCAGTGCATCTGTGCGAGCCTGCCGCCCTACTGGCCACGCTGGAGCAAACCTGATGGCACATCTGGCGACGCGACCAGCGGGTATTCTGGCAGCTTGCCTGACACAGGGCAGCCTGCTGGCACCGATTTTTTCACCGGCAGTACTGGAGCAGCAGCGTGCCAGACGCTACGCCGCTGCGGTCGCCAGACTGGCGGTGCGCAGCCTTTACCACGAACTGAGTCTATACCCGAAACCGGGGCTGGTTTCGCTGGTCGACAACGGCAGCCATGACGATATGGATGCACAGACCTTTGTGCGCAGCCTGTTCTCGCTGCGTCACTACTTCCGCAATATCTGTCTGGCAGGCTGGGAGAATGCGCCGTTTGCGCGCCTGCGCCAGCTCGGTATCGAGGCCGAAGCGCTGATGCTGCGTGCCACGCGCGGCATCAACACCCATCGCGGCGCCATCTTCAGTCTGGGCCTGCTGTGTGCCAGCGCCGGACGCGCGCGCGCCCAGCACATGGCCACCACGCCGGCCAGTCTGCGCACCGTCCTGCTGATTCGCTGGGGTGCCGAACTGGCCATGCATGCCGCGGTGAAGCCACTCGAGCAGCCTGCCAGCAATGGCTTGCAGGTCGCGGCACGCTACGCCGTCAGCGGCGCCCGCGAAGAAGGTGCACTGGGATTGCCTTCCGTGTTCGAGATCGGCGTACCGGCGCTGCTGGCTGCTAGCGCACGCGGCGCCAGTCTGCGCTGCGCACGCATCGACACCCTCTACGCACTGATGGCACAGGTCAGCGACAGCAACGTGTATCACCGCGCCGGTGCGGAAGGTGCCCAATTCGTGCGTCAGCATGCACGCCACTTCCTGGCACTGGGCGGCACCAGCCATCCACGCTGGCATGCGCTGGCACTGGCCGGTCATGCCAGTTTTGTCGGCTTGCGGCTGTCACCGGGCGGTGCTGCCGATCTGCTGGCCGCCAGCTGTCTGGTGCAGGCACTGGCCGAACTACCGGCCGCCACGCCGCGCCCACAGAAGTTGCTGGCCTATGAGTAGTCAGGCACGCTTACTGCTGCTGTGCCCCGGTCAGGGCGGCCAGCATGCCGGCATGTTCGATCTGGCACACAGCAGTGCACCTGCGGCGGCGTTGCTGGAGCGCCTGTCACTGACACCGGACGCGCAGCAGGACAGCTACGCCAACCGCCACGCCCAGCCACTGATCGTCGCCGCCACGCTGGCGATGTGGACCGCGCTGCGCGAACACATGCCAGCGCCGGCCCTGATTGCCGGTTATTCCATCGGCGAGCTGGCGGCCTACGGGGTGGCCGGCGCTTACAGTGCCGAGACGGCGGTCGCGCTGGCAGTCCAGCGCGCCGCGATGATGGATGAGGCCGCCAGCGCGATGCCGGACCAGACACTACTGGCCATTTCCGGCATGGCACTACGCCGCGTACTGCCGCTCCTGCCGCAATACAACTATGCGATCGCCATCGAAACGGGCGAGGACAGCTGCATCGCCGGCGGCCCGGCCAGCCACATTGACGCGCTCGCGCAGACGCTGATGGCGCAAGGTGGCCGCAGCACCCGGCTACCGGTTGCGGTGGCCTCGCACACCCACTGGATGCAGACGGCCGTCGCACCGTTCGCGGCACTCCTCGAACGCACGCCCTTCCTGCCCATGCAGGCGCCAGTACTGTCCGGCATCAGCGCAATCACGGTGCGCGACCAGCGCAGCGCCGTGGAGCAACTGTCGCGCCAACTGGCCGAAACCATTCACTGGTCGGCCTGCATGGATGCCGCGGCCGAAGCGGGCATCAGTTATGCGCTGGAACTGGGACCCGGATCGGCGCTGTCCCGCATGCTGCAACAGCGCCACCCGCACATCCGCAGCCGATCCGTGGCCGATTTCCGCACGCTGGACGGCATTCTCGACTGGCTAGACCGCGCCAGCAGCAGTGCCGGTCACTGAGCAGAGCACCGCGCACGCCTGTGTCAGGATAGTTGTCGTGTCCTACGCCATCGTCGTACCGTCATAAAAACAAATTTGATTTCGCCCGGCTGCTTTGGCTTGATACATCGCTGTGTCAGCCCACTTTAGAATGTCGTCCTCGTTCGCGTCATGGCGGCTGAGTAACGCGACACCAATACTCACCGTGCAGTGATGTTCGACGGTGGTCTCGGCATCACTTTTGTAGGCGAATGTTAAAGAATAGGCCTGCGCTAAGGAACTACGGATTTTCTCCGCAATATGTTTTGCCTGCGCTTGAGCGTCAGTTCTCTCCGCCATCAGATCGCCGACCAGCACGACAAACTCATCGCCACCGAAGCGAGCCACCGTGTCAGTCTCGCGTACACAATTTTTCAATCGATTTGCGACCTCAAGCAGCAGCATGTCACCTACCGCATGCCCATATTTGTCGTTGAGCGGCTTAAAGTTATCGAGATCAAGGAACATCAGTCCACTATAGCAAGCACTACGCTTGCTAACTGCCATCATCTGACTCAGGCGATCATTGAGCAGGCGGCGATTGGGTAGTTTGGTGAGATTGTCATAGAAGGCATATTGACGGACTTGATCCTCTATCTGTTTACGCTCAGTGATGTTACGTGCCACACCGAGAATGCCAATAAGCTCATTGGCTGAATTTTTCATACCACTGGTAGTGACTTCGGTCCAGACGGTTGATCCGTCTTTGCAAGGCTGTTCTAGTTCACCGCGAAACTCAACAAAGGCTTGGCCCATCGCCATTGCTGCGATGGGCTCACTCAGTGCTTTTTCCGCAATCGGTATTGATGTGGCGGTAAATACTTGCGCCAGTGACTGTTGCATGACCTCGTCACTGGTGTAGCCCCTGAGTTTTTCAACTGATGGGCTGACATAAGTGAATCGGCCATCGAGACTCATCATCCAAATGACGTCAGTAGCGTTATCAGCCAACAATCGATGCCGTTCCTCGCTGACTAGCAGCAGCTCATGATCCTTTTTGCTCGCGACCAGCGCCTGGCTGAGGCGCCGGTTGATGCGATGAATGTAGAAGGTCACGCCACTGACGATAGCCAACAACAAGCAGCCGATGTAGAGCCATGTCAAATCACGCTTTACTTTTACATTGTAGATAAATCCATCGAGCGAAGAGTTTTTGGCCAGCAAGCCGAGATCAGCATACGTGTCGGCAATATGGCGCCAACGGCCAGGATTCATGTAACCAATCTCGATTAAATCGGTGCGCAAAAGTGCGGCCATTTGCTTAGCTTCAAACAAATAAAACTCGCGCTCATGCTGCTGCGAGTATTTGGCCACAATCAAATCCGCAATTTCTTCTGGGTGCGCCATCGCGTATTGCCAGCCGCGTAAGCTGGCAGCACGCAAAGCCTCAACCCGCGCGGGGTTATCCCGTATTTCTTGTTCAGTGGTGAATAGGTTGTCCCCGTAAAAATCGATGCCGACAGAACGCGGCGTGTAGGCGTGATAAGCGATCTTCGCACGATCCAGAAGATAGGGTTCATTTGTCACGTAGGCGGACATAGCATCCACCTTGCCGTCGATCAAATCCTGCGGCTTGAAGCTATGCTCGATCTGGGTGATGCTCTCTAGTGGTATGCCCTCTTGCTTGAGATAGGCCAACAACTCGCCTGATTGCGGTTCGATCATCAGGCGTTTGCCAGTCACGTCGTGAATTGCTTGGACAGCCCCCTGTTGGCGAGCAATCAGGACGACAGGCGAGTGCTGAAAAATCGCGGCCAAAACCACCACGGGCTGACCAGAATTTCGCGCTAAGAGCAGGCTACTGTTACCCACCCCGTACTGCGCCTTGCCGCCAAGTACAATTTTTAGTGGGTCTTCGCCCGGAGAGGCTTCATGTATTAGGACATCCAACCCTGCTTCACGGTAGTAACCCTTTTCTTTCGCTGCGTAGTAGCCAGCAAACTGAAAAGCATGGCTCCATTTGAGTTGCAGTGTTACCGCGTCCAGCGCATGTGCATACGGTGACCAACTCCCCCCCCAAACCAGGATTGCTGGTAGAGCGAACCGAAGAAAGAGGCGGAATCCAGCGGGCGAAAAAAACATCACCATATTTTAGTCTTATTCATGGTGAGGTTTAATAATTTGATCCGTGGCTGTTGGCGCTGACGCCAAATTGAACCATATGTGTTTCGATACATTTTTTGTCCATTGACGACATTCTCTGCCCTCTCCCCTTCAGGATAGCGGCCATTTTCAGTCGCAATTTATTCAATAAGTCATTGAATGTCCTTGCCACTAAGGGTGCAGGCCGGCACGAGACTCCCCTCGAAAAAGCATGCCTCAGTTCCTTACGCCAAGTCTACAATACGACGCAGCGTAACTTGCCTCCATACATCAAAAATACGCAAAGTTAGCGCACCGGCTGTGGGGTTTATTTCCTCGAAGTGTATGGGCTGCGAGGTACAGCATGACGCGGACAGCGTAATCAGAGAATTGTGTCAGGTGCAAAGTGACTTCCAATTAAAGATGCATTTAGTTTGCATGTTATGAAAATATTCGATAAACTAGCATTCAAGATACATGATTTAGCGAGATTGGGTAGCGTTCGTCAGGCACATGAGCTCCTTCTGGTGTCCTGCCCTGACCGATTTGTTCGTCTGCAATGCAACCCGGATTGCCAGAAAATTGCAATTCGAGCTGTTTGAATCCAATCCAGATTGATAGGGCATCGCCCTGTAAAAGTTACAACCTCACGCAAAACATTAACCACCAATACGGATCTACCATGTCTTTTTCTACTCCCCCCATTAATCTGTCCGTCCACCATGCCCCCAGTGACGCACCTGACCGCTTTGCACTGGCTATCACCAAACTATTGCGTTGGTGTGCAGATACATTCTTCGCCAAGCGCTATGGACACCGCGCCATCGTTCTGGAGACCGTGGCCGCCGTCCCAGGCATGGTCGGCGCCACCCTCACCCATCTGCGTTGCTTGCGACGGATGGAGAACGACAATGGCTGGATCCGCACTTTGATGGAAGAGGCCGAAAACGAACGCATGCACTTGATGACCTTCATCGAGGTGGCACAACCCAGCTGGTTTGAACGCTTCGTGATCCTGACGGTGCAATGGGCTTTTTACCTGGGCTTTTCACTGCTTTACCTTATCAGCCCCCGCACAGCACATCGTCTGGTCGGCTACTTTGAGGAGGAGGCTGTGGTCAGCTACACGCTCTATCTTGAGGAAATTGATGCGGGACGGGTTGACAATATCCCGGCACCGGCGATAGCCCGCCAGTACTGGGGCTTGCCAAAGTCAGCCACCTTGCGTGACGTCGTGCTGGCTGTCCGCGCTGATGAAGCCCATCACCGTGACGTGAACCACGGTCTGGCGGCAGAGCTTGGCGGTGCAAGTCCTGTAGGGAACCATTCTCCCTATCCTTGGCATGCCAGTACGACAGAAATTTCTCCCAAGGGGCAGGGACCTTACCGCGTGACAGCGGACTTCACCCATGACACATTGCCAGCGGCGCTGCAGAAAAAGCACAACACCGCCAAAGACGTATGGGGCGTGATCCGAGTCAAGGAAGGCAGCCTCCGGCTGACTCACCTAGCCACCGGTAACGTTGAGCTTCTCGATGCGCAAACGCCAGGCTATGTCGCGCCCCTATCCCCACATTTTGTGGAGCCGGTAGGCACCGTTAAGGTCTGCATCGAGTTCTATGACCATGACCCCAGCAATCAATAAGCCCACCAACACATTTTGTATTTCACTCTGAAAGTAAGAATATGCTGAGCACCGAACACACCGCCACCATCAAAGCTACCGTCCCGCTCCTTGAAGCTGGTGGCGAGGCACTGACTACCCATTTCTATAAAATCATGTTGAGCGAGTACCCCGAGGCTCGCCCGCTGTTCAACCAGGCGCACCAGCAGCAAGGAACCCAGCCCCGCGCGCTGGCCAATGCGGTGTTGCAATACGCACGTCATATCGACAACTTGGGCGCTCTGGGCAAACTGCCCGCACAGATCATTCAAAAGCACGTTTCGCTGCAAATCTTGCCGGAGCACTACCCCATGGTGGGTACTTGTTTGCTGCGCGCCATCCGTGAAGTGCTGGGCGAGGCCATCGCCACAGACGCAGTGATTGAGGCATGGGGCGCCGCCTACTGGCAACTCGCCGACATCCTGATCGGCGCGGAAGGCGCGCAATACGCTCAGATTGCCGCTGCGCCAGGCGGATGGAAAGGTGCGCGCCAGTTTTCAGTGATTGAAAAGAAGGTGGAAAGCACAGAGATCACCACCTTCGTGCTCGCCCCGGTCGATGGTGGTGCGGTGCTGAACTACCAGCCTGGCCAGTACCTTGGCCTCAAGCTCGTGATCAATAGCCAGGAAGTACGTCGCAACTACTCGCTCTCTCAAAAGGCGGATGGCCGCACGCTGCGGATCAGCGTCAAACGCGAGCCCAGTGGTATCGCCTCAAATTACCTGCATGATCAAGTCGAGATAAACGCTGTGCTCGATGTCTTTCCACCTGCTGGCGAATTTGTGCTCCAGGCAGGCACAGCACCGTTGGCTCTGATTAGTGGCGGCGTTGGCATCACCCCCACACTCGCCATGGCAGAAACTGCGTTAGAACAAGGCGGGCGGGACGTCGTGTTTATTCACTATGCCCGCAAGCCCGAAGTGCAGGCATTCCAAGAAACGCTCAACGCTTGGGCGCGTAAGTACCCTCGTTTCAAGCTTTATCTGGCGTATGAGGAAGGCGCAGCTGAAGGCACCCCTTCAGGTCGTCCAAGCCCGGTGCATATTCAGGAATGGGTGCCTGCGGACGCTGATGCCTATTTCCTCGGCCCCAAGCCCTTCATGCAGTGCATCAACCGAGCATTAGCTGACCACGGCTTCCCCCCTGAGCGCCGCCACTTTGAGTTCTTCGGCCCAACCGAGGCTCTGAACTAAATGCAACCCACTTAACCTTATATGGAACATCTATGAGCGACCTGTGGCTTCCCACTCTGATCACCGCAACTCCGCAAGATGGTTTTGCGCTGGCCATCACCTTGAGCCGACGTGGCGTCAAGACAACCCAACCCGATACCGAGATACTGAAGCGATTGCGCCCGGACTATGCAAATGATGCCAATGGGCTGACCGCAGCGTCCCAGGTCATTGCTATCAACTTCCAGACAGTCGCTGCAGCGAACCAGTATTGGAGACATCTCGACCAAGCAGCAGATTGAACTTTCTTCGTTCAGACTTGCCCAAAGAGCGCGAGTCATCACGTGAGCGCCGGACACGCGCCCCAATAGATTGGATCGCGTGTCACACCAAATCTTTGACCATCACTGACCAACATTACAACCGATGACCTATCAGGAACTGAACACCGCATCGATCACTGCACTCGTTCATGATTTTTATGGCGATATACGCGCAGACCCAGAGCTTTTCCCTGTCTTCAACGCGGCAATTGGCGCCAACTGGGATCCACACTTGAACCGCATGGTCGATTTTTGGTCGACCATCATGCTCGGAACGAAGAGCTTTCAAGGAAACGTATATGGCAAACACATGCTCTTATCCGGAATTCGAAGAGAACATTTCGTTCGATGGCTTTCACTATTTGAAGCCACCAGCAACCGTCTTTTTTGCAAGGAGATCGCCAGAGAATTCCAGATCACGGCAGAACGAATCGCGAACTCGCTGCAGTATGGTTTCTTTGGCTTCACAGTTACGTCCGATGAGGGCGCTATGACTTATCGCGCTTAAACGCTTGCACTGCGCCGCTACGATCAAGCGGTGCTAGCTCTCACTTGTCCAATCAACGTAGTGATTTTTGAAGGGAAATGCTATGAATATCGATAAATTTAAGCACCAACACTTGGAGATCCTTGGGGGCATTGCTGCCCTGCGCACCTTGGTCCAAACCGGGATCAAAGAGCATGCTGCGGATATCTCGCAGCACATCATTGGCATGAGCGGCATGGTGAAACTTCATCTGGCAGTTGAGGATAATCTGCTCTATCCTGCGCTGGAATCCAGCGGCAATAGCAGCCTCGCGACTATGAGTAAGCGCTATCGCGACGAGATGAACGGAATTTCCGGTGGGTACCTAGAGTTTGCGTCGAAATGGAATAGCGCGCGTCTCCTTGAAGAACAACCTGAGGTTTTCCGCGAAGAAGCTAATCGTGTTCTAAAGATCCTGTACGAGCGAATGAAAAAAGAAGACCGTGAATTCTATCCGGCAATCGAAGCATCCACTGTCCGCGCTTAAGACGATTCTTTTGCTGGTTGAGGAACGACCGCCTGAGCTGGAGAATGTTAATTAGATAATATTTTTCAGTCTTAGCCAGAGTCCGCTACAGGGCGAAAGCAGCCTATCACTTTAAAATCGTCATCCAAACTTCATTTGATAAATTCTGGTGTAATGATAACCACCTGGAAACGACTACATAATCCGCAGCAGAATCATTGGCCACCCTTGTTCAACGAATAATTGACAGCGTTGAATTGGGGCTCTCATTGGCTTGCTTTATCTCCCCTTTTAAACATTAGATTGCTTCAGATCGGCATCAGGCCGTTCGCGCGAACGGCCCAAGTCAATGCAGCATGCTAATCAGGCCCTTGAGATAGCGCTATATCGAACGCAAATTCACATCCAAATCACAATTGACGACTTTAATGATCAATGGACGATTTTGATAAGCAAATTGCGACTTTAATTGGGTGGAGTACCTGCCCCGCAAACGACACGCGCCGCGCGATACTGGATCGGCGGCGCGTGCGGGTATGACTGAAACGCTGAGCTTAGCTGTCTTTACGGGCTCCCTGCTGCTTGCCAGCAGCTTGCGACTGGGCGCTACCAGCACCCGTTTGGCCCTGTGCCGACTGGCCTCCCTGCATGCTGCCTTCGCGGTTCTCGGCGCTCTGCATGGTCGAGGTGCCACGCATTTCGCTGCCACGCGACTGGCGCAGCGTGTCGTTATAGTTCACGAAAGGGTCGCTGAATTTCTCCATGCTGTCCTGG
Organism: Oxalobacteraceae bacterium; assembly: GCA_027490725.1. Taxonomy (GTDB): domain Bacteria; phylum Pseudomonadota; class Gammaproteobacteria; order Burkholderiales; family Burkholderiaceae_D; genus Rugamonas. Next base: position 50,771 of record JAIXXN010000049.1, read on the forward strand.
TGGCTGCGCATGGTTTTTTCCGTCTCTTCCGAGGTCACGCGGGCTACTTCATCGGCCAGTGCCTTGGCAGTACGGCTGGTGACCTGCACATGTTGCTCGGCCACTTTTGACAGATCCACATGGGTATCGGCAGCGATGCGCGACAGGTGCTGCTGATAAGCGCGCACTTTTTCAGCGGTAGGCTGGGCGTGTGCAGCGACCGCGGCAAACGCTTCGGTCGGGCGATGCGAGGTAATCATTTGCTGACCGGTTTTGGTGCTTTCTTCAAGCAGCGTCTGAGCCAGTTGAATGTTCAGGTCGCTATATTGCTGGAAGGTGCAAAACAGCGATTTCGACATGTCGTTGAAGAACGACAATTGCGCTTCCAGATGAGTCTTCGCTGCGGGAGTGACGGACTGAGAAAATGGATACATAGATGTGCCTCGAAAAAAGTGATATCAGTATGAAGTGACTAGCCTTGGGTGTTCGTCGAACCGGTTCGACAACGCGTCTGCAGCGCGAATAGCAAGACTACGTTAGTCGCTGATGACAACTCTGATGTAAATCAAAGGTAAACACTGACTTGCGAGGGAACTTATTGAATCGGAATTTTCCGACAGGGCGACTCTGCGTCAGGGCAAGCGCCTTCAGCGCAGGCGCTGCAAGTCGCTCAAACTGAACCACAACTCTTTGCGCGCCAGCGGCGTTTGTGGCGACAGCAAGGGATTCGGCAACTCGATCAGTACGCGCTGCTCGAGATTCGCGCGGCGGATGCCGGGCCCGTAATGCAGATAAAATAGTTGTTCGAACGAACCGTCGGCCAGCGCCAGCTCCAGACCCTGACGAATATTTTCCGCCAGCGCGGGATTCTTCCGGTTCACGAAAAAATAATCGGCCGTCGGGTAATGCAGCAGAATATGCTGGTCCACTGCCAGCTCCGGATGGCGCCGCGCCTCGCCCCAGATTTCATTGAGCGAACGGGGCGCCCAGTCATAGCGTCCGGCGTTCAGCATGCCGAACAGGCTGCTATACACGGCCACCGGATAGACCACCAGACCACTGTGTCGCAAGATACGCAAGTCTGGCCAGTCATGCCCCTGCCCCGTTGCAAAAGGTCGCAGATCGGCCAGATTGCGCACCCCGCGCAGCAACTCCTTGCGGTCGGCCCGCAACAGGCCAAGCCGCCAGCCGATCAGGCCGCGCGACATGGGGATGCGCACCGGCAGCAAGGCCTGTTCGCGCTCGATCGACGTCATGGTACCGACGATGTCAACGCGCCCCCCATCAGTCTGCAACTCCACCAGCGCGCGGTTCTGCTGCATGCTGGTTTGCGACAGTTCGACGCGATACTTGTTGCCGGCCTTGGCCAATGCCAGTTGCAACAGGGCGTAACCGTACTCGCCCCGTTCATCGTCGAGACTTTCCGCGCGGGGGTAATGCACCACGATGGGCGCAGCCCCTAGCGTCCCGCTCCAGCCCAGACTGACCAGCAGTGAACAAATCCACAACGTGCGCATGGTTCTTTTGTACAAAAACATATCTTGACGACAATACGCATTCAGCCAGTTGCCGTCAAGTCTGCTGTTTTTTTCATCAGCGCTGCGCCAAGCCGAACCTAAAGGAGTAGACTACTTCCATTATCGGGAGAAACCATCATGGCTATCGCTGTGCTAAGTTCCGGCGTCACAGGGCTCAACGCCGCTGAGCGCGCGCTGGGCAATAGTGCCCATGCCATCGCCAATATCGGCACCCAGGGTTTCCAGCCAGCGCAAGCCGTGTTCACGGAAAGTAGCCCGGCCGGTAACGGTGTCTCGCTCTCGTTTCAGGCCCAGCAATTGCAACAGGTCGATGGCCCCAGCAACACCAATCTGGCCACGGAAACCACCCACTCACTGGTCTACCAAGCCCAGTTTGGTCTGTCGGCCAAAGCCATCCAGACCGCCGACCAGATGCTGGGCACGCTCATCAATACCAAAGCCTGAGTCGCCATTGGCGTATCTACAACAGCCTTCTGGCCGGCGGCGCGGGAGCAGTGTAAGCTAGCAGGATACTATTGATGGGATTGTACATGCCGTCTTTCCGCCTTGCCCAGCGCTGCGCAACACTCTGCGCCGTAATCTGCTGTTTCTTCAGCAGCGCACAGGCCAGTGATGCGCCCCTGCAGGTGCTATACAGCGAACGCCCCCCTTACATGATGGCCTCTGCCGATGGCGGCCCAAGCGGCTTGACAGGAGCGCCGGGCACGCGCGCCTTCAAACTGGCAGGCGTCAGTGTGCGCTGGCAAGCCCTGCCGACCAATCGCCAATTACTAATGATCCGCGACGGCAGCACGCCAGCCTGCGCCATCGGCTGGTTCCGCACCCCGGAACGCGAGCTGTACGCCAAATTTACCCGTGCTATCTACCATGACAAGGACTGGACCGTGCTGGCGCGTAGCTCTCTGGCCGACAAGGGCGACACCAGCTTGCAGGAACTCATGCAGCGCAAGGATGTACGCATTCTGATCAAGGATAACTACTCCTACGGCAACGAGCTCGATAAACTGCTGGCCCGTACCAACCCGCTAATCGCCATCTCCACCGCCCCCACGCTGAAGATGGTGCAATCAATCAGTCTGGGCGCCGCCGACATGATGTTCGTCTCCGAAGAAGAAGGCAGTTACATCATGGAGCACCACCTCGCCTCGCAGACCAGCAAGCTGCGTCTGCTGCGTTTCAAGGACATGCCGCACGGCCCGGAGCGCTATATTATGTGTAGCAAAACCGTGCCGGATGCACTGATTGCCCGCCTCAATCAGGCGATTGCCAGCCACTAGGAAACCAGCCGCATCGCTGCCCTGCTCCCCCACCTTCACCGGCACATGTTGCAGCGCGGTGCGCAGGCGCTGCGGACCCGCCACTTCCTGCCCGACTCGCGCCCGGAGAAACTTGTACAATTCTGCCAGGGCCTCAGCGATGTCACTGTGCGCCGCAAACCATAAGGAAGCAGCATGCTAGAACTACTGAGTGAACACGCCTGCTTTGGCGGCGTGCAGCGTTTTTACCGCCATAACTCGCAAGCCATCGGGCTGAACATGCGTTTCGGCGTATTTCTGCCAGCCGCTGCGCTCAAACCGGCGGCGCACGTGCCTGCACTGTTCTTTCTGGCCGGACTGACCTGCACGGAAGAGACCTTTGCAATCAAGGCCGGGGCGCAGCGTGCTGCGGCCGAAGCGGGCATGCTGATCATCACCCCCGATACCAGCCCGCGTGGTGCCGGCGTGGAAGGCGAAAGCGCGCACTGGGATTTTGGCGTGGGCGCGGGCTTCTATCTGGATGCGACCCAGCAACCGTGGGCCAAGCACTACCGCATGGAAAGCTATCTGCGCGAATTACTGCAACTGCTGGTGCAGCAGTTTCCCGTCGATCCGCAACGCATCGGCATCAGCGGTCACTCGATGGGCGGACATGGTGCACTGACGCTGGCGCTGCGCCATCCGGACGTATTCCGTTCGGTTTCGGCCTTCGCGCCGATTGCCGCACCCTCGCTGTGCCCGTGGGGCATCAAGGCCTTTAGCGGCTATCTCGGTGACGACCGCCAGCAATGGGCGGCGCACGATGCCAGCCTGCTGATGGAACAGGCGCATACCCCCTTCCCGGGCGGCATCCTGATCGATCAGGGACTGGGCGATAAATTCCTTGCCGAACAACTACATCCCGAAGAATTCGAAGCGGCCTGCCGCAATGCCGGCCAACCGCTGGAACTGCGCCGCCACGCCGATTACGACCACGGCTATTACTTCATCGCCAGTTTTATCGACGAGCACATCCGCTTCCACGCGCGCTGCCTGGCCCGCTAAGCTGAGAAGGTCCTGAATGCAACAGGGGCCGTGACGTTGCCGTCACGGCCCCTGTTGCGCTGTGCGCCAGTCGATTAGACCGGCACTTTGCTCAGTACGTTACGAATGGTGGTGGCCAGATCTTCCGCCGAGAACTTGGCGACATAGGCATCGGCGCCCACACCCTTGACGTGATCTTCATTGGTTTTGCCCGACAGCGAGGAATGGATCACCACCGGAATTTTGGAGAAGCGCGCATCCTGCTTGATCAGGCGGGTCAGCGTAAACCCATCCATCTCCGGCATTTCCAGATCGGTCAGCACCATCGCAATACGGTCGTTGATCGGAATCCCTTCCGCCTTGGTGCCCTCATAGATCGCCTGCAGACGATCCCAGGCTTCCTTGCCGGACTTGGTCATGATGAAGTGGGCGCCCATCGCTTCCAGACCTTTTTCGATCAGGTTACGTGCCACCACCGAATCATCGGCAGCCAGCACCACAGCACCCGGTTTCAGAATCAGTTTCGGACCGATGGTTTCCGGATCGACGTCCTTGTCGTCCGAAGGAGTCAGGTCGCGCAAGATGGTTTCCACGTCCAGCACCTGTGCCAGACGGGTGTTCTGCACATCGCCGTCGACGCGGGCAATACTGGTCACCTTACCGCCGGCCGTACCTTCGGCCGTCAGCACCTGACTCCAGTCCAGACGCACGATCTCGTCCACCGATTCCACGGCGAATGCTTGCGTGGTACGGGCAAATTCCGTCACCAGCATGATGTTCAGGCCAGTCTTCGGCGTGACGCCGACGATGCCCGGCAAATCCAGCACGGTAATAATCTGGCCACGCAGATTCACCACGCCCAGCATGTGTTCGGGCGAACCGGCCACGGCGGTGACTTCCGGCATCGCGACGATTTCGCGGATTTTGAAGACGTTAATACCAAACAACTCCGAATGTTCGCCATTGGCATCGGCGCCAAGGCGGAACAATAG
>JAIXXN010000056.1 GCA_027490725.1 Oxalobacteraceae bacterium
ACTTCTTGTGAACATTTGATATTTTTTAAGTTTCACGAAGACTAGCTTCGTGTGCACTTTCATCAAACGTCCACACTTATCGACTGTAAATTTTTAAAGAACTTATTCGGTACTGCTTCTGCGTTTTTGACAAATCGTTTTGTTCGTCAGCAGAGAAGAAAGAGTATGAAGCGTTTAAACCGTTTCGTCAACCCCTTTTGTTTTTAGTACCTCGTACTAAAAACGTCTCACTATCTTCAGCACTGCGTGCCTTGTTTTGCGAGGGGGCGAACTATACCAATCGGGGGCGATTTCGGCAAGCCCTGATTTCTAGCTCGCCACTTTCACCGTCCAGTCGCTATTTTATGCAGACTGTCGCAATCACTTGGCATCTATCGGCCAGCATGGTTACAGTTGTAACATCTGCCCAATTACCATCTCGATAGAAATCAGGAGTGTTTCGCTGACATGCTGCCCACACCAAAAACACAGGAAACACTGAAAGCTGCGGCCATTTGGTTACACCGCTTCTTCGACACCGTCGCCATCTGGGTTACCCAATTATCCTGGTGGAAGTTTCTGGTCTTCGCGATCCTGATGCTGATCGCCGGCTCTATTTTGCAGGATGAGCTGTTTTCCTCCGGCTCGGATGAGGAAATAGTCGTCCGCAATGAGAAACACCCCAAACGTAAGAATGGCGACACCAATATCCTGATTGACGATAGCGGGATTCACTTTAATCCACGCGGCAAGATCCGCAACAAGGATGGCGAAAAGGCCGACAGTAGCGAAAATGGTGGCAAACCTGTCGCACCGCCAGCTGAGCCCGCAGAGCCGGCTGACGCTGCCCCGGCAGCACCCGCCACCGAACCTGCCGATCCCACAGACAAATCCGGCAAAAAATCGCCACCCGGTGTACCCGCCCTGCCCACCCTGCCCGGCGAGGAAGTCCATATCGATCTGCCACCACAGATCGGCGAAGAACTATCGAACGCGATTGAAGAAGCGGTGGATGATGCCGCCGAACAGAAAGTTACGCGCTACCACCGTCAGGCTTCGACCTGGTTCAAGAGTTTTGTCACCCTGCTGGTGCTGGCACTGTTCGGCATGAAGGCACTGATGGGTGGTAAGAAACGCGCCGAGGCGGAGACGCTCAACGCCAACGCCGCTGCCGAACGTGAATCCATGCAGCGCCAGCTGAGCGAAGCGAAGATGCAAATGATGCAGGCACAGGTAGAGCCACACTTCCTGTTCAATACGCTCGCTTCGGTTGAACATCTGATCGAAACCGATCCGCCACGCGCCTCGGCCATGCAGCGCAGCCTGATTAAATATCTGCGCGCGGTCTTGCCGCAAATGCGCGATAACACCCTGATTACCAATCTCGGCCGCGAAGCGGACATGGTACTGGCCTATTTGAACCTGCTGAAAATGCGCATGGAAGAGCGCCTCACGGTGGACTTCGACATTCCCGAAGGCCTGCGTACTGCGGCCTTCCCGCCAATGATGCTGCAGTCGATGGTGGAAAACGCGATTAAACACGGTCTGGAAGCAAAGCCGGAGGGCGGCACCCTGAAAGTGCGCGCCGATGTGGCCCACAACAAGCTGCGCGTGATCGTGACGGACAACGGCCTCGGCTTTGGCGCCGTGCCGAGCGACGGCACAGGACTGGGCTTGATGACCATCCGCGAGCGCCTGAAACTGCTGCACGGCGATCAGGGGCAGCTGCTGATCGCAGCGAACAGCCCGAGCGGAGTCATCGCCACCATCGAAGTCCCGTATCAGCTATCTAAATAACGCCAGCTATGCCACGATTGATTATTACGCCAATTCGTTGAATAATCGGTTAATTAAATAACATCACAGAGCCTGAACACATGCCAACTGCAATTATTGCCGACGACGAACGCCTGATGCGCGACCAGCTGCGTATGCGACTGGGACAGGTCTGGCCGGAACTGGACATTATCGGCGAAGCCAAAAATGGCGACGAAGCGATCGAACTGGTCGACCAGCTCAAGCCGGACTTTACTTTCCTCGACATTCGCATGCCGGGCAAAACCGGCATGGAAGCAGCCTCCGTCATCGGCACCAAAAGCCATATCGTGTTTGTCACCGCCTACGATGCGTATGCCGTGGAAGCCTTCGAACGCGGCGCAGTGGACTACGTGCTGAAACCGCCTGAGCCCGAGCGCCTGCAGATTACCGTGGAGCGCCTGAAAACCCGCTTATCCAAGCCGGCTGCCGATGTGAATGCCAGCGTCACCGCCATGCTGTCACAACTGGCAGAAAAAATTGCCGCGCCCAAGCCCGCCCATCTGCAATGGATACAGGCCAGCATCGGCCAGGATCTGCGCATGATCCCGGTGGAAGAAATTCTATTCTTCCGTTCCGATGAAAAGTACACCTGCGTCCAGACCGAGCGCTACGAAGCGCTGATCCGCAAGCCGGTGCGTGATCTGGCGGAAGAACTGGACCCTGCCCTGTTCTGGCAAATCCACCGCGCCACGCTGGTCAATGTGAACGCCATCGAAGGTGTCACGCGCGACATCCGTGGCCGCCATCTGGTGATGATCAAGGGACGCAGCGAAAAGCTGGAAGTCAGCCGCAGCTTCCTGCACCTGTTCAAACAGATGTAAGCATGGCGGTAGCGCCTGCGGCAGCGCAAGCCGCAGCGCCCCGCCTGCACTAGTGTAGAGTCACGTGGCTTGCTGCCGCGGGGAGAGGTTCATGACTCGCACGCGCACCCTGTTATGGCTGAGCGCCAGCATTACGCTGGCCTGCTACCTGCTGGCACACACCCGCCAGCACCGGCAGGCCAGTAGCAGCAGTAGCGGTAGCAGCAGTCGGAGCGCAACAGACCAGTACCGCAGCCGTGGCATCATTGAGCATGCCGGCGAAGCCATCATCTCCACCGACGCGCAACAGCGCATTCTGCAAGCCACCCCTTCGGCGGCGGCCATGTTCGCCACCAGCGTGCAGGCCATGCAAGGCGCACCACTACAGCGCTATCTGCCGCGCGAACAACGTCACACCAGCGAACAACTGCAGAGCCGCTACTTCGGGGCGACTGGCATCCGTCTACGCCTGAAAGGCCGACGCGCCGGCGACTACCTCGTTACAGGCATGCGCGCCACCGGTCAGCTATTCCCCCTCGAAGGCTCAATCTCCACGCAGACGGAAAACGGCCAGAACATTTACACCATCATCCTGCGCGACATTACCGAGCGCACCCAAGTGCAGGAGCAACTCGAACAATCGTATTCGCAGCTGCGCGCGCTGTCAGCCACCCTGCGCACCATCCGGGAAGAAGAGCGCAAACATATCGCGCGTGAGCTACATGATGACCTTGGCCAGTTACTGGCCACCTTGCGAGTCGATCTGGCATTACTCCAGCGCCAGCACCACAGCGGCCCGGCCGGCCGCAAGCTGGTGGCCGGCATGGATGCCCTGCTGATGTCAGCGATTACGTCCTTGCGTCGCATCGCCAGCAATCTGCGGCCACGCGCGCTCGACGAAGGGGGACTGTATTTCGCACTGGAGAGTTTGTGCCACGATTTCATCAATCGCTACAACATCGCCTGTCAGCTTGATGCAAATGAGGAGGAACTGATACTCGATGATGTCTACAGTACGGCGATCTTCCGCATTGCGCAGGAAGCCTTGACGAATATTTCACGCCACGCCGAAGCCAGTACGGTCCTGCTATCACTGCACCGCAGTGCGCAGCATCTGGCAATCGAGATTCAGGATGACGGTCGCGGCATCGCCGAGCAGGACATGGACAGGGCCACGGCTTTCGGACTGCTCGGGATGCGCGAACGGGTACACGCCTTACACGGAGAGATCGCCATTCTCAGCGACGGCGGCACACGGATCTCGATCCGCCTGCCGCTGCCTGCCCCGACCTCTCCGACTACACCTTAGAACGAATGACGTACGCCAACGTTGAAGGCTTTGTTGCCGCTACCAGCTTCGTTGTTGTTACCAACGGTGTAGCCAGCGCCGTTTTTGTTTTTGATCTTGGCGTAAGCGACGTACATGCTGGTGCGTTTCGACAGCGAGTACAGGTAACCGACAGCCCACTGATCAGCATCTTGATTGAGGGTGGTCTTGTCGTTTTTACGGGTGTACGAAGCCAGCACGGTGCCAGCAGGTGCCACCGGTACCGACACGCCGATCAGCATATCGTTGCTATCCAGACTAGCTTTTGGCGCAACGGTGTAAGCGTAGGCATTGGCCACTGGCAGCGCAGCGCTGTTCACGCCTTTGTCCGAGCCGTAAGCGAAGAAGGCCTTGGCAACCTGGAAGTCATAGTTGATCGCGAACAGCGTGTTGCGACCGGTGTCTTGCAGTTTGGCAGGGGTGGTGCCAACAGCAGCGGTGTCGTTGTTACGGTTGTTGTACACCAGACGTGCGTTCAGTGGACCCTGAGCGTAGTTCAGACCCAGACCGAACTGACGGCCAGCCGTCGCGCTGCCAGCCTGTTCGCCCAGTGCGTACAGCACTTCGCCGCTGAAGCCTTCCACGCTCGGGGTCACGTACAGCAGCGAGTTGCTGGTGCGGGTGTTCGCGCCGGCAGTCGGGAACAGATTCTTGATACTACCAGCGTAACCAGCGCCGAACGGGTCAGCGACCTGGCTCATGGCGTTGTACAGCATGGTGTACTGGCGGCCGATGGTCAGGCTACCGGCTTCTTTGCTTTTCAGGCCAACGTAGGACAGACGGTTGAACAGGGCACTGTTGGTGTTGTCCAGCGCGCCATCATCAACTTTCAGGCCGGTTTCCAGTTGGAACACAGCAGCCAGGCCGCCGCCCAGATCTTCGGTACCACGGAAGCCCAGACGGGACTGACCGCCAATGCCGCTGGTGACTTTGGTCACGCTACCGGCGGCGCCGCCGCGTTCGCTCACCAGACCTACATCGGCCAGACCATAGATCGTGACGTTCGATTGGGCTTGGGCTTGGGCGGCGAAGCCGCCAAGGATCATTGCTACCAGGGTCAGTTTTTTCACTTGAGAATCTCTACTTAGGGTTGAAAGAAGTAATGCATGAATTCGTTCTACGGGGCGAATCATGCCTACCAATTACTTCAGGAATATGACAAGAAAAATTTTGTTGCGTATCAACGTCACAATGAAAAAAGCCGCTAAAAGCGGCTTTTCACAATCAACTCCAGCGAAATACAGGGGCAGCGCTTATTTCAGGCGGCAGCTCAGCAGGTAGTAATATTCCAGCCGTTCCACGCGGATCTGCCGTGTCGAGGCAGCAAAACGCTTACGCAGCGTGCTGTCGGTCAGGTAGTTGTGCATGATTTCATAGCGCTGGCCGTCGTCCGCCGTCAGGATCTGGAAGGTATTGCCTTCCAGATCGGTGCGGGCGAACACCATGGTGTGGCCATCCACATAGGATTCGTCCAGCAGCACCAGCAGAATATCTTTGCCCAGTTTGGCGCGCAGGGTTTTCAGGTATTTTTCCTGATCTTCACGTTTGACGTGCGTCCACAGGCCAGCAGCGAACACGGCCGTGTACTTGCCTTCCAGACCGTCTGGCAGGTTAAACGCATCCATCACGCCAAATGTCACGACATCTTCGTCCAGACCACGCGTTTCCGCCAAGGCAATCATTTCCGGCAGCAAATCGGTGGCGTGCACGGATTCCGCCACTTCCGCGATCAGATCGGTCCAGTAAGCGGTACCGCAAGCCAGTTCCAGTACTTTATGGCCCTGGAACAGTTCGGCGACCATTTCCTGTAAATCGTCCAGATCGTCGAAGCGCTCTTCCTGCGCGTACACCTGGTCATAGTTGTCGGCGTTGACGGTATAAAATTGTGCCAACTGATTGGTAATCATGGGATGCTTTCTCTTTATAGTTCGTAGTGCTCTTTTTCACCACTCATGGCCTGCTCGATCAACTTACGGTTGAGCGTAGGCGCCAGCAGTTCGATGAAGGTATATATATAGCTGCGCAGATACGCGCCCTGTTTCACGGCCACCCGCGACACATTCATGCCGAACAGGTGTCCCACCGGGATGGCACGCAGATTCTTGTCGCGCTCGGGATCAAATGCCATTCCGGCAATAATCCCTATCCCCATGCCCAGTTCCACATAGGTTTTGATCACGTCGGCGTCTATGGCTTCCAGCAACACGTCCAGCTTCAGACCACGCAAAGAAAACGCATGGTCGATCTTGCTGCGGCCGGCGAAGGCGCTATCGTACGTGATGATGGGGAAAGCAGCAATTTCTTCCAGCGTAACTTGCTTAGATTTCAACAAAGGATGGTCTGGCGACACGACCACCACGTGTTCCCATTGGTAACATGGCAAAGTTATTAAACCATTCACGCCAGCAATCGACTCCGTCGCGATCGCCAGATCGGCCTGATCGCGCTGCACCATCTCGGCGATCTGCTGGGGATTACCTTGCAGCAAAGACAATCTTACCTTCGGGAACTTCACCATAAAGGCCTGCACCACCTTCGGCAGCGTGTAGCGCGCCTGGGTATGCGTGGTGGCAATGGTAAAGCTGCCACTGTCTTGTGCCGCATATTCCTTGCCGATGCGTTTCAAGCTGTCAATTTCCTGCATAATCAGCTCCACCGACTCCAGCACCAGCCGCCCCGGCTCGGTCAGGCCGCGTATCCGCTTACCGTGCCGGGTGAAAATATCCACACCCAGCTCTTCCTCGAGCTCGATAATCGCCTTGGAAACGCCCGGTTGCGAAGTAAATAGTGCCTTGGCAGCATCGGTCAGGTTGTAGTTCTGGCGCACCGCTTCGCGCACAAAGCGCAGTTGATGTAGGTTCATTGCAGGTTCTGGCCCATCTTAAAATTTTAGCGATCTAGCTTATACCCAATACGTATATAAGCAAATAAAGACTAAGTCGTATGGAATAAAGACGAAGTTTATTACTATTGCCGCTAGTTTGGGGATTCTAGCCAGCGACTATCTAGGAAGAATATGTATCAATACGACCAATATGACCATCTCATCGTCCGTGAACGCATTGCGCAGTACCGTGATCAGGTACGCCGCCGTCTCGCCAATGAGCTGACCGAAGCCGAATTCCTGCCGCTGCGCCTGCAAAATGGCTTATATATGCAGCGTCACGCCTACATGTTGCGCATCGCCGTGCCGTACGGCCTGCTGGCAGCAAAACAAATGCGCATGTTCGCCCATATCGCCCGCAAATACGATCGCGGCTATGGACACTTTACCACCCGTCAGAACATCCAGTTCAACTGGGTCGAGCTGGAGCAGACCCCGGACATCCTGAGCGATCTGGCATCGGTGGAAATGCACGCCATCCAGACTTCGGGTAACTGCATCCGCAATACCACCTCCGATCCGTTTGCCGGCGTGGCCGCCGACGAGATCATCGATCCGCGTCCGTACGCCGAAGTGCTGCGCCAGTGGTCCACCTTCCACCCTGAATTCCTGGCCCTGCCACGTAAATTCAAGGTCGCCATCAATGGCGCGGAAGAAGACCGCGCAGCCATCGCCGTGCACGATATCGGTCTGACCGTGGTGCGCAACCAAGCCGGCGAAATCGGCTTCAAGTTCATGGCCGGTGGCGGCATGGGCCGTACGCCGATACTCGGTAGCGTGATCCGCGACTTCCTGCCATGGCAGCACCTGCTGACCTACACGGAAGCGGTGATGCGCGTGTATAACCAGTACGGCCGGCGCGATAACAAGTACAAAGCCCGTATCAAGATTCTGCTGAAAGCGATCGGTGTGGAAGAATTCACCCGTCAGGTCGAAGCGGAATGGGTCGACCTGAAAGATGGTCCGGAAACCCTGACCACCGAAGAAATGCAGCGCGTGATCGACTACTTCAAGCCGCACGCCTACCAGTCGCTGGAAAATATCGACGTCGTCGCAGCGCATGCCGACAACAAGGCATTCGCCAACTGGGTCGCGCGCAACGTCAAGGCGCACAAACAGCCCGGCTACGCCGCCGTGGTGCTGTCGCTGAAGAAGACCGGTGTACCACCGGGCGATGCGACCGCCGAACAGATCGACTTCATGGCCGATCTGTCCGAGCGTTACAGCTTCAGCGAACTGCGCGTCACCCACGAACAGAACATCGTGCTGGCCGACGTTGAACAGTCGCAGTTGTTCGCACTGTGGGAACAGCTCAAGGCCAAGGGTCTGGCGACGCCGAATATCGGCCTGCTGACCGACATGATCTGCTGCCCGGGCGGCGACTTCTGCTCGCTGGCCAACGCCAAGTCGATTCCGATCGCAGCCGCCATTGCCGAACGCTTTGACAATATCGACTTCCTGCACGACATCGGCGAAGTGGAGCTGAATATCTCCGGCTGCATCAATGCCTGCGGCCACCACCATGTGGGCGGCATCGGCATCCTCGGCGTCGACAAGGACGGTAGCGAGTGGTATCAGGTCTCGATCGGCGGCTCGCAAGGTAACCATGCCGCCATCGGCAAGATCATCGGACCGTCGTTCTCGGCGCTGCAGATGCCGGAAGTGATCGGCCGCCTGCTGCAGGTGTATGTGCGCGAACGTCACGAAGGCGAGCCATTTGCCGAATGCGCCCAGCGTCTGGGTATCGCACCGTTCAAGGAATTTGTGTACGCCACGCCGATCGTCGAAGCCGGTCGTCTGGTAGGGGAGGATGAATATGTCTGAAGTAGTGAAACAGAACACACCACAGAACACGCCACACAACACGCGCCAGATTATCCAAGGCCGCAGTGTGGTTGAGGATCAGTGGCAAGTGCTGCGCGCGCCGGAACTGCCGGAAGGCGTAAAGGCCGAAGCCGAAGATATCGCGGCCCTGCCCGTCCCTGCGGGTAAGGTGATCGTGCCGGTAGCGGTCTGGAACGCCCAGCGTGACAGCCTGCTGGCACGTGCTGCTAACGGCGAGATCGGTGTCTGGATCGCCAGCGACGAACGCCCGGAGCCGCTCAAGGACGATCTGGCGCAGTTCGGCGTGATCGCCATCGACTTCCCCAAATTTACCGATGGCCGTGGCTATTCGATCGCCTACAACCTGCGCACCCGTCTGGGCTGGACCGGTGAACTGCGCGCGATTGGCGATGTGCTGCGCGACCAGTTGTTCTCGCTGCAGCGCGTGGGCTTCGATGCGTTTGCCGTACGTGCCGACCGCGACATCCACGATGCACTGAAAGGTCTGTCCGACTTCTCGGAAACCTATCAGGCCTCGGTCGACCAGAAAGTACCGCTGTTCCGCCGTCAGGCGCGTAACGTCGGCGTCGCTCTGGCAAGTGGTGCCGGCGACGCCGGTTTCGGGATCTGAGGTCGCGCCATGAGTGAGCTGAACCAACTGGTCGCTGACACCAATGCCACGCTGGCGCGCATCGCCAGCGAATTCAGCCCCGCCGTTTTCGCGTCCAGCCTGGCCGCCGAAGACATGGTGCTGACGGATCTGATCCTGAAGGGCAAACTGAACATCGGCATCTTCTCGCTGGAAACCGGCCGCCTGCATGCAGAAACACTGGCCATGCTCGAGCGCGTCAAACAGCATTACGACGGTTACCAAATTGCCCTGTACCGCCCGCAGACCGAGGCCGTCGAAGCCTACGTGGCGCAGAACGGCCTGAACGCCTTCTACGACAGCGTCGAGATGCGCCGCGAATGCTGCCGCATCCGCAAGGTTGAACCACTGGGCCGTGCACTGGCGGGTAAGCAAGCCTGGGTTACCGGCCAGCGCCGCGCCCAGTCCACCACGCGCGCCGAATTGAACGTGCAGGAAGACGATCCGGCACACGGCATGACCAAGTTCAATCCGCTGGCCGACTGGTCGGAGCAGGACGTCTGGAACTACCTGCGCGAGCACGGCGTGCCATACAACGCACTGCACGATCAGGGCTATCCGTCGATCGGCTGCGAACCCTGCACCCGCGCGGTACAAGCGGGCGAAGATGTGCGCGCCGGGCGCTGGTGGTGGGAAAATCCGGACTCGAAAGAGTGCGGCCTGCACATGGTTGACGGCAAACTGATACGCATTAAATCCGTGGCCGCCTGAACGGCGCCACTCAAAATAATAGGCTCCATGCTATGAACGCTCTAGTTGAAAACCACGCCGCGCACATGAATGCGCGCCACCTCGATGCACTGGAATCGGAAGCGATCCACATCCTGCGCGAAGTCGCGGCCGAATGCAGCAACCCTGCCCTGCTGTTCTCGGGCGGTAAAGATTCGGTGGTCCTGCTGCGTCTGGCGGAAAAGGCTTTCCGCCCCGGCAAATTCCCCTTCCCGCTGGTGCACGTCGACACCGGCCACAACTTCCCAGAAGTGATTACCTTCCGCGACAAGCGCGTGGCCGAACTGGGTGAACGCCTGATCGTCGGCTCGGTGGAAGACTCGATTAAAAAAGGTACGGTGCGTCTGCGCAATCCGCAAACCGATTCGCGCAATGCTGCGCAAGCGGTGACGCTGCTGGAAACCATCGCCGAACATGGCTTCGACGCCTGCATCGGCGGCGCCCGTCGCGACGAAGAAAAAGCCCGCGCCAAGGAACGCATCTTCTCCTTCCGCGATGAATTCGGCCAGTGGGATCCGAAGTCGCAACGTCCGGAACTGTGGGACCTGTATAACACCCGCGTACATCCGGGCGAGAACATGCGCGTGTTCCCGATCTCGAACTGGACCGAACTGGATGTGTGGCAGTACATCGCCCGCGAAGGTCTGGAACTGCCACCGATCTACTTCGCCCACGAACGTCAGGTGATTCCGCGTAACGGCCTGCTGGTGCCGCTGACCGATCTGACCCCGCCACGCGAAGGCGAAACGGTAGAGACCCAGGTGGTGCGCTTCCGCACCGTCGGCGACATCTCCTGCACCTGCCCGGTATCGTCGGACGCCGCTACGGTAGAACAGATTATCGCCGAAACCGCCGTCACCCAGATCACCGAACGCGGCGCTACCCGGATGGACGACCAGACCTCCGAAGCATCGATGGAAAAACGTAAAAAAGCAGGATACTTCTGATGAACGCTCGCATAGATACCAACACCGCAACCCAGACCGACAAAGGCCTGCTGCGCTTTATTACCGCCGGTTCCGTGGATGACGGCAAATCCACCCTGATCGGTCGCCTGCTGTTCGACAGCAAAGGCATCTTCGCCGACCAGCTGGACGCCATGTCGCGCTCCAAGCACAAGCGCACCGTGGGTGACACGGTCGATCTGTCGCTGCTGACCGACGGTCTGGAAGCAGAACGCGAACAGGGCATCACCATCGACGTCGCCTACCGCTACTTCGCTACGCCTAAGCGCAAATTCATCATCGCCGACACCCCGGGCCACGAGCAGTACACCCGCAACATGGTGACCGGTGCTTCGACCGCCGATGCCGTCATCATTCTGATCGACGTCTCGAAAGTGAAATTGCACGAAGACGGCGCTGTGGATCTGCTGATCCAGACCAAACGCCACTCGACCATCGCCCACCTGCTGCAGATCGAGCACGTCATCGTCGCCGTCAACAAGATGGATCTGGTGAACTACGATCAGGCGATCTACGAGCGCATCATCAAAGCCTACGGCGAGTTCGCTGCCACGCTGGGTCTGAAAGACATTACGCCGATTCCACTGTCTGCCCTGACCGGCGACAACGTGGTCGACAAGAGCGAGAAGCTGGGCTGGTATCAGGGCCCTACCCTGATCGAGCTGCTCGAATCGCTGTCGGTCTACGACGAATCGCACGATGCACCGTTCCGCTTCCCGGTACAGCTGGTGGCGCGCCACAACGGTCACGAAGCCAACGACTTCCGTGGCTACATGGGCCGCATCGAAGCCGGTAAAGTCTCGGTCGGCGACCAGCTGGTGGTGCAGCCATCGGGCCAGAGCGCCACCGTGAAAGACATTCTGACCCTGGAAGGTTCGCACCAGTCGGCCGTCGTTGGCCAGTCGGTAACCCTGCTGCTCAACGAATACCTCGACATTTCGCGTGGCGATCTGCTGGCCGGCGCCGACCAGCCAGCAACCCTGCTGAAACAGCTGAAAGCTGATGTGTGCTGGATGTCGGATGAAGCGCTGGATCTGCGTCGCAAGTACTGGATCAAGCACGGCACCAAACAGACTTCGGCCAAGATCACCGCCATCGAGTCGCTGCTGGACATCAACACCCAGCAACGTCACAGTGCCGATGGTCTGAAACTGAACGACATCGCCCGCATCGGCCTGACCGTGCAGCAGCCGCTGGCTGCTGACGCCTACGCCGATATCCGCGCCACCGGCGCCTTCATCCTGATCGATGAAGTCACGCACCAGACTGTCGCGGCGGGCATGATCCGTCTGGGCGAATAAGTCGACCGCTTAAGCAACGAAGGAGCACAGCATGTCAGCATGGGGAAAAGTCTATCTGATCGGCGCCGGTCCCGGCGCCCAGGATCTGATCACACTACGCGGCGCGCGCCTGCTGGCGCAAGCCGACGTGGTGCTGCACGACGCACTGGTGACAGACGAAATGCTGGAGCTGTGCCCGCAGGCGGAGAAAATCCTGGTCGGCAAGCGCTGCGGCCAGTTATCGACGGCGCAACAATTCATCAACAAGCAGATGGTCGACAACGCGAAGAAATTCCCGCTGGTGGTGCGTCTGAAAGGTGGCGATCCGATGATGTTCGGTCGTGCCGATGAAGAGTTGCGCGCCCTCGAAGAAGCCGGTATCGAGGTCGAAGTGGTGCCCGGCATTACCACCGCGCTGGCAGCTGCTGCGGCGACCAAACAGCCACTGACCAAACGCGGCGTAGCCCGTAGCGTAGCCTTCTTCACCTCCTCCACCGCGCCTGAACACCGCGAGCAGGATGCCATTCCCGACACCGACACGCTGGTACAGTACATGGGCGGCCGGGAAGCCATCGCCACCGCAGAACGCCTGCTGGCACAGGGCCGCCGTGCCGACACCCCGGTCGTGGTGATCGAGAACTGCAGCCGTCCGGACCAGCAGATCCGCCGCCTGACGATCGCCGAACTGGCGCAAGGTCTGGGCAGCGCCCACGGTCCGGTACTGGTGATGCTGGGCGACGCGATGCAGATGCGCAGCCACCAGTACGACACTGACGCCGAATTGACCAGCACGCAGGAACAACGCCGCGCCTGATCCGTAATAGAATATCCATTGCTACCAACCGAGGTCACAATGGATTTTCTGCGCAAGCCTTACCACACCGCCCGCTACACTTCTGCCCTGTTCTGCACGGCGCTGCTCTCCTGCGCTTTACTGCCGCTGGTCGCGAGCGCCGCCATCCCCACTTACGACTTCAAAGTGGTGCGCAGCTACCCGCACGACCCGCAGGCATTCACCGAAGGCCTACTGTATCGCGATGGCTTTCTGTACGAGAGCACCGGCCTGAATGGCAAATCCTCGATCCGCAAAGTGAATCTGGACACTGGCGCCATCCTGCAAAGCAAAGACATCCCGCCGCAGTACTTCGGTGAGGGGCTGACCGTCTGGGGCGATACGCTGGTGGGCCTGACCTGGCAAACCCAGACCGGTTTCGTGTTCGATCTGGCGACTTTCGAGCTGCGCAGCCAGTTCGTCTATCCCGGCGAGGGCTGGGGTCTCACGCAAAACGGCAAACAGCTGATCATGAGCGACGGCACTGCGACGCTGCGCTTCCTCGATCCGAAGACCTTCCTCGAAGTGCGGCGCGTCAAAGTCACCGCAGACGGGATTCCCGTCGATCAGTTAAACGAGCTGGAAGTGGTGGGCGACGAAATTTTTGCCAACATCTGGCATACCAGCACCATCGCACGCATCGACCCGGCCAGCGGAAAAATCACCGGCTGGATCGATATGGCGAAACTGTATCCGGCCGCCGGCAAAGGTCTGAACGGCGAAAACGTCATGAATGGCATCGCCTACGATGCCGAGAAAAAGCGCCTGTTCGTGACCGGAAAACTCTGGCCGAAACTGTACGAAGTCAAAATCGTAGCACGCAAATAAGCTGCAGCCAGGCTGCAAACCAGCCGCAGATTAGCTCACACCGGCAGCGATGCCACGCAGTAGTCGGACAGTGCGTTCAGAACGGCAGCATTTTCACCGGCTGCCTCCACCACCTTGATGGCGATCTGCGGATAACTGCCGTGCAGCTCTTCCACCATCAGCGGCAGGTCGCGCATCACATGGCCACCCTGTCCCAGAAATACCGGCACCACCGTCATCTGCGTAACACCGGTGGCCACCAGTTCGCTCACCACTTCCGGCAAGCGCGGCGACATCAATTCCAGAAACGCCAGACGCACCTGCACCTGCGGCAGACGCGCCGCCGTCAGGTCGCGCAGTTTTTCAAACGGTACCGCCCAGGTCGCGGAACGCGCACCGTGGGCAAAGAGAATCAGAGACTGCTGCGTGTTTTGCTGGTCCATCGTTAGTGTCGCTCCACCCACCACAGCGCCCAGAGCGCCATGAGCAGGAATAAAATACTTGGCGCAATTGCCGTTACCACCGCCGGCCACGTGCTGAGCATACCCAGATGCGAGAACAGGGTATTAATCAGCAGGAAGCTCACACCAATCATGATGCCGACGAAAATTTTAAGACTCACCCCACCGGCCCGCGTATGCAGATAACCGAACGGCAGCGCTAGCGCCATCAGCACGAAAATCGCCAGCGGATCGAACAGCTTCTTCCAGAACGCGATCTTGAAGCGCTCGGTCTCCTGCTTGTTCTCCTGCAGGTGGCGGGTATAGGCAGACAGTTCGCTGGCCGACATGCGCTCCGGATCGGAGCCAGCCACCGCGAGGATGCGCGGGGTGACCTCGGACAGCAGATCCTTGGTCGCCAGATGCGCCGTGGTGATCATGCTGGTGTCCTGCGCAAAGTTGTTTTCCAGCGTGGCAGCGCTGCCCGGTTTCATCAGGCCCGGATTGGTGAACAGGTTTTCCGTCACATCCGTCATCTGCCACAGATTGTTACCCTTGAAGCTAGCCGTTGCCGCCAGCGTGATCGAGCGCAGACGTAATTCGGTATCGAACTCGTACAGCTTGACGCCGATCAGGGTGCCATCCGGCTGGACTTTTTTGACATTGAAGAAACGCGAGCCGATCACCGTCCCGTGCATGCCTTCCGACTTCACAATATCCTTGGTCCACAGGCCGGAGCGGAACTCCGAAGAAATCGCCGCGCCACGCGCAGTCAGCTTGATCTTGTCGGCAATCGGTGCGGTGCGCGGGGTAATCACTTCGCCGAAGATAAAGGTAATCAGCACCAGCACCAGACCGACCTTGGCCAGCATCCATGCCACCATCCCGGTCGACATGCTGGAAGCGCGCATGATGGTGAATTCGGACGTCGCGGCGAATTGCGCCAGGGTGTAGATGGTGCCGATCAGCGCTGCCAGCGGCATCACCTCGTACACATGCCCCGGCAGTTGCAGCAGCACGTACAGGAAAGCGTACTGGATGGCATAGCCGTTCTTCCCCACCGACGGCAGTTCGCCCGTCAGATCCATGAAGGCCTGCAGTGCCAGGAAAGCGACCAGCACAAAGGCCACCGCCTGCAGAATCGAGACGGCAAAATAACGTTGCAGGATTTTCATTGCGGGTCAGCTTTCTTGTCAGCGGCGCGCGTGCGCTTCAGCGCCGACAGCAAAGCCAGCGGATGGAAACGGTGATTCAGGTTCAGGCGCCACGCAAACAGCGCGATCACCATCAGCACCGCCGCCAGATGCAGCGGCCACCACGACAATGCGAAGCTGGCCTTGCCCTGTTTGACGCTGGCCTCGACCAGCTTCACCAGATTGCTGTAACTGAAGAAGATCAGCAGCGCGATAATCAGATTGGCGGAACTGCCGGCACGCGGATTGACGAAACCGAGCGGAATCGCCAGCAAAATCAGAATCAGACAGGTGGTCGGCGACGCAATGCGCCACAGCAGTTCGGCACGCGCAAGGTTACTCGGATCGGCCAGTAGTTCCAGCGTCGGCACCGCATTGATATTGCGTTCGGCGTCCAGATCCTGACTGCGCGGCGTAACGCGCATGCTGTAACTCTCGAATTCCATGGTCTGGAAGTCCGACTTACCGGGCGTACCCTGATAGCGCCGACCGTTCTTCAGCACCAGATAGCGCTCGCCTTTCGGGCCGATATTGATCACGCCTTCGCGTGCCACCACCACCGCCGTACCGTGTTCATCGACGGTATTGACGAACACATTCTGCACCACCGCCTTTTCACCGGTCACCCCTTCGACGAAGAAGATCCGGTTGGCCGACGCCGATTCCTTGAACTGGCCGGGCGAGACCTTCTGCAGATCTTCGCGCTTCTCGAAGCGGTCCACATATTCGGAGCTTTTCAGTTGTGCCCACGGCGTCGCGACGAAACTCAGGCCAGCCGTCAGCAGCACCAGCGGCAAGCCGAAACCGAGTACCGGCGCAATCCAGCGCGTCAGACTCAGGCCGGAGGCAAACCACACCACCATTTCCGAATCGCGATAGGTACGGGTGACCACCATCAGCACCGAAATAAAGCTGGTGAGGATGATGATAGTTGGCAGATAATTCAAGGAGGCGAAGGCGATCAGCGCGATCACGTCACCGGAAGCGACCTTGCCACCGGCAGCCTTACCAAGGATGCCGATCAGGGTCCAGGTGACGCTGACACTGAACAGCACCGTGAAGGTGGCCCCGGCGGCACTGGCCATTTCACGACGTAAGGCGCGTTGAAAGATCATTCGAAGTTTATAATTCGGTAGTTAGAGGTTAGGGCTCATCACAGGGCCACAGTTTAAATAACAGTCCGCATAACGGGCTGGCAATTCGTACACGACACGGAGAATCAAATGGACTTTAGCATAAAAGCATTCGACACAAAAACCAGCATCGCCTCGGCCAAAGCCGGCGTTATCGCCGTTGCAGTCTTCGACAACAAGAAGCTGTCGCAAGCGGCCAAGACGCTCGATGCTGCGGGCGAAATCACTGCTGCACTGAAGTCCGGCGACATTTCCGGCAAAGCCGGTAGCACCCTGCTGCTGCGCGACGTCAAAGGCGCCAGCGCCGAACGCGTGCTGCTGGTCGGTCTGGGCAGCGAAGACAGCATCAGCGAGAAAAGCTTTGCCGCCGGCGTCAGCGCCGCATTGAAATGCTTCGCCACGCTGGGCGCGAGCGACGCTATTATCGCACTGCCGATGACGGAAGTGAAAGAACGCGATGTAAATTGGGCAATCCGCTGCGTAGTACAGAGCGCCCATGAAGGCGTGTTCCGCACCGATGGCCAGAAGAGCAAGAAAGACCCGGCAGCAACCGGCGTCAAGAAAATCGCACTGGCAGTGGCGAATACCGCCGCCACCAAACTGGCACTGGCACAAGCTATCGCTATCGCCAACGGCATGGACCTGACCAAAGAACTGGGCAACCTGTCGGCCAACGTCTGCACCCCGACCTATCTGGCCAACACCGCCAAGAAACTGGGCAAAGACTACAAGTTCGAAGTCGAAGTACTGGACCGCAAACAGCTCGAAGCGCTGAAAATGAACAGCTTCCTGTCGGTCACCAACGGTAGCGAACAGCCGCCGAAGTTCATCATCCTCAAGCACATGGGCGGCAAAGCCAAAGATGCGCCCGTGGTGCTGGTCGGTAAAGGCATTACCTTCGACACCGGCGGCATTTCGCTGAAAGCCGGTCCCGGCATGGACGAGATGAAGTACGACATGGGCGGCGCCGCTTCGGTACTGGGTACCTTCCGCGCCATCGGTGAAATGAACCTGAAACTGAACGTGATCGGTGTGATCGCTGCCTGCGAAAACATGCCGTCCGGCCGCGCTACCAAACCGGGCGACATCGTCACCTCGATGAATGGCCTGACCATCGAAATCCTCAACACCGACGCCGAAGGCCGTCTGGTGCTGTGCGATGCACTGACCTACTCCGAGCGTTTCAACCCGGCTGCAGTGATCGACATCGCTACCCTGACGGGCGCCTGCATCGTGTCGCTGGGGCACCATAAGAGCGGCCTGTTCACGCGCGACGACGCGGCCCACAACGCACTGGCAGCCGAACTGCTGGCTGCCGGTCAGGCTGCCAGCGATACCGCCTGGCGCCTGCCGATCGGTGAAGAGTATAACGACCAGCTGAAGTCGAACTTCGCTGATCTGGCCAACATCGGCACCCCGGGCGGCGCCTCCTGCACCGCAGCGGCCTTCCTGGAAAACTTCACCCGTAAGTACACCTGGGCCCACCTCGACATCGCCGGCACGGCCTGGAAATCGGGCGGCGCCAAAGGTGCGACCGGCCGTCCGGTACCACTGCTGTCGAACTTCCTGATCAACCGCAGCTAATCCACCGCGCGGCTCAGTAGAGCGTCACCCCGGCAGCGGGTGGCGCTTGGTTTGCACGCTCCGCCACTGGCCGCATCAGCACTGTCAGCGTGGCCGGATATTCGTATCCGGCCCCGGTGTTCTTATCGACGAAATAGCCGACTCCGGCCGTCAGCACCAGATTCCCCCACAAACTGCTATTCGCCTTGGCATCGACCTTTTCGTAGGCCCAGGCCATGCCCTCCTGCTTGCAATCGATACGCAGCGGGCTGGCACTTTTGCGCAAGCTGATACGCGCCGGCGTGGTCACGAACCATTTACCGACATCGTTGGACAGCACACAGCCCACGCCAGCAACCTCGCGATGCTCGAGCACGGTTTGTACCAGTACCGATTGGTCGGTCGTTTCGGTCAGCGTGGCACAGCCAGACAGGCTAGCCAGCAGTACAGCAACAAGAGGGAAAGTACGCAAAGACATGGTAGACCCAGAGTATCATCGGTCCGGCCAGTGTAGCAGCGAGGGGGAACTTCTAAAGGCTTAATCAAGCGGCGTAAAGCGCGGTACTTTCACGCCATCGACCTCGATCACTTCGAAAAACACGGCTTTGGGACGGGTCCAGACGGTGCCATTGGCGGCACGATAGACGATCACCGGACTCAGGTCCGATTCCTGGGTGGCCTCACACACCAGTTCGTAGAGGCCACCTTTGTAATGCCTATAGCGTTGCACTATCAGGCGTTGTGGTGCACCGGGGCGGCCACGTTCACAGGACGCTCGGCTTGCTGGTCCTGTTTCTGTTTCAGGCTCTGCACGACTTTCAGAATATCGTCCAGACCACCTGTACCACCCAGCGACGAGAAGGCATCGAGTACTTCGTTGAGTACCTGATTGCGCACTGCTGCGTCGTTCTGTTCGAGCGCAGGTGCGCGCTGGATAGCCTGCTTGGCTTTTTCCAGTGCTTCGGCCTCTTTCTGGGCGGCAGTTTTGCGACCACCAGGGGCTTTGCCGTGTGCCAGCGCAGCCTGCCAGATCACCCAGCGACGCTGAGTTTCAAAGACCAGATACTCTTCAGGTTTATCTTCGCGCCGTCGGACGATGTGACCGTCTTTCTGTGCCCATGCTTCAAATGCAGTTCGCATTTTTCATCCTTTGTAAATGCGCTACGCGCAATTCACTAATAACATAACAAGTAATTTCCATATAGTACCATTTCTTATTATTTTACAACATCAAGTACATGCAAATACTTAATATTTTTTTATTGCCTCTTGGCAAGACTAGTTCTCTATTGAATTTACAATAGTATATTTCTTTTTTAGGCGCCACGTCGTGAATTTTCGTTCAATTTTGACAACGACGAGACATTTTCAGAAATTTTTTTCTGTTTTTCAGCGAATTGCAGCATTTTAGTCCCAGTGCCCGCGCGCACAAAGTGCTTTTACATGTTTTTTTACAAAAATGGTGATTTAAGCAACAGCAGATCTGCGCATCGCCCCGGAGCCCGCTATCAAAATCAGTTACCATGGCGAACGCGGCGATCGGCCCGCCCTGTTCGACCTGCCCGGCAGCGGCGCGGGTCCGCACAGCATGAACTAGAAAGAACCTGAAACAATGAAAATCGCCACCTGGAACGTCAACTCCCTCAATGTCCGTCTGCCGCACGTGCTGAAATGGCTGGAAGAACAGCCCATCGACGTGCTCTGCATTCAGGAGACCAAGATGACGGATGACAAATTCCCGCAGGCCGCCATCGAAGCAGCCGGCTATCAGGTGGTGTTCAGTGGCCAGAAAACCTATAACGGTGTGGCCATCCTGTCGAAACTGCCGATCACCGATGTGGTCAAAAACAACCCGCTGTATGAAGACCCGCAACAGCGCATCATCGCCGCCACGATAGACGGTGTGCGCGTGGTGTGCGCTTATGTACCAAACGGCCAGAGCCTCGATTCCGATAAATACCAGTACAAACTGGGCTGGCTGGCGGCTTTCCACGACTGGCTGAAAAGCGAGGCGGCGCAGCACCCGCAACTGGCGGTACTGGGCGATTACAACATCGCCCCGGAAGACCGTGACGTGCACGACCCGGCCGCCTGGGAAGGTCAGGTGCTGGTCTCGGTAGCGGAGCGCACGGCGCTCAACCGTCTGCTGGAACTGGGCCTGACGGATGCCTATCGCCTGTTCGAGCAGGCGGAAAAATCATTCAGCTGGTGGGATTACCGCGCACTGGGTTTCCGTCTTAACAAAGGCCTGCGCATCGACCATATTCTGCTGTCCGAAGCGCTGGCGCAACGTTGCAGCGCCTGCGTGATCGACCGCGTACCGCGCAAATGGGAACAGCCATCCGACCACGCACCGGTGATCGCGACGCTGGACTAAACCTGGGCGCAGCATGCCGCATGCCGCATGCCGCATGCGGCAGCGGCATGTGATCAGTACGCGGGCTAGTGGCGCGGCAGCAGCAGCTGGGCCGTCGCATGTGGCACCGGCTGCGAGAACAGATAGCCCTGTGCAAACTGGCAGCCACTGCGCTGCAGCAGCGCATACTGCGCTTCCGTCTCCACCCCTTCCGCCACCACCGACAGTTGCAGACTGTCGGACAGCGCGATGATCGCTTCGACGATGGCGCGATCTTCCGCACTCGCTTCCAGATCCTTGATAAAGGCCCGGTCAATCTTCAGCTTCTTCACCGGGAAGCGCTTCAGATACGCCAGACTGGAGTAGCCAGTACCGAAATCGTCAATCGACAGACGGATCCCCAGCTCGTCGATCTGCCCCAGAATATCGAGGGTCTGCTCGCCGTGCTGCATCAGCGCCGTCTCGGTAATTTCAAACTCGATCATGCCCGGATCCATGCCGGTCTCGTCGAGTATGCCGCGGATCACTTCCATCAGGCCGCGATGCATGAACTGGCGCGGCGACAGGTTGACCGCCAGTGGCACCGGCGTCAGGCCGGCCGCCCGCCAAGCCATACTCTGCAAACAGGCCTGCCGGATCACCCACTCGCCGACCGTCACAATCTGGCCATTTTCTTCGAGGATGGGGATGAAGTGATCGGGCTGGATCAATTCGCCGCCATGGCGCCAGCGCAGCAGCACTTCCATGCTTTGCAAGCGGCGCGTACCGATATCCATGATGGGCTGGTAATACAGCTCGAATTCATCGAGCGCCAGCGCACCGCGCAGACTCGACTCCAGTTCGAAGTGGCGCGCCGCCGTCTGGTTCATCGCCTCTTTGAAATACTGATAGTTATTCCGGCCATTCGCCTTGGCATGGTACATGGCCGCATCGGCATGCCGCATCAGGGTCTCGACGTCGCCCCCATCATCGGGGAATACCGAGATGCCGATGGACGGCGTAATGTGCAGATTGCGACCCTCCAGCGGGAAGCATTCCGCCAGCGCTTCGATAATCTTCTGCGCCACATTACTGGCTTCCTCGGACGAACGGATACCCGGCACCAGCACCACGAATTCATCGCCACCTAAACGCGCTACCGTGTCACTGGCGCGTACTGCGCGGCACAGCCGACTGGCGACGTCCTTCAGCAGCTGGTCGCCGGTCAGGTGACCCAGCGTATCGTTAATCGTCTTGAAGCGATCCAGATCGATGAACATCACCGCCAGCAGGCGCTCGGAACGCTGCGCGGCCAGCATGGCACGATCAAGCCGGTCGGCCAGCAGCGAGCGATTCGGCAGACCGGTCAGGCTGTCGTGATAGGCCATGTGGTGCACCCGGGCTTCGGCCTGACGCCGCTCGACGATCTCGCCCTGCAACTGGGCATTGGCACCAGCCAGTTCGGCGGTCCGTTCCTGCACCCGCAGTTCCAGTTCATCGCGGGCACGCCGCACCGCATCGGCCGCCTCGTGGCGCTCCGTGACATCGTCAACCAGCCACACCGAACGACCATCCGGCTGCGACAGATCGAATGGCCGCCCTGACAGGCGGCCCCAGAACAGCGAACCGTCACGGCGCACCAGATGGTATTCGGCGGCGTGCACCCGCCCGGCCTGGAAGTCGCGCGCAGTCGCCATGCGCGCCTGCTCCCATTGCGCCAGATCGGGATAGAAGGACTGCACGCTAAGCTGCTGCATGCCGCCCGGCTCATGGCCGAACAACTCTTCCATCTTGGCATTGCAGCGTAGATTGCGGCCATGTTCGACCACGGAAATCCCCATCACCGCACTATCGAGAATCGCCTGATTCTCCAGCAGCGCATTGCGCAGCGATTCTTCCGCCCGTTTGTGCTCGGTGCGGTCTTCGATCACCCAGATGGTGCCCTGCGTCGGGTCTTCCGGATTCACCACGTAACCGATCAGTTGTGCCCACATCAGGGTATCGTCGGCGCGGCGCATTTCGATCTCGGTCTGGAACGGCTTCGCCACCGACAGATAGGGGTAGGCCTGCGCCCCCAGCGCCTCGTAGGCCGCCTGCGACGGATACAGCGCCAGTCCCGGCAAGCCCAGACCCGCATCGCCCTCGTAGCGGAACATCTCGGCGAAGCCGCGGTTGTAGCGCGTAATCACCCGGTTCTTGGTAAACAGGATACTCATCGAGGCATTGGTCATGATCGCCTCGACTTCCATCTGGGTCTGGCGCGACGCTGTGACGTCTTCCAGAATCCAGATCGTGCCGCCCTCGTGGTGGCTGGCATCGACGGCTTTGGCGCGCACCCGGCACCAGAACAGACTGCCATCTTTGCGGCGGAATTCGTATTCGGCCAGCTCGAACGGTTCGCCCTTGCCCAGTCGTGGCGCCGCTTCGCGGCGGAAGCTGCGATACAGTTCGAAGGTGGGAAACACCGCCGACGCTGGCAGACCGATCAGTTCGCTGGTGTCATAACCGAACATCTGCGCCATGCGCGGATTGCAGCTCACCACCGTATGCGCTTTGCTGAACAGGATGCCGATCGAGGCATTATCGAGAATCGCCTGCTGCTCCAGCAGCAGCTGACGGGTAGCCTCCTCGTGCTGCCGCTGGGTACTGCGATCGTCGAAGATCCAGATGGTGTCCTGCTGGCTGCGGCCGGGATTGATCACGTAACCGAAAGCATGCGCCCAGAAGCGGCTGCCATCCTGACGACGCATCTCCATTTCCGCCTGATAGGGCTTGCCGCTGGCCAGCAAGGGCCGCGCACCGGCCAGCACTGCCTCGAAGGTCTGCTGGTCCGGATACAGCATCGAGGTCAGACGCCCCACACCGCTATCGACACTGAAACCGAAGAACTCGGCAAAGCGGTCGTTGTAGCGCAAAATCCGCTCGTCACGCTGGAACATAATCGCCAGCGGCGCATTGTCCATAATCGCCTGCATCTCCAGCAGCGCGCGACGCAAGCGCTCTTCGTCGATGCGGTGTTCGTTGATGTCCTCGATGATCCAGATCGTGCCATCAGCGGTGTTGATGGGATCAATCGCCCGGCCGTACAGACGGGCCCAGAAACAGCTGCCATCCTTGCGTTGCAATTGGGCTTCGCGCTTGAAAGACAGGCCCTGCGCCAGCGGCGGGCTGGCAGCCCGCCCCAGTGCGACAAACTCCGCATCCGACGGGAAGACCCGCCGGGTGTCGCCGCCTTCCAGTTCCTGCCGGCTAAAGCCCAGCATTTCGGCGCAACGGATATTGCACTCCTGGATAACGGCATCCTTGGTGAACATGATCCCGACAGCGGCATTTTCCAGAATCGCCTGTTGCTCGAGCAAGGTCTTGCGCAGGGCGCGCTGGTCACGCTCGAGTTCGGTAATGTCGTGGAAAACGATGGTGGCGCCGCGCAGCCGCGCTGTGGCCGGGAAGGCTTTGCTACTGGCTTGAACCGACAGATAGCGGCCATCGGCACAGGTCAGGCAGCTATCCCAGCGCAAGCCTGCATGGGCCGGTTCGAGCGCGGCCTGCATGGCTTTGACACTGGCCGCACGCTGATGGCGCGCGAACAACTCCGCGCCGGCCCGTCCGGACGGATCGGCGCCGAGCAGCGCCACCAGTTCGGGATTGGCTGCCAGCAGCACGCCATCGGCCGCATAGGCACAGGCTGGAACACCGATCAGCGCTAAGGCCTCGGCGACAAATTCGGAATCACTTGCAACGTAAGTCATGTACACCTATGGCATCTTTTCGGCGATGCCACCTCGCCAGAGCAACCTTGGCAGCATAGTTGGCAGATGATAAACCACAAACTGCGTCTAGGCTACCGTGGGCATCGGAGGCCGGCCCTAAAAACGACAATGCCCGGCAAACCGGGCATTGTGTTTAAAGCATACTTATTGTTCGGCTAAGCCGAAGCAGTACCAGCCGATTAGTGGCCGCTACCCGTGTCAGCACCGATACCAGTTTCGGAACGCATCTGCTGCGCTTCGTAACCAGCACGGTCTTCTGCAGCACGTGGGCTCTTGTCGAGGATCGAGAACAGCCAGATACCGACGAAGCCGGCGGTCATCGAGAACAGTGCTGGCGAAGCGTACGGGAACAGTTCTTTAGCATTACCCAGTACGTCCACCCACACCGATTTCGATACCACGGTCAGGCCCACTGCAGTAATCAGACCCATGAAGCCACCGATGGTTGCGCCGCGGGTGGTGCAGTCTTTCCACAGTACCGACATAAACAGCACAGGGAAGTTAGCCGAAGCCGCAATCGCGAAGGCCAGCGACACCATGAAAGCGATGTTCTGCTTCTCGAAAGCGATACCCAGACCGACCGCGACGATACCGAGGCAGATGGTGGTGATACGCGACACTTTCAGTTCTGCAGCGCCAGTTGCCTTACCTTTTTTGATCACGGTAGCGTACAGATCGTGCGACACAGCCGATGCGCCGGACAGGGTCAGACCGGCAACCACTGCCAGAATCGTGGCGAAGGCCACTGCCGAGATGAAGCCCAGGAAGACGTTACCGCCGACTGCTTTGGCCAGGTGAATAGCGGCCATGTTGTTACCACCCAGCAGTTTGCCGGCAGCATCTTTGAACTCTGGGTTGGTGCTGACCAGAACGATCGCGCCGAAGCCGATAATGAAGGTCAGAACGTAGAAGTAACCAATCCAGGTGGTTGCCCAGAACACCGATTT
This sequence comes from Oxalobacteraceae bacterium, assembly GCA_027490725.1. Classification (GTDB taxonomy): domain Bacteria; phylum Pseudomonadota; class Gammaproteobacteria; order Burkholderiales; family Burkholderiaceae_D; genus Rugamonas. Next base: position 25,276 of record JAIXXN010000056.1, read on the forward strand.
ACGCGCTTCTTTTGCACTTGGAACGGTGAAGAAACGCATCAGGATGTGTGGCAGACCGGCGGTACCGAACATCAGTGCCATACCGAAGGAGATCGCCGAAATCGGATCCTTGATGAAGGTGCCTGGACCCATGATGGCGTCTTTTTTCGCGTGGATTTCAACCGCTTTAGCGAACAGGGCTTCAGGGCTGAAGCTGAACTGTGCCATCACCGAGAAGGCCATGAAGCTAGCACCGCCCAGCAGCATCACGGCTTTGATGATCTGCACCCAGGTGGTGGCAGTCATACCGCCGAACAGCACGTAAATCATCATCAGCGAACCGACCAGCACGACGGCGATCCAGTATTCCAGACCGAACAGCAGTTTGATCAGCTGACCGGCACCGACCATCTGGGCGATCAGGTAGAAGGCTACCACCACCAGCGTACCCGAAGCCGAGAACACGCGGATCGGGGTCTGTTTGAAGCGGTAAGCGGCGACGTCGGCGAAGGTGAAGCGACCCAGGTTACGCAGGCGCTCTGCCATCAGGAAGGTGATGATAGGCCAGCCGACCAGGAAGCCGATCGCGTAGATCAGACCGTCATAACCGTTCAGGAACACGGAAGCGGAAATACCCAGGAAGGATGCCGCCGACATATAGTCGCCGGCAATCGCCAGACCATTCTGGAAGCCGGTGATGCCACCGCCAGCGGTATAGAAGTCGGAAGCCGACTTGGTCTTAGCAGCCGCCCATTTGGTCACGAACAGGGTGAAAATAACGAAGGCGCCAAACATGATGATGGCGGTCCAGTTGGTCGCCTGTTTTTCGGCTTGACCTAGATCAGCACCAGCTGCCAGCGCAGCACCACTGGCGCCCAGCAGGCCCAGCATAGCAAACAGGGGGAGGAAGCGGCGCGCGTTCATGCTTGCACCTTGGCTTTGATGGCGGCGGTTAGGTCGTCGAACTCGCTGTTCGCACGACGCACATAGATGCCGGTGATCAGCACCGTGAACAGAATCACGAACAGACCGAGTGGAATACCCCAGGTCATCACGCCGGCGCCGAGTTTGGTTGCCAAAAACTCTTTATTGAAAGCGATCAGCAGAATGTAGCCGTAGTAGACCACCAGCATTGCTGCCGTCAGCCACCAGCCATAGCTGGAACGGATCTTGACCAACTTGTGATAGTTGGGGTCGCTTTTGATCTTTTGAACCATTGAATCTTGCATTTTGCGTCTCCTTTTGTAGGTACAGGTACTCTTTTATTATTCGAGCTTGAGGCAAGATTAAGGGGGCTGGCTTACCAGCCCCTTACGGCAATTTAATTTTTCAAACCATTCTGCACCGCTTGCTGGATCTGTTGTAAAGATGCCGGATCTTCGATCGCCGTCAGGTCGCCAGGGTTGCGTCCCTCGCAAATTGCCTGTATCGAACGACGCAGCAGTTTGCCGGAGCGGGTCTTGGGCAATTGCGGGACAAAAAATACCCGTGCTGGCCGCGCGACGGCGCCCAGCTGGCGATCGACTACCGCCAGGATTTCTTTTTCCTGTGCCGCGCGCTCGGCCTCGCCAGCAATCTGCTCGGCATGCTTGACGATCACGAAGGCGACGGCCACCTGCCCTTTCAGCTTGTCCTCGACGCCCACCACCGCCACTTCCGAGACGTTCGGATGGCTGGTGATGGATTCCTCGATTTCGCGGGTGCCGAGGCGGTGTCCGGCAACGTTGATCACATCATCGGTACGGCCCAGAATGAAGTAATAGCCGTCCGCATCGCGCACGCCCCAGTCGAAGGTGGAATACACCTGACGGTCGAGGAAGGTGGACCAGTAAGTATCAACGAAGCGCTGATCGTCGCCGTATACGGTCTGCATGCAGCCCGGCGGCAGCGGCCCTTCGATCACCACCACACCTTTTTCATTGGCGCCACATTCCGCGCCCGTCATCTCGTTGAGCAGCTTGACCTTGTAGCCGTACATCGGCACGCCGGGACTGCCCAGCCGGGTCGGCATATCTTCGATGCCCTTGGCGATCGACAGAATCGGCCAGCCGGTTTCGGTCTGCCAGTAGTTATCGATAATCGGCACATGCAGTTCGTCGTAAATCCACTGCGAGGTGGTTTCATCGAGCGGCTCGCCGGCCAGGTACAGGGCACGCAGCGAAGACAGATTGTATTTGCGCATATATTCCGGCGGCTGCTTGCGCAGCACGCGGATCGCGGTCGGTGCCGAGAACATGCGGCTTACCTGATACTTCTCGACGATGCTCCACCAGATGCCGGGATCCGGCACGATCGGCATGCCTTCGTACATGATGGTGGCCATCCCGGCGATTAGCGGACCGTAGACGATGTACGAGTGTCCCACCACCCAGCCGATGTCCGAGGTAGCAAAGAAGGTTTCACCGGCATTGCCGCAGAAGTTGTACTTCATCGACGACGCCAGCGCCACCGCGTAACCGCCTACATCGCGCTGCACGCCTTTCGGTTTGCCGGTGGTGCCGGAGGTGTACAGAATGTAAGACGGGGCGTTCGATTCCAGCCAGGTGACTGGCACTTGTGCGTCCATGTGGGCGGCACGCAGGGTGGCGTAATCCACGTCGCGCCCTTCCACCAGCGCCATCGGCGCCAGCTTGCGATCTACCAGCAGCACTTTGGCCGGCTTGGACGCCGACAGGTTGATGGCTTCATCGAGCAGATGCTTGTACGGGATGGCTTTGCCGTTACGCGAGCCACCATCGGCGGAAACGATCAGCACCGGCTTGGCATCGTCAATACGGCTGGCCAGCGAGTTGGCAGCAAAACCGCCAAACACCACCGAGTGCACCGCACCGATGCGGGCGCAGGCCAGCATCGCAAACGCTGCTTCGGCAACCATCGGCATGTAGATCAGCACACGGTCGCCACTGCCCACACCGAGCGACTGCATTACGGCAGCGCAGCGTTCGACTTCGCGCTGCAGTTCCGTGAACGAATAGCTACGCTCGGTGCCGGTTTCGGTCGAGATAGCGATCAGCGCCGCCTTGTCGCCCTGCGTGGCGCACCAGCGGTCCACGGCGTTGTAACACAGATTGGTGGTGCCGCCCACGAACCACTTGGCGAACGGCGGATTGGAATGATCGAGCACTTGCGTGCAAGGGGTGTTCCAGTGGATCAGCGCAGCTTCGTCTTGCCAGAATTGCTCGGGCGTGTCGATAGAGCGCTGATAGAACTCAGCGTAATTCATGTCTCCTCCATACTCCGTATCAGAAAGCAGCTATTCAGAACGTATCACCGGGAACGCGCACCCATCCCTCCATCAGCACACGGGCGCTGCGGCTCATCACCGCCTTGGTCACGCTCCACTCGCCGTTTTGCAGGGTCGCTTCCGCGCCCACCCGCAAGGTGCCGGACGGATGGCCGAAGCGCACCGCTGGCAGGGCCTGACCGCCGGCCGCGAGGCTGACCAGCGTGCCGGGAATGGCTGCCGCGGTACCGATGGCCACCGCCGCAGTGCCCATCATGGCGTGGTGCAGCTTGCCCATCGAGAGCGCCCGCACCAGCAGATCGATATCGCTGGCGGCAATCGCTTTGCCGCTGGACGACAGGTAGTCGCGCGGTGGCGCAACAAACGCCACTTTCGGCGTGTGCTGACGCTTGGCCGCTTCGCCGAGATCCGAGATCAGCCCCATCCGCAGCGCGCCATGGGCACGGATGGTTTCGAACATGGCCAGCGCTTTCGGATCGCCATTGATAGCGTCCTGCAGCTCGGTACCGTTGTAGCCGATGGCGTCGGCATTGATGAAAATGGTCGGAATGCCGGCATTGATCATGGTGGCCTTGAGCGTGCCCACACCGGGCACCTCCAGATCGTCGACCAGCTGACCGGTCGGGAACATCGAATTTTTCCCGCCCTCGCCAGCGCCCTCTTCATCGGCAGCCGGATCCATGAACTCGAGTTGCACTTCGGCGGCCGGGAAGGTCACGCCATCGAGCTCGAAGTCGCCGGTTTCCTGCACCTCGCCATGGCTGATCGGCACATGGGCGATGATGGTCTTGCCGATATTGGCTTGCCAGATGCGCACCACGGCCACGCCGTTCTGCGGCACGCGGGCAGCATCGACCAGACCGCCACTAATAGCGAAGGCGCCCACTGCGGCCGACAGATTGCCGCAGTTACCGCTCCAGTCGACGAAGGCCTTGTCGATCGAGACCTGACCGAACAGATAATCGACGTCGTGATCGGCCAGGCTACTTTTCGCCAGAATCACCGTCTTGCTGGTGCTCGAAGTCGCGCCGCCCATGCCGTCAATCTGCTTGCCGTACGGGTCGGGGCTACCGATCACGCGCAACAGCAGAGCGTCGCGTGTGGCGCCCGGCTGCTGTGCCGCTGGCGGCAGATCCTGCAAGCGGAAAAATACCCCCTTGCTGGTGCCGCCGCGAATATAGGTCGCAGGGACCTTGATTTGAGGAAGATGCGCCATGATCATGCCGCTTTCGACGATTCGAGGAAGTCCTGCGCAAAGCGTTGCAGCACGCCGCCCGCTTCGTAGATCGACACTTCTTCGGCCGTATCCAGACGGCAGGTGACCGGCACTTCCAGCGTTTCGCCGTTGCGACGATGGATCACCAGCGTCAGCGTCGAACGCGGCGTACGTTCACCGATGACGTCATAGCTCTCGCTGCCATCCAGCGCCAGCGTCAGACGGTTCACGCCCGGTTTGAACTCCAGCGGCAGCACACCCATGCCGACCAGATTGGTACGGTGAATGCGCTCGAAGCCTTCCGCCACAATCGCCTCGACACCGGCCAGACGTACACCTTTGGCAGCCCAGTCACGCGAAGAACCCTGACCGTAGTCGGCACCGGCCACAATGATCAGCGGCTGTTTGCGTTCCATATAGGTTTCAATGGCTTCCCACATGCGGGTCACTTTGCCTTCCGGCTCGACGCGCGCCAGCGAACCGGCTTTAACCTTGCCGTCGGCATCGCGCACCATTTCGTTTTTCAGCGTCGGATTAGCGAAGGTCGCACGCTGTGCGGTCAGGTGGTCGCCACGGTGGGTCGCGTAGGAATTGAAGTCCTCTTCCGGCAGCCCCATTTTGGCCAGATATTCGCCAGCGGCGCTATCGAGCATGATGGCGTTCGACGGCGACAGGTGGTCGGTGGTGATGTTATCGCCCAGCACCGCTAGCGGCAGCATGCCAGTCAGCGTACGGGCACCGGCCAGCGCGCCTTCCCAGTATGGCGGACGGCGGATATAGGTGGTCTGTGGACGCCAGTCGTACAAAGGCGCTACCGACACGCCATCATCGGCCTGTTTGGCGAACATCGGAATGTAGACCTTGCGGTACTGCTCAGGCTTGACGCTGGCAGCAACGATGGCATCGACTTCTTCATCGCTCGGCCAGATGTCTTTCAGGGTCACCGCCTGACCATTGCTGTCGTAGCCCAGGATATCTTTTTCGATATCGAAGCGGATGGTGCCGGCAATCGCGTAGGCCACTACCAGCGGCGGTGACGCGAGGAAGGCCTGCTTGGCGTAAGGATGGATACGGCCATCGAAGTTGCGGTTACCCGACAGGACGGCGGTGGCGTACAGGTCGCGCTCCACCACTTCCTTCTGGATCACCGGATCGAGCGCACCGGACATACCGTTGCACGAGGTGCAGGCATAGGCCACCACGCCGAAGCCCAGCTTTTCCAGTTCCGGCATCAGACCGGCTTCTTCCAGATACAGGGTGACGGTCTTCGAACCGGGCGCCAGCGAGCTTTTCACCCAGGGCTTGCGGCTCAGGCCACGCGCATTGGCGTTACGTGCCACCAGACCGGCAGCGATCATATTGCGCGGATTGTTGGTGTTGGTGCAGCTGGTGATGGCCGCGATGATGCAGGCACCATCAGGCATCTGACCCGGCACGTTTTCCACCACACCGCTGATGCCACGTGCGGCCAGTTCCGAGGTCGGCACACGGTTGTGCGGATTCGACGGACCAGCGATATTGCGCACCACCGACGACAGATCGAACTGCAGTACGCGTTCGTATTCGGCAGTCTTCAGCGCTGCGCCCCACAGGCCGGTTTCCTTGGCATAGGTCTCGACCAGCTTGACGGTTTCGTCGTCGCGGCCAGTCAGCTTCAGGTATTTGATGGTCTGCTCGTCGATGTAGAACATCGCCGCAGTCGAACCGTATTCCGGTGCCATGTTGGAGATGGTGGCGCGATCGCCCAGCGTCAGGTGCGCCGCACCTTCGCCATAGAACTCCAGGTACGAGGACACCACTTTCTGCTTGCGCAGGAATTCGGTCAGCGCCAGCACGGTATCGGTGGCGGTAATGCCTTCCTGTGGTTTGCCGCTCAGTTCCACGCCAATGATGTCCGGCAGGCGCATCCACGAAGCGCGGCCCAGCATCACGCTTTCCGCTTCCAGACCACCGACACCGATCGCGATCACGCCCAGCGCGTCGACCATCGGCGTATGCGAGTCGGTACCAACCAGCGTGTCCGGATAGGCGACACCGTCCACCGCCTGAATCACTGGCGACATGCGTTCCAGATTGATCTGGTGCAGGATGCCGTTACCGGGCGGGATCACGTCGACGTTCTTGAACGCCTTCTTGGTCCAGTTGATGAAGTCGAAACGGTCTTCGTTACGACGATCTTCAATGGCACGGTTTTTATCGAAAGCCTGCGGATCGAAACCGCCGCATTCCACAGCCAGCGAATGGTCCACCACCAGCTGGGTAGGCACCACCGGATTGACCTGTGCCGGATCACCGCCCTGCAGAGCGATCGCGTCGCGCAGACCGGCCAGATCGACCAGTGCGGTCTGGCCCAGAATGTCGTGGCACACCACGCGCGCAGGGAACCACGGGAAGTCCAGATCACGCTTACGTTCGATCAGTTGCGACAGCGAGGCGTTCAGCGTGGCAGGATCACAGCGGCGCACCAGATTTTCAGCCAGCACGCGCGAGGTATAGGGCAGCTTGGCCCAGGCACCGGCCTGAATCGCATCAACGGCGGCACGCGCATCGAAGAAATCCAGTTTGGTGCCAGGCAGCGGCTTACGGAATTGGGTATTCATTATTTGCGATCCTTGATCGAAACGAATTGCAGATCTTCAGGGCCGACATAGTTGGCGCTTGGACGAATGATCTTGTTATCGATGCGCTGCTCGATGACGTGGGCAGCCCAGCCGGAGGTACGTGCGATCACGAACAGTGGCGTGAACATGGCCGTTGGCACGCCCATCATGTGGTAGGACACCGCCGAGAACCAGTCCAGATTCGGGAACATTTTCTTCACTTCCCACATCACGCTTTCCAGACGTTCGGCGATATCGAACATCTTGGTCGAACCGGCTTCTTCGGACAGCTGACGTGCCACATCCTTGATCACCACATTGCGCGGATCCGAGATGGTGTAGACCGGGTGACCGAAACCGATCACCACTTCCTTGTTGGCGACGCGATTGCGGATATCGGCTTCGGCTTCGTCCGGATTTTCATAGCGCTTCTGGATTTCGAAAGCGACTTCGTTGGCGCCGCCGTGTTTAGGACCGCGCAGCGCGCCAATCGCACCGGTGATGGCCGAGTGCACATCCGAACCGGTACCGGCGATCACGCGCGCGGTGAAGGTGGACGCATTGAATTCGTGTTCCGCGTACAGGATCAGCGAGGTGTGCATGGCGCGTACCCAAGATGCCTGCGGCTTCTCGCCGTGCAGCAGATGCAGGAAATGGCCGCCGATCGAATCATCGTCGGTCTCGACATCGATGCGCTTGCCGTTGCTGCTGAAGTGGTACCAGTACAGCAGCATCGAGCCGAAGGACGCCATCAGACGGTCGGCGATATCGCGTGCGCCCGGGGTGTTGTGATCATCTTTTTCCGGCAGCGTGCAGCCCAGTACCGAAACACCGGTGCGCATCACATCCATCGGGTGTGCCGAGGCAGGCAGCGCTTCCAGCGCAGCTTTCAGATTCGCCGGCAGACCGCGCAGCGATTTCAGTTTGGCTTTATAGCCTTTCAGTTCTGCTTCGGTCGGCAGTTTGCCGTGTACCAGCAGGTGAGCGATTTCTTCGAATTCGCAGGTGTTGGCGACATCCAGAATGTCATAGCCGCGATAGTGCAGGTCATTGCCGCTTTTGCCAACCGAGCAAAGCGCCGTATTACCGGCAGCGACACCCGACAGGGCAACAGATTTTTTTGGTTTGAAGGTAGCTTCGGTCATGTGGATTCTCCTCTTATTTTTTCTGGGCGGCGAACAGGGCATCGAGCTTTTGCTCGAAGCTGTGGTAATTGATGCGCTCATACAGTTCGGCGCGGGTTTGCATGGTGTCGACCACGTTCTGCTGGGTACCGTCGCGACGGATCGCGCCGTAGACGTTTTCCGCAGCCTTGTTCATGGCGCGGAAAGCCGACAGCGGATACAGCACCAGACCCACATCGGCGCTGCGCAGTTCATCGACCGTGAACAGCGGGGTCGAACCGAATTCGGTGATATTGGCCAGCACCGGCACTTTCACGGCGGCGGCGAATTTCTTGTACATCTCGAGGCTGATCATGGCTTCCGGGAAGATCATGTCGGCACCGGCTTCGACGCAGGCCACGGCGCGCTCGATAGCAGCGTCCAGACCTTCCACGGCCAGCGCATCGGTGCGCGCCATGATCACGAAGTTTTCATCGGTACGCGCATCCACGGCGGCGGCGATACGGTCGACCATTTCCTGCTTGGTGACGATCTCTTTGCCCGGACGGTGGCCGCAGCGTTTCGCACCCACCTGATCTTCGATGTGCATCGCAGCGGCGCCGAACTTGATCATCGACTTCACGGTACGGGCCACATTGAACGCCGAAGCGCCGAAGCCGGTATCCACGTCGACCAGCAGTGGCAGGTCGCACACGTCGGTAATGCGGCGTACATCGGTCAGCACATCATCGAGACTGGAGATACCCAGATCCGGCAGACCCAGCGAACCGGCCGCGACACCGCCACCGGACAGGTAGATGGCTTTGAAGCCAGCGCGTTTTGCCAGCAAAGCGTGGTTGGCATTGATCGCACCAACGACTTGCAGTGGGGATTCTTCCTGTACAGCTTTGCGGAAAGCGGCGCCTGCGGAATATTGACTCATGTTGTGACCTTTCAACGTTGCGTTAAGTACTGTCTCTAGTGCAAGCAGCGTGCCAAGTCGACACTCTTTATAAATCAAGCACTTAGTCAGAGTCGATGTTGCATTGATGTTTCATATTTGTTTCACTTAGTTTCAATTCGTTTCACATTGAAACGTGAAACAATCTGCACTAGAATGAGCCCATGCGCCATTCCACTCCCCTGCCCGTCGACGCCAACGACAAACCCGTCATCTGGACGGTATCCGTATCGCGCCTGTCCGACCTATTCCGCGACATCACGCTGGAGTACGACGATCTCGCCACCATCGAACCGATCAAACTCGGTTTCGACGAAGCGGCGCGGCATATCCGCGAACGCATGGACACCGAGCGTTGCGACGCCGTGATTGCCGCCGGCTCGAACGCCGCGTATCTGAAAGGCCGGCTCTCGGTACCGGTGGTGATCGCACGCTTCAGCGGCTTCGACGTAATGCAGGCGCTGGCGCGGGCGCGACGCGTCTCGGAGCGCATCGGCATCATCACCTATCAGGAAAAACTGCCGGAGCTGACCGAATTCGCCGCCACCTTCGGCTTCGACGTCGCGCAGCGCACCTACGCCACCGAAGAAGACGCGCGCGCCCAGATCAACGACCTGAAAGCGGCCGGCATCAAAGCCATCGTCGGCGCCGGGCTGATTACCGATCTGGCCGAAGAAGCCGGACTGACGGGCGTGTTCGTGTATTCCGCCACCTCGATCCGCGACGCCTTCGACAACGCACTCGAGATGGCACGCCTGACCCAGTTGGAATCGAACCGCCACCGCGCGCGCGGCGCCGTGGTCACCGACACCCTGCGCGCCAAGCATGGCATCAACGACTTGCGCGGCGACTCGCAGGCTATGGAAGACTTGCGCCAATCGGTAGTGCTGTACGCGAAATCAGCCGCCACGGTGCTGATACAAGGCGAAACCGGCTGCGGCAAAGAACTGGTCGCGCAAGCCATCCACCGCGAAAGCCCGCGCACACTGGGGCAGAACCGCCCCTTCGTCGCCGTCAACTGCGGCGCGATTGCCGAATCGCTGCTCGAATCGGAACTATTCGGCCACGAAGAAGGCGCCTTCACCGGCGCACGGCGCGGCGGCCATGCCGGCCTGTTCGAAGCGGCCAATCGCGGCACCTTGTTCCTCGACGAGATCGGTGAAATGCCGCTGACGCTGCAGACGCGCCTACTGCGGGTACTGGAAGAACGTGAAGTGGTACGGGTAGGCGGCACCCGCCCCATCCCGATCAACGTACGCATCATCAGCGCCACCCACTGCGACCTCGAACAGCGCGTGCGCGAAGGCCGCTTCCGGGCCGACCTGTTCTACCGGCTGGCCGTCTTACGGCTAACACTGGCACCGCTGCGCGCCCGTCCCGAAGACATCCCGACGCTGGCCGAATGGTCGCTGAAAAATGCCCTCGCCTCGCTCGGCGCGCGGCCCCACCCCAACCTGCACGCCGAGATGCAAGCCTGCGCGCCGCTGCTGCAGCGCTACGAGTGGCCCGGCAACGTCCGCGAACTGCGCAACCTGACCGAGCGACTCGCCCTCTACCTAGCCGCAGAGCCGCTACAAGCCCTCACGCCAGCCTTCGCGCTCAGCGTCGCCCCCGAGCTAGCCAGCGCCAGCATTGCAGCGCCCAGCGCCATTCCAAGCACCCTAGCGAGCACCAAGCGCCCCATCGAAAGCGCCAGCGCCGCACTCACCCGCTTTAACGGCAACCGCGAAGCCGCCGCCGCCCACCTAGGCATCAGCCGCACCACCCTATGGCGCAAACTACGCGCCGAAGGCCACCGCGACTAAGCCCGAGAACCGTGGTCAAGAGCCGGGGTCAGATCCGACATCCGGACACGGGCTGAACCAAACCGGGGTCAGATCCGACATCCGGACACGGGCTGGAGCATAAACTCAATATCCCCTGAGTTAAGGCCTCGTGCGATCTGCGCCATAGCGTTTAAACGGACTCTTGTACAAGTGCCAGATCTACCGCCCCCCAGATACGCGGATAGGTACGTATCAGTCCGTGTCCGGATGTCGGATCTGACCCCGGGTTAACGGTGCAAAAAAAATCGGGGCTAGGCCCCGATTTTTGTTTGCTGTGCGATTTATTCGACTTCGACCGTTTCTGGCGGTGTGGTCGGGGTGGCGTCTGGCGGTTCCGGGAACTCCAGCTTGACCTGGTCTTTGTCGTCCATGTCGACGGTGACGCGGCCACCCGTGACGAGGCGGCCGAACAGCAGTTCGTCGGCCAGCGCTTTGCGGATCAGGTCCTGAATCAGGCGCGCCATCGGGCGTGCACCCATCAACGGGTCGAAACCTTTTTTGCCAAGGAACTTGCGCAGTTTCTCGGTGAAAATGGCTTCGACTTTTTTCTCGTGCAGCTGCTCTTCCAGCTGCATCAGGAATTTGTCGACCACGCGCAGGATGATCTCTTCGTCCAGCGCGCGGAAGCTGATGGTGGCGTCAATACGGTTGCGGAACTCCGGCGTGAACATGCGCTTGATGTCCGCCATCTCGTCACCCGCCTGCTTGGTGGTGGTGAAACCGATCGATGCTTTCTGCAGGCTTTCGGCCCCCGCATTGGTGGTCATGATGATGATCACGTTGCGGAAGTCGGCCTTGCGCCCGTTGTTATCAGTCAGCGTGCCGTGGTCCATCACTTGCAGCAGGATGTTGAAAATGTCCGGATGGGCCTTTTCAATTTCATCCAGCAGCAGCACCGCATGCGGTTTTTTGGTGATGGCTTCGGTCAGCAGGCCGCCCTGGTCGAACCCGACATAACCCGGTGGCGCACCAATCAGGCGGCTCACGGCGTGACGTTCCATGTACTCGGACATGTCGAAGCGAATCAGTTCGATGCCAAGGATGAAGGCCAGCTGCTTCGCCACTTCGGTCTTGCCCACGCCGGTCGGACCGGAGAACAGGAAGGAGCCTATCG
>JAIXXN010000032.1 GCA_027490725.1 Oxalobacteraceae bacterium
CGCCGCACTGGCTGCACCGGCTGCGCCAGCCTATCCATAATCGGGCGCGGCGCTCCACGCGCCGCGTCACGCAATTCGAGCTAAACGATTTATATCGTATGCTGCGCAGCCACCACTGAAAAACAGCGCGCGCGCTCTGCTAGAGCCTGACCAGCTGAGAGTCTGGCTTCGCCAACGCGCTTGGGCTAGAATCCAGACCGTGTCGTGATCCGGCACGCCCCTTGGACCTCACCTCAAAGCGAAGCTACCGATGCGTTTTGCTCTACCTTTCCTGGCCGCCACATTGTGCGCCACCCTCGCCCCTACTGCGGGCGCCGCTCCCACTCCGATCACGCTGGAACAGGCCATGGCCCATCCCGACTGGATCGGCAACCCCGTCGAGGCCGCATGGTGGGGCTGGGACAGCCGTCAGATTTACTACAAACAGAAACGTAGCGCTTCGCCCGTCCGCGATACCTTTGTGATCGGAAGCAACGGCGCCAGCACGGTACTAGCGGCCAGCCAGCTGGCCAATCTCGATAGCGCAAGCCCGGTCTACAACCGCGACCATACGCGCGCCATCGTGCTGCGCAATGGTGACCTGTTCGAGCGCGACCTGAAAACTGGCGCACTGACCCAGATCCTGCGTGGCAGCAGTGCCGCCGCAGCGCCCCAGTATGCCGCCGATGGCGCGCACATCCAGTTCCGCGTCGGCCACGACTGGTTCAGCTGGAGCCGCAGCGAACGCCTGGTGACGCCGCTGGCCCTGCTGCGCACAGCCAAAGATCCCGACGCCGCACCGGAAGCAGACCTGCGCCGCGAACTGCAACTGCGCCTGATTTCGACGCTGGCACGCCAGAAAGACGAACGTGACGCTTTGCGCGAGCAGCGCAATGCCGAACGCAGCGCCGACGCCACCCGTGCACCGCTGCCCATCTATCTGGGCGAGAAAGTGGTGATCGACGCCAGCGCCCTGTCGCCCGACGGGCGCTACCTGCTGGTGATCACCAGCGCCAAGGATGGCGATAAACGCCGCGTCGGCAAGATGCCGAAGTACGTCACCGAATCCGGTTACGAAGAAACCGACGACGAACGCAAACGTGTCAGCGAAGCGGGACCGCTGGAGCAGCAACTGAAACTGGTAGAACTAGCCAGCCGCAAAGTCACCGAACTGTCGCTGGCCGAACTGCCCGGCATCAGCACCGATCCGCTGGCCGAACTGCGCGCCGCCCAGCATCTCGACCCGCTCAAAGGCCAGCGTAAAGTACGCTTCGACAGCGGCGAGCAAGCCATCCAGTGGAGCGCCAATGGCGCCCGCGTGGCCGTAATGGCGCAAGCCATCGACAACAAGGATCGCTGGATTGCCGGCGTCGAGCTGGCCACTGCCAAACTGCAGCCGCTGCACCGCCTCACCGATAACGCATGGGTCAACAACCGTTACAACGATTTTGGCTGGCTACCCGACCACAGCACGCTGTGGTATCAATCCGAAGAAAGCGGTTACGCCCACGTTTATCTGCGTAGCGCCGACGGTAAGGTACGCGCGCTCACCAGCGGTCGCTGGGAAGCCAGCAACGTCGAATGGAATGCCGACGGCAGCATCGCCTACTTCCTGTGCAACCCGAAACTGCCCGGCACCTACGAAGTCTGCGCCACTAACCTGCGCGACGGCACCCTGCGCGAACTGACCACGCTAGGCGGTGTCGAGGGCTACACCCTGTCGCCGGATGGCCGCAAGCTGCTGGTACGCCACTCCAGCGCCTACGTACCGACCCGCCTCGCTACTGTCGCTAGCAGCGGCGGTGCGGCAAGCACCCTGACCGACCCGCGCACACCCGAGTTCAAGGCGCGTGAATGGATCATGCCGCAGCTGGTTGCCGTGCCGTCGACGCATGGCGCCGATCCGGTGTGGGCCAAACTGTATCGTCCGGCCACGCTGGAAGCGGGTAAGAAATATCCGGTGGTGATGTTCGTGCACGGCGCCGGCTATCTGCAGAACGTCAGCCAGCGTTACCCGGTCTACTTCCGCGAACAGATGTTCCACAATCTGCTGGTCGAAAAAGGCTACATCGTGCTGGACATGGATTACCGTGCCTCGCTCGGCTATGGCCGCAACTGGCGCACCGCCATCTACCGCCAGATGGGTCACCCGGAACTGGAGGACTACATCGATGGTCTGAACTGGCTGGTGGCCAACCATCAGGGCGACGCCAGCAAGGTCGGCATCTACGGCGGCAGCTATGGCGGCTTCATGACCTTCATGGCGCTGCTGCGCGCACCGGAACAGTTCAAGGCCGGTGCCGCACTGCGTCCGGTCACCGACTGGACCACCTACAACCACGAGTACACCGCCAACATTCTGAACACCCCGGAACTCGATCCGCAAGCCTATAAAGTCTCGTCGCCGATCGAATACGCCGACAAGCTGCAGGGCCATCTGCTGATCGCCCACGGCATGATCGACGATAACGTGTTCTATCAGGATTCGGTGCGCATGGCACAACGCTTCATCGAACTGAAGAAAGATCACTGGGAGCTGGCCTCGTATCCGCTGGAACGACACGGCTTCGTCCACCCTGAAAGCTGGTACGATGAATATCGACGCATCTACCAGCTGTTCGAACGCACGCTGAAACCATAAGGAGACCCATGAAAAAGCTTGCCACCCTGCTGCCACTGGCGGCCCTGCTATTCGGCCCGATCGCCGTGCATGCCGAGACCAGCACCGTGAAGCATCCCGCGTGGACCCGCAGTGCCAACATCTATCAGGTGAACCTGCGCCAGTTCAGCAAGGAAGGCACGCTGAACGCGTTCGCCAGCAACCTGCCGCGCCTGAAGGCGATGGGCGTCGACGTGATCTGGCTGATGCCGATCCACCCGATCGGCGAGCGCAATCGCAAAGGCACGCTGGGTAGCTACTACGCCGTCAAGGATTATCAGGCCGTCGGTCCCGACTACGGCAATCTGGAAGACCTGCGCCGCATGGTCAAACAGGCGCACGGCCTCGGCATGAAAGTGATTCTGGACTGGGTGGGCAACCACACGGCATGGGATAACAAGTGGGCCACCGAGCATCCGGAATGGTTCAAGAAGAACGACAAGGGCGAAATCTCTTCCGTCACCTTCAAGAACGAAGCCGGTGACATGGAAGAATGGACCGACGTGATCGGCCTCGATTTCAATAACAAGGCGCTGTGGAAAGGCATGACCGATGCCATGGCCTACTGGGTGCGCAGCGCCGACATCGACGGCTTCCGCTGCGACGCCGCCGGACTGATACCGACCGCCTTCTGGAATCAGGCACGCACCGAGCTCAACAAAATCAAACCGGTGTTCATGCTGGCCGAATGGAACGAACCGGACCTGCACGAGCATGCGTTTGACGCCAGCTACGACTGGCCACTGAGCGCCATGATGATCAAGATCGGCAAGGGCGAAGCCAATGCCGGGGACTTGCGCAACATTCTCGCCAAACCGCCCAAGGTCTACCCGCGCGATGCCTACCGTCTGGAATTCACCAGCAATCACGACGTCAACTCGTGGCAGGGTACCGATCAGGAACTGTATGGCCCGGCGTCTGGCGCGATGGCCGTGCTCAGCTACACCTTGCCCGGCATCCCGATGATCTACAACGGCCAGGAATCGCGACTGGAGAAGCGCCTCGAGTTCTTCGAGAAAGACCCGATCGACTGGAAAACCTATGAACTGGAAGGCTTCTATGCCGGTCTGAACCAGCTCAAAAAAGCCAATCCGGCACTGTGGAATGGCGCTGCGGGCGGCGCACTGCAAATGCTCGACGTCGGCAACGAACAGCTGTTTGCCTTCAAGCGCGAACAGGGCAAGAACAGCGTCCGGGTAATCGTCAACCTGACCGGCACGCCGCAGAAATACAAACTGGCCGGCGACGAAGGCCCGGCCCAGCTCAAGCCATGGCGCTGGCGCATACTCGTCTCCGAATAAAGCCCCGCACAGCAAAACGGCTCAGCATAAAACTGAGCCGTTTTTTATTGCAGAAAAAATAGTGCCGAATCAATAGGGACGCAACAGTTCTACTCGCTGGCCAGCCGTTTCGCTAAGCGGTACAGGAACTCCTGACCGTCGTACAGCGACTTCACGCGGATGTGTTCGTTCAGGCCGTGCACGCCGCTGCCTTCCGGGCCAGCGAACATACCACTCACGCCATAGGTCCAGATGCCGGCAGCATTAAGGAAACGGCCATCCGTGCCACCGGTGGACAGGGTCGGAATGACTGGCACGCCGGGCCACATGGCGTTGCTGGTTTCTTCGATGGCTTTCATCAGCGCCGGCGTCAGTGGCGGGATCGGTGCACTCAGGCCTTCGCCGACGCGGGTGACGCGGATCTGTTCATCGGCCAGCACGCGCTGCAGCGTTGCCTGCACTTCCGCCACGGTTTCCTGCGGCAGGATGCGGCAGTTGACGCTGGCACGGGCACGCTGCGGCTGCGCGTTGTCGGCGTGACCGGCCTCGACCCGGGTAGCGATGCAGGTGGTGCGCACGGTCGCGTTATGCGCCGGGCTGACCGCGTACAGACGCTCCAGCGCCGCCATATCCGGCGGGTCCTGCAGAATCGCCTTCATGTCAGCAGCGACCTGCCCCTGTTCAATGGTCGCCATGCGCTGGTAGAAGGCGCGCGTGACATCGGACAGGCGGAACGGGAAGTCGAATTTACCTAGTCGCACCAGCCCTTCGGACAGCCGCGTAATGGCATTGTCACGGCGCGGCACAGAACTGTGGCCGCCCGGATTGGTCACTTCGAGCTGGAAGGACTGGTAGATCTTTTCACCGGCCTGAATCCCATGGCGCACCGGCTTTTCATTCTTGTCCAGCAGACCGCTGCCACCTTCGTTCAGGGCCAGTTCCGCGTCGATCAGATTGCGGTGATGCTTGAACAGGTATTCGGCGCCATCGAAGTCACTCGGCACCATCTCCTCGTCACAGGTCAGCGCCATGATGATGTCGCGCCGCGGCGCCAGCTTTTCTGCCTTGTAGCGCAGCATATTGGCCACGAACGATGCCGCCATGGCCTTGTCGTCGGACGAACCGCGCGCATAGAACACGCCATCTTCCTCGATCAGTTTGAAGGGATCGCGCACCCAGTCAGCGCGGTTGGCTTCCACCACATCGATGTGCGCCAGCAGCAGCAAAGGCTTGCGACTGCCGTTACCTTTCAGGCGCAGCACCAGATTGCCTTTGGTCGGGCCGCCCGGCGGCACGATCAGCTGCATCTCGCTATCTTGGAAACCGCCCT
The DNA here is from genome assembly GCA_027490725.1 of Oxalobacteraceae bacterium. GTDB lineage: Bacteria > Pseudomonadota > Gammaproteobacteria > Burkholderiales > Burkholderiaceae_D > Rugamonas. The sequence continues at coordinate 5,249 of JAIXXN010000032.1, forward strand.
GCTTCAGCCGTTGCGCCATCTTCTGGGCCGCGATCGTGCAGGAACCGGTGGAATTGGTGGTGTTGGTTTCCACCAGTTCCTGATAAATCTCGCGCATCTGCTGCTGCACCGGCGTCAGTGCCGCAGCATAGGCCCCGCCTGCCAGCAAGCACGCCATCAGCGCGCTGATCGTTCGTTTCATTGCAATCCAATCAATTTTAAGCGGAAGAGAATGAATCTATACCCCGCATATAGTGCTGTCAATAAAAGTCGCAGCACGCCTCTTGCCAAACCCCGGGGGTGGTCTGCTATAATTCTGCTCCTTGGCCTGGTAGCTCAGTTGGTAGAGCAGAGGATTGAAAATCCTTGTGTCGGTGGTTCGATTCCGCCCCGGGCCACCAAGAATAATGTTCGCTAACGCCCACTCATGCAAGTGGGCGTTGTCGTTTCTGGAATCCACAGTCCTTGTGTCCGCTCTATTTCCGGCACTACTACGCACCGGGGAAGCGGCGGTCGATCTGGCCGCGACCATCCAGAATGTGCATCAAAAAGCTGCATGACTCGTTCGCCAACTACCTCTGCATCCACAGCCCCCCCCAGCGAGCAACCAATTCGTCCAAGAATTCATTTTGTTCAAGCGGTATTTTGAGAGGCTCGCGGGTGTCTAGTAAACTCGTGACGATTCACTCACCGCTGGCTAGAGGCCCAAAATCGCATTGAGCAGCACATAAAACGCATCCCAGCCTACATTAAAACCTTCACTGGGCGTCCATTACAAGAATTAAAGCATAGATAAAATTACCAAATTCATAATATTCCCTGTAGGATATAGCTTTTCTTGCAAGGAGATGTAATGCGTCAATTCTTATCCGCTTTGTTGTGCTTGGCGCTCTGTGCCCCCTTGATGGCGTCCGCCGCTCCGGAGGCCGCTTCCGCGCCGAAAATGACGGCCGAGCAGTTTATTGCTGGCCTGCAGTTCCAACAGGGGAAGATCAACCTGCCTGGCAACATCGCCACCCTGGACCTGCCGCCCAGCTTCCGCTACCTGCCGCCGGCCGATGCGGGCCGCCTGCTGACCGAGGGCTGGGGCAATCCGCCGGGCGCGCAGACGCTGGGCATGATCCTGCCAAGCGCAGTTAGCCCGCTTAGCGCCGCCGGCTGGGGCGTGATCATTACCTATGACAAGGATGGCCACGTAAACGACGCCGACGCCGACAGCATCGACTACAGCAAGCTGCTGAAAGAAATGCAGGAATCGATGACCGAGAACAACAGCGCCCGCAAGGAGCAGGGATACGGGGCCATGAATCTGGTGGGCTGGGCCGAAAAGCCCAGCTACGACAAGGCACACCACAAGCTGTACTGGGCAAAGGAACTGCAGACCGAGGGCAGCAATGAGAACAGCCTTAACTACAACGTGCGCGTACTGGGCCGTGAAGGCGTGCTGGTCCTGAACGCCGTGGCCGGCATGAACCAAATTGCCGAGATCAAGAGCGAGATGAAGAACGTCACCGCCTTCACCGATTTCACCCCGGGCAACAGCTATGCCGACTTCAACAGCAGCACCGACAAGGTCGCCGAATATGGACTGGCGGCGCTGGTCGCTGGTGGCGTGGCCGCGAAGATGGGCTTGTTCGGCAAGCTGTTTGTCCTCCTGCTGGCATTCAAGAAAATCATCTTGATCGGCGTCGCCGCCGTTGGCGGCTGGCTCTACAAGCTGTTCAGCCGCAAGCGGGAAGAAAAAGCCGCGGCCAAAGTCACGCTCGAAAAGAACAGCGGTATTGATGGGTAAACTACTCGTCTGGCTGCTGGCGGCCGGCAAGTTGGGCAAACTGTTGACGACTGGCGGCTCCATGCTGCTGTCCGTCCTCGTGTACAGCTGGGTCTATGGCTGGCGCTATGCGGCCGGCTTTGTGCTGCTGATCTTCTGTCACGAAATGGGCCATTATGTGGCGGCGCGCCAACGCGGCATCAAGGTCGGCGCGCCCACCTTCATCCCCTTTGTCGGCGCCTGGATCGCGCTCAAGGAGCTGCCGCACGACGTGGAAACCGAAGCGTATATAGGCGTTGCCGGTCCCGTCGCCGGCACGGCGGCATCCATGATCTGCTACTTCGCGGCGCGCGACACGGGCAGCAATCTGCTGCTGGCCCTGGCTTATGCGGGCTGTATGATCAATCTGTTCAACCTGATTCCGCTCGCGCCGCTCGATGGCGGCCGCATTACGGCCATTATCTCGCCCAAGCTGTGGCTGGCGGGCGTTCCACTGCTGGCGGGCCTGTTCTTCTACCACCCAAGCCCGATGCTGATCCTGGTGGCGCTGCTGGCCTTTCCGCAACTCAAAGAAGCGATCTGGGGCGATCCGACCAAACCGGAGGCATATTACGAAGTGCCGCGCGACACCCGCATCAATTACGGCATGCTCTACCTGGGCCTGGTGGCCTTCCTCGCCATGATGAGCAACAGCCTGCACAATATGTTGGACGGCACGGCCGGTTGAGAATAGCGCGCGCCGGATCGACCGGCCCCCTGCCCTTCATTCCACCCACCGTGCTTGCCTGAGCCCGCACCGGCTTGCTTTCATGAATGGCGTGATGGATACGATACTGCCACTGGCGTGATGACCTTCTACATTGTGTCCGGCGACTTCGGTGCCGACCTGAGACTGAAGGTGCCGGTTTCGATGAAGCTCACGGCTGAACACCAAAGGGGTTCCGCGAAAACGCATATCGCCTTCGCCCCAATGTCCTTTGGGATTTCGCCAACAATGTCCTCACGGCGAAGCACGCGATTTTCAATACCAGAAGGTACTGAATGCCTATTACGTAAACCTGACCGGCACCGATGAGGAAAGCGACATCACCGCCGTGGGCGGAGCGGATCGTGCTGCCGATGTCCGTCTCACCGATGGCGTCGTCATCGTGGTCACAGGGATGGCGGATCGGAAAAAACCTCAAGATCCCATACGTCAACGATTTCCTTGGCGCATTCCAGGTTCGACGTAAGACTCGCTACCTAGCTGCTGGCCCAAGCCGCTTGTTGGCGCGTGCCGTGGAGCCATGTTTTGAAAATCCTTGTGTCGGTGCTTCGATTCCGCCCCGGGCCACCAAGAATTCAAAAACCAATCGTTCGCGATTGGTTTTTTTTCGCCGGTACGCGCCGCAAGCTACCCGCTTGCCCCTACGCGGCTAGCCCTCCACTCGCTGTTTTCTTGTGTAATTTTCAACGCAACTCAAGTAGGATGACCGTCCCGACCAGAAAAACCTCTACTGTCGGGTGAAAGTCGGGGCAATGGCGTCACCGACAGGGCAGATCATCCTGAATACTCAAGGTTCGCCAGCATCGGAGCGCATGCATGATACTCAAGCAAATACGCCTTAGCCGCAGTTTTTCCCAGGAGCAATTGGCTCAGATGTCCGGTCTGAATGTGCGGACCATCCAGCGGATAGAAAGCGGTCACAAGGCCAGTACCGAATCCTTGAAATGTCTCGCTGCGGTGCTCGAGGTGGAGATATCAACTTTGGAACAGGAGAGCTTCATGATCGACAAACATTCACATAACTGGAGCAAGCTGCCACTGTGGCTCAAGTGCTGCTTCTCGTTAAACTTACTCGCAGTACAACCTGCGCGCAGTCCGGCACGCAGGATTGAAATGGTTTCGCATGTGAGCGGCTTTCTATTCTGCCTGCTCGGCTTACGCAGCGAGGCAGCGCTGGTCGGTGGGCTGCTCATGCTGGCGAACGCTTACCTGTTTCACCTATTGATCTGGCAAGGTGACAAGCTCGGCATCTGGTACGACCAGCCAAACGCCGCGGCGTCCTGATCCGCCGCTTACTGACTTACTTTCTTACTTATCCGGCGCATCCAGATAGAAGATGGCATACACTTTGGCGCCGGTTTTTTCAGTCGGCTTATCGATCTGGATCTGCGCGCAGTCTTCTGCCACCAGACTGCGCCAGTTGGCCATGTTGGCATTGGCAAACACGGAATTCACCTTGCAGGCCAGGCTCATATCAAGCGCCAGTCGGGCATTGCGCTGTTCCGGCTTGGCGTAATTGACACCGCGTAGTTCGATGCCGAACGAGCTCAGCCACGGTTCCCATAGTCCCAGTTCCACGCCCTGCACGATGCGCTCGAGCATGGTTTCCAGCGACACGCCCTTCTTTACCACGGCGCGCAGCAATTGCAGCGATGGTGCCGTGCGCATATCGGTGCTTTGCTTGCCCGCACCACTGTCGCCGATGGCTTTCAGTTCTTTCGAAAAAGCGGCATCGCGCTCGGTGTAATCGCGCATGCGCTGATAGAACTCGGCGTTCAGGAAGGGATTCGTTACCCGCCCGGTGGGCGCGGCGGCTGGCGTTTTCGCCAGCGGCTGTTTTTTGTTGGTCATGGCTATATCTGTCGATGGTAGGGGCGCAGTGTAGCATCCCGCGGCACGACCTTGTCGCCAGCGGCAGCGACGGGCCGGCCGGCTAGACCAACTGAGCGACTATGCAACACGCCACCCGGTACCGGACTCCTGCCGTTGCGCGGCAACGTAGGGAGTTCAGTAGCGGGTGGCGTGGCGGGGTGTCACACCCCGGTGCTAACGCTCAGATGCGTGAAAGTTAAGGCTTGGCGGCTGGGGCTGTCCCCGTGGTGGCCGCAGCAGCCTTAGCAAAGTCACCGGCCTTGACCACCGAAACGGCTTCCGGCTGCAGGTTGGCGCGCAGCGCTTGGTTCACCTGTGCCACTGTCAGCGCACTGACTTTGGCTTCCAGATCTTTGTCGAAGGCCATGGTGCGCTCAAAGCTCAGATAGTTCGACAGACGGCTAGCCAGACCGGCATCACCGGTACGACCTACCTGCTGGGACTGCAACCAGGCTTTCTTGGCATCGACCAGTTCAGCTTCCGTGAAGCCGTCCTTGATGGCCTTGTCCAGCTCTTCGCGCAGCGCCGCTTCCACCTTGACGGTGTTCTGCGGAGCGCTGATGGCAAACGCCAGCCACATCCCGGCCGGATCGCGCGACGGCACCGTCAGCTGCGAGCCAACCCCATACGACAGACCTTCCTTCTGACGGATGCGGTCGGCCAGACGGCTGCGCAACGCACCACCACCGAGCATATAGTTGCCCATCAGCAGAGCCGGGTAGACCGCTGCGTCATCTTTCAGGGGAATCGGCTGGATCGCCAGCAACACCGAGTTGGCCTTGTCCGGCGTTTCCAGCGCGACCTTCTGACCTACCACCGCTTTCATGGTGCTGGCAATCCGCACATACGGCTGCTCGGCTTTCCAGTTGCCGAACAGCTTGGCAGCCTGTGCCTGCACGGCGGCCACATCGAAATCCCCCACCACGGCCAGCGTGGCATTGCCCGCGCCGTAATAGGCTTTGTGGAACGCTTGCACCTGTTCCAGCGTCACGGCGCGTTCTGCCGCCAGTTGCTCCGGCAGCGTCTTCACATAGCGCACATGGTCAGCCGGGTAGGCATTGGTCAGACGCTGCATGGCGTTGCTGGCCAGCGGCTGCGGTTCCGTCATCTGCTGTTCGGTTTCCGAGACCACTTCGCGCTGACGCTCGGAGAAGTCTTTGGCCGACAACGCCGGTTTGGTCAGCGATTCGCCGAGCAGTTCCAGTGCCGCCGCCAGATTTTCGCGGGTGGTGGTGACGCTGGCCGTTACGCCTTCTGCGCCGCCTTGAATCCGCACATTGGCCTTGAGCTTGTCAAAACTGTCTTTGACTTCCTGACGCGACAGACGTTGCGTACCATCCGTCAGCAACGCAGCGGTGATTTCGCCGATGGCGCTCTTGCCAACCAGATTTTCGGCGGTGCCCATGCGCAGCTGCAAGGTGGCGCTGACCGTGCCGCCCTTGGTGCTCTTCGGCAGCAGCGCCAGCTTCATGCCATTCGCCAGTGCCGAGCGCTGCAGACGCTTCTCGATGTTGTCCGGGCTAGGATCAAATACTTCGCCCTGCGCGATCGCGGCACGGCCATGGTAGTCCTTCACCATTGCCGCTACATCGGGCATGCCCGGCACTTCGGTGCGTTCGGCCGCGTCGGTCGGGATGAAGCGCGCCAGCGTGCGGTTGGAAGGCTTCAGGTATTTGAGCGCCACTGCCTGCACGGCCGCTACATCAACCTGCTCGACCTGATCGCGACGCTGATGGAATAGACGCCAGTCACCCGCTGCCTGAGCCGACGTCAGCGCAATCGTAAAGCGCGCCGTGTCGTTGACGGTCTGGTCGATATCCTTGGCAATCGCCGCCTTGGCGCGCGCTACTTCCGCTGCCGTAATCGGCTGCGATTTGATGTCTTCCAGCGCCTTCAGCATGGCCTGTTCCACCGCATCAGTCTGGCCATCTTTCGGTACGATGGCTGCGAACAGGCGATAGCCCGGTTCCATATGATTGAAATCGATCTCCGCCACCGCCGAGGCCAGTTTGCTATCGACCAGCGCCTGATGCAGGCGGCCGCTTGGCGCGTCGGTCAGAATCTTACCGAGCACCTGCAGAGCCGCCGCGTCGACATGACTGGCTGGCGCCACGTGGTAACCGGTCGCCACCAGCTGGGTACCACCGGTGCGGCGAATGGTAACGGAGCGCTCGCCATCCTGGGTTGGTTCGGCCGTATAAGTGGGCGCCAGCACCCGCGTAGGCTTAGGAATTTTGCCGAACAGATCGTTGATCTGTGCCAGCACTTTGCTCTCGTCGAAACGACCGGCCACCATCAGGATCGCATTGTCCGGCTGGTAGTAGCGCTGATAGAAGGCGCGCAGACGATCAACGCTAACGCCCTCGATATCGGAGCGCGCGCCGATGGTCGATTTACCGTAGTTGTGCCAGTCAAACGCCACCGACAGGGTACGCTCGAGCGTAACGCGGAACGGATCACTCTCGCCGCTTTCGAACTCGTTACGCACCACCGTCATCTCGCCCTTCTGGGTCTGCTTGTTCCACAGGTCGTTCTGGCTAATCGGCGAATTCAGCATGCGGTCCGCTTCCAGCGCCAGCATCTGCTTCAGATTGTCGTCATTGGCCGGGAAGGTAGCGAAGTAATTGGTGCGGTCATACCAGGTGGTGCCGTTGAAGCGGCCACCGATCTGGTTCAGTACTTCCACCGGCGACTTGGTGCCCTTCTTGATACCGAAGTTGGCAGTCGGTTTGAATAACAGGTGCTCCAGCAAGTGGGCCATCCCCGTCTCGCCGTAGTTCTCATGACGCGAGCCAACCATGTAGACGATGTTGGTGGTCAGGGTAGGCTTGCTGGCGTCCGGGAACAGCAGCACGCGCAGGCCATTGGCCAGACGGTATTCGGTAATCCCCTCGACCGAGGTCACTTTCACTGCGGCAGTTTTGCTGACCGCAGCAGTGGCCGGTGCGGCCGGCGTCGCGGCGAACGCTGGCGACAGTATCCCTGCGCTGAGCATGATGGCGGTAAGTAGTTTCACTCTGGGTAACCCCTGTATTAAAAGTAAGATTAATGATTATATAACCGAAAAAACCTCGCAATGAAACTTCTTTCAGCATCGGGGACTTGCCGTTTCATGCGATCATGCGACACCATGCACACCGCGTCGGCCTATCCCCGTGCAGCGCCACGACGACCTTGTGGCCAAATGCCCCCCCCCCCCCACTCACCTCTATGGAGCAGCATGCCATGATGGCCAGCCTTCCCGATCAGTTTCACGCGCTGGTAATTGGCGCCTCCGGTGCGCTGGGCGCAGCGTTTATCGCGCTGCTGGAGAATTCGCCGCGCTGCGCTTCGGTGCGCGGCCTGCATCGTCACTCGATACCGCCGCTGGACTTTGCCGACGAGGCCAGCATCGGCGCCGCTGCCGAAGCACTTGCCGGTGGCCCGCGCTTGCACCTGATTATCAACGCGACGGGACTGCTGCACGACGCCGCACTGATGCCGGAAAAACGTCTGGCCGACCTCAGCTACGAGAAGATGCAGGCGCTGTTCCTCGTCAATACCATGGGACCGGCACTGGTGATGCGCCACTTTATCCCGCTACTCGCTGGCGAACGCGCCATCATGGCGCTGCTGTCGGCCAAAGTAGGGAGTATCGGCGACAACCGGCTGGGTGGCTGGTACAGCTACCGCGCTTCCAAAAGCGCGCTCAACATGATGGTCAAAACCGCTTCGATCGAACTGGCGCGCAACCAGAAGCACAGCGTGCTGGTGGCGCTACATCCGGGCACGGTCAACTCCTCCCTGTCGCGACCATTCCGGGGCGAGAGCATCGGCCGGCCCGCCGAAGTGGCCGCCCGCGACATGCTGGCAGTACTCGATACCCTGACACCCGCCGACACTGGCAGTTTGCGCAGCTATGACGGCGCTACCCTGCCGTGGTAAGCCGCTGCGCTGCCACGACGCTCAGCGCCAGCCCTGCAGCCAGCGGGTTTGATCCGTCAGCTCGCGCCAGTGCAAGCTAACACTGCGGCGGCTCATCACGGCCTCGATGGTGACCATCTCGACGGGAGCGTCCGGCAGCGCCGGTTCGACTAAGGCCGTCACAATAAAGTGCTTTTCCTTATTGACTGGCTGCGCTGCCGTCCACTTACTGCGCAGCAGTTTCGCCACTTGCAGACGCACCGCCTTAGCCGGCCTGCCCGGCTTGGGCGTGGGCTCCGGCTGGTCGCTGCTGATCACAGGCTGAGACATGGCGTTCCTATCATGGTGAGGGTGTACACAGAACCTAGCATCGCACAAATGCGCGTCGCCTGCTGGCGCCCTAGCGATTCAGGCGGGTGACCCGGCACAGCCGGTAGGGATGCGGCTCGGTGCCCACGAAAGCGGGATAGTTGACACAGCTGGCAGGCTCCAGCAGCAAGCCATAGCGCGCCAGTTGTCCCTGCACTTCGGTTTCCAGCGCGGCATCCTGCGCCGCCAGATCGACGCGGAACTGCGCCTGCAGCACCAGTGTGCACGCCTGCTCCTACCCCGCCGGCAAAGGCTGCACTTCAACCTGGAAACGTACCCGCCGCAACCAGCCATCCAGCCGCGCGCAGCGCGCCGCAGACGCCGTCAGTCCCAGACTGCGCACCAGCGCCAGCTTGCGCTGCGCGCCGGCCTCGCGAATGTTCACGGCCGCCGGCAACATCACATAATGTGGTGCAGAACGCGCCGCGGCGCGCGCCTGCAGACGCTGCAGATACGCTTCGGACTCCGGGAAGCCACTACCTATGGCCAAGAAGGCGACTTGCGGCTGAAAGAAGCGGGTCAGCCAGGCCATCGGCGTACGCACCATGTAAATCACCGTGCCTTCCGGCCGGGCAAAAGCGGGCACCTCGGCACGAAACGCCGTGCTGCTCCAGCCGCCATGCCCCCAGCTGACAAAGGGCAGCGTGTAGAGCGCACACAGTAGCAGCGACCAGCCGGCCAGACGGCGCGCTACCGCAGCACTGAACAGACTATGCAGCAACAGCCACACCAGCAACGGTGCCAGTAATTCCAGTGGCACTAGATAGCGGTAGATGCTGAACAGCTTCAACCAGATCAGGTAGCCCAGCACAAAAAAGACCAGCAGTAGGCGTGCCGCTAGCGTGAAGCTGGCGGTGCTGGTCATGCTGGCGGTGCTGGTCATGCCGGTCGTGCTGGTCGTGCCGGCATCGCCAGCCTTGCCGCTGCCGCCAGCAGCTTTCCACCAGCGCCACAGTGTGTGCAGCGCGGCGACCAGCAGCAGACCATATACCAGCGGCCAGATCAGCTGACGCAGCGGCACCTCCGCGATGCGCGCGATATCGCGGGTAAAAATGAATGGCCACAGCAGTGCCTCCCCGAGATGACGTGGCAGGTGCTCCGCATCGAGCACGCCCAGCGGCGCGGCCAGCGGGCTAGCGAACAGGTTGTTAAATTGCGGGAACAGGGGATTGCCGAACAGCCGCCACAGGGTGTACCACCAGTAGCCTGCGGTAGCAGCCATGCCGGCCAGCACACCCACCCCGAACCACCACGCCTGTGCGATGCGGCGCCAGAAAGGCAAGGGCCACAGCAGCAGAGCCAGACACAGCGCCACGGCGTAATTCACATTGGTCAGTTTCAGTCCGGCCGCCGCCCCCATCAGCACGCCGGCCAGCAGCAGCGCACCCACGCCCGATGCCAGCGCTTGCGCTTGGGCCTGCGCTGCACCAGCGCAGCGGCGCAACACCATGTAGAGCGAACTGAGCACCAGCAGCGAAGTCAGATTGTCGCCCATGCTGTTGCCCAGTTCGGACAGGAAGCCCGCGCCCAGACAACCCGCCAGCGCCAGCAGCAAGGCCACGCGCTGGCGTCCCGGCAACAGCAGGCGGGCGATTCCTGCCAGGGGAATAAAGTTCAGACCATGCAAGGCGCCGAACACGGCACCGGCCAGCGGCGCAGGTGCGTACAAGGTCAGCAGGTAATACGGTAAATCCAGCAGCGGATTGAAATAACTCTGGAAACCGGCCGGCGACATATCGATGGCCAGCCGCCCGTTGAGCAGCGCATACGGGTTGTACAGGTGATAGTTGCGCATGTCCCAGCCATCATCCTGCCCCAGCAGCAAGGCTTGCAGAGCGCACAACAAGGGCACTAGCAGGGCGGCGTAGAACGCGGCGCGTGGCTGCGCGAGCAGCGCGCTACGCCGTTCGAAGCAGTTTTCCAGCCAACGGGGAAGCTGTAGCACAGACGAACTCCTAGTTTAGTGCGTGAAGACGAAGTAGCGGGCGGCGAGGAAATTGACCGTCATGCCGGCCAGCGACCCCACGGCCACGGCCAGTGCCGGCAACCAGAAATGTGCGGGCAGCGTGTACACCAGCGCGCTCGAGACGGCGTAGTTAACGGCGCCGCCACCCAGCATCACGGTCAGATAGCGCCACCACTCCTGCCAGGGGCTGCTGCCGCTGGCGGCGAAGGTGTAACGCCGGTTCAGCCGCCAGGTCAGCCAGACGGCGGCCAGAAACGACAGCACCCGTCCAGAATAGAAATTGGCACCCAGCTGCAAGGCCAGATACAGCAGCGTGACGTCCGTGATGCAACCGAGCACGCCACTGAAGGCGAAGCGCAACAGTTGCTGTAGATTGCTACGCATGGAGCGGCGCCAGCGGAATCGCCAGATAGGCAAAGCGTTTCTGTTCGATGCGTGCCTTGGTGACCGCGTCCAGCACCAGACCGCACACCAGCAGCATCACGCCGAACAGCATGATGGCGGCGCACAGCACGGCCGTGGGCAGACGCGGCACCAGTCCGGTCTGCAGATAGGTCAGCACCAGCGGCCAGGCCAGGCCCAGTGACAACAGCGCACAGACGCTGGCCGCCAGCGTATAGAACGCCAGCGGCTTTTCCGATTTGAACAGGCGCACGATGGTGCCGAGGATGCGCCAGCCATCGCGGTAGGTATTGAGCTTGCTGAACGAGCCTTCCGGGCGCGACTGGTAGCGGGTCGCGACCTCGCCCACCGGCATGCGCAAGGCTAGTGCATGCACCGTCAGCTCGGTCTCGATTTCAAAGCCGGTGGAATGGGCCGCAAAGGACTTCACATAGCGGCGCGAAAACACCCGGTAGCCGGACAGGATGTCGGTAAAGCTGCGCCCGAACAGCGCCGTCACGACCCCGGTCAGCAAAGCATTGCCGAAACGGTGACCGAAGCGGTAAGCCGTCTGCTCGTCGCTGACGCGGCTGCCGACTAGCATGTCGAGTCCCTCATCGAGCAGTTTATGGACCAGCAGCGGCGCGGCGGCTGCATCATAGGTATGGTCGCCATCGACCATCACATACGCGTCCGCATCGATATCGGCAAACATGCGGCGCACCACACTGCCCTTGCCCTGCGCCGCTACATGACGCACCCGTGCGCCTGCCGCACGGGCCAGCGCCGCGCTGTCATCGCCGGAATTATTATCGAATACGTAGACCTGGGCGGCCGGCAGACTGCTACGAAAAGCCTGCACCGTTGCGGCGATGGTGGCCGCTTCGTTATAGCAGGGAATCAGAACCGCGATACGGGGAGGCTGCGACAGCATCATAGGGCTCAGCGAGGTGGAGGTAGAGCGGCATTATATGAGGTTTAAGCAGCCCGACCAACTGCTCCCCCTGCGCTGGCCAGCGCGCCGCTCAGCCCGCCATCTTTGCTGGCGCACGGCGCCAGCCTGTCTGCTCAGCCCTGCAGGCGCAAGGCGCTGCCAGTGCTACGCCGCGCCGCGTTCCCATCCAGACGGAACGCCGCCACCGCACTCACCAGACCTTCGGCCTGTTCGTTCAGCGATTGCGAGGCGGCCGCCGCTTCTTCCACCAGTGCGGCATTCTGCTGAGTCAGCGCATCCAGATCGCCCACCGCATGGTTAATCTGGCCAATACCGGCTTCCTGCTGGCGCCCGGCCGAGCTGATCTCGTCCATATTTCCGGCAACCTGCTGGATGCTGCGCACAATCTCATCCATCGTGCTGCCCGCTTCGCCCACCAGTGCGCTACCCGCATCCACCTGCGCCACCGAAGCACCGATCAGCGACTTGATGTCCTTGGCCGCATCGGCACTGCGGTGCGCAAGACTGCGCACTTCAGTTGCCACCACGGCAAAGCCACGCCCCTGTTCGCCGGCGCGGGCCGCTTCAACTGCGGCATTCAGCGCCAGAATATTGGTCTGGAAGGCAATCCCGTCAATCACTCCGATAATGTCGGCAATCCGCATCGACGAACTACGGATATCGGCCATGGTGCTGACCACTTGCCCGACCAGCTCGCCACCGTGCACGGCGATCAGCGCCGCATTGCGTGCCAGCTGATTCGATTGCTGGGCGTTCTCGGCATTGTGCCTGACGGTAGTGGTCAGGTCTTCCAGCGAAGAAGCCGTCTCTTCGATATTAGCTGCCTGATTCTCGGTGCGGCGTGACAGGTCAAGATTGCCGGCAGCAATCTCGCGCGAGGCCACCGAAATCGTGCTGGCACCATCGCGCACCGCGCGCACGGTTTGCGCCAGCCGCTCCTGCATCGCTTGCAAGCCCCGCATCAGTGCACTCATTTCATCTTTGCCCTGCACCACGATGTGCCCCGACAGATCGCCCTCGGCAATCTGCTGGAAATGCTGCATCAGACTGGTAATCGGGCCGAGGATGGAGCGCAACAGCGATACCGTCCCCGCCACCATCAGCAACAACATCAGTGCGCAGATGCCCCCGGTCCACCACAGCTGATGGCGGAAATTGGTCTGGCTCAATTCGAAGTCGCGCTGACTGCTGCGGGCCTGGAATTCCGTCAGTGCCGTGGCGCTATCCTGCAGGCGCGCAAACATACTCTGCATGACCGTCATGGTCAGCTGATCGGCGCGCTCTTTGTCCTGCGCACGCAAGGCACTCATCAGCGGCTGTGCCGCCTCATTCAGAAAAGCCTGGCGGCGTGCCGTCATCTCGGCCGCCAGCGCTTTTTCCTCGGCACCGGCCGGCAGTGCCAGATATTCCGCCCAGGCTGCGTCCGACTGTTTCAGAAAGTCCTCGGCACGTTGCAAGGTCTTGCCCGCCTGCTCAGACTCGGGATGCAAAGTGACCCGGTCCAGCGACAAACGGGCCCGCAACAGGGTCATCTGCGCCTTGTCGATAGCGAGTGCCGACGGCAGCGCATTGGTGCTGACTTCGCGCAAATCATGGTTGACCGACTGCAAGCCTAGCACCCCCATACCACCCAGCACCACAATCGCCACGCACAACATCGCCATCACGGCGAGCAGCCGTTGGCGGATAGAAAATCGACTTAACATAACACTCCAGCAGTATTCGAACAGGGAACTGGCAGCGCGCCGGGCAGCAGTCAAGGGCCGGGGCAATGAATGCCGGGAAAAGCCGCCCGCGCTACCTGCTCAAGGCTGGTGCACGATACGGTGCGCAAGGAACCGGGCAGGGGTAAGGCCGGGTGTTGCAGAAACTTTCAACAGTATAGTTAATTTCAAATTAGTTTCCAAGCGGAAATTGCTAGATCTTCGGCTGAAGATTGTGTGATAAGCTTTCCAGTGACGCCCCCATCCCTGTCGTCCCGCATGTCTGAGCACATGCACAGCATGGCGCACTGCCGCCATTTCACACCGTTCCGGCGCCGCCCAGCCTGCCCGCGTCATACGGTTTTCGCAAATGTGTGCGGCTGCATCCTGCCAACCGGGAGTCCATTTTGCTGTACAAGGTCCGTCTCTGGCGTGAGAACCTGAACAATCATACGCAAGGCATCTGGGCCAACGCGGCGGCGATTATCGGCCAGAGTTTCATCATCGATGGCCGCTCGGTGCACTGGCAGAGTGCCTGGGTCAGCGTCGCTTTAGTGCTGTGTGCGCTGCGCTATCTGCTGGAACGCTATTGCCTGCGCGCCCTGAACCGACAAGCGGAGACGCCGCCACCGGGCTGGCAAACGATGCTGCTATCGGCCGGCGCAATCGCTTCAGCAATGCTATGGTCGCTCAATGCCGTCGTCGGCATGCCGGACTACAGCGCCAGCGAGAAATTCTCGGTGATGATCATTATTTCCGCACTGGCCGGTGGCGCCACCGGCACGCTGGCCAGCATGCGCATCGTCGGCAAACTGTACATCGCCAGCCTGCTACTGCCCACCTGTCTGGCGATGTGGCTCAGCGGCGACGACCATCTGGCCATCCTGGCGGTGCTGGGCACCATCTTCGCCCTGATCATGCTGCATAGCCATCAGAACAATTTCCGGCTGCTCGATAATACCCTGCGCCTGACGGATGAAAAGGAAACCCTGATCCGCCAGCTGTCGGAAAACAACCGCCACATTTCCGACGTCAACAGCCATCTCGAACAACGCATCCAGGAACGTACGCAGGCGCTGGAGTTTCTCGCCAATCACGATCCGCTGACCAGCCTGTTAAACCGGCGCGGCTTTCTATCGTATAGCTATCAGGCTGGTACCGTGCAGCGCCAGCAAACCCTGATCTTCATCGACCTGGACCACTTCAAAGACATCAATGAAGACATGGGACATGACCATGGCGACCGGCTGCTACAAGCGTTTTCGCAGCGTCTGAGCCACGAGGTCGCCAAGCTGGCCGCCTTTATCGGCGCCAGCGACTATCCGATCTGCCGCTGGGGTGGTGATGAATTCGTGGTCTGCCTGCTGCGTGAAGTCAATCCATCGGACGACAGCACACCGCACTATCGGCAGTTGCACGCGGCCCTCTCGGCCAGCTATCAGATCGGCCCCCATCAGGTACACCTTGGCCTGAGCGCCGGTATCTTTGAAAGCCTGACGGATAGCATGCCGCAGACCAAGCAGGCACTGGCCTGCGCCGACATCGCCACCAGCGAAGCCAAGAAAAATGGCCGCGGCCAGATTTCGTTTTACTCGGACAACTCGTATGCGATGCAGCGGCGCCGCCTGAAACTGGCGCAGGCACTCACTCAAGCCCATCAGGATGACAGCCTGACACTGCAGTTCCAGCCAATTCTGACGGCCAGCAGTCTGCAGATTGTCACCTATGAAGCGCTGCTGCGCTGGCAGCATCCCGACTACGGTCCGGTCGCGCCCGATGAATTCATCGCGCTGGCGGAAACTTCGCACGCCATCCAGACCATCGGCCGCTGGGTACTGGAACAGGCCTGCCGGCAGGCAGCCAGCTGGCCGATTGGCGCCGGCCACGGCCGGCCCTGCAAAGTGGCCGTGAATACTTCGATCCGGCAACTGGTCCAGCCCGACTTCGCTACCCTGGTCGGCAACACGCTGGCCGCCACCGGTCTGGCACCCAGCCGCCTGATTATCGAAGTGACGGAGAGCGTGCTCGACGAACGCAATATGGGGCGCGCCAGCGCCACCCTGCATACCCTGCACCAGCTCGGCGTAGAAATCCACCTGGACGACTTCGGCACCGGCTATTCCTCGCTATCGCGGCTACGTGAGCTGCCCTTCGATGCCCTGAAAATCGACAAGAGTTTCGTCATCGGCATGGATGAGAAATCGCTGACCGTGGTCGAAGCGGCACTGCTGATCGCCCGTAAATACGGCTTGCGCGTGATTGCCGAGGGCGTCGAAACGGCGGCCCAGATGCATACCTTGCAGCAAATGGGCGTGGATGAGTTGCAAGGTTTCTATCTCGGCAAACCGGCTAACAATACGACAGTCTGAACGGCGGACGGCGAAATAAGCGCCTTTTTCGGCCGAAGATTATTGAAAATATTCTGTTGCGATGTCAGGATAGACAGCGAGTGCCCACGAAAAACCGGCTGCCAACCTGCTGTTGGCAGTTCATAGCCGCCACTCAGACTGCTTGCCCCCCCCTGCTGTATGGCGGGCACCCCCTGACCCAACCCGGGACGAATGCGCTATGAAATACCTGCACTATGCCGTGGCAGGCGGCTTACTGGCCGCTGCCCCTCTAGTCCGCGCCGACAGCGCACTGTATATCTCGGCAGACTACACGCATGCTGCCACGCCCGCCCTGAATGCCTGGTGCTCGAGTTGCGACGACCTGCAGATCATCGGCGACCGCTTCACGCTGGATAGCAGCAGCGCGCTCACCAGCACGGATTTCGCCATCAAGTCCAACTACGGCAGCCAGTGGCAGATCCATATCGGGATTTATGACACGCAACTGCGCCTGCTGGCCCTAGGCACTGCGCTGCCCGGTAGCTATAGCTATCTCCCGATCGGCAATGAAGTCGCGCTGGTGCACGCTCCCCTGCCGGCCGTAACCCTGGCCGCTGGCAGCTACTATATCGCCTGGTGGGATGACCATGCGCTTGGCATCACCGGCTACACGGCCGGCGGTAGCACCAGCCAGTACAACTTCAGTCAGCAAAAGGAAATCGGCGGTTATGGTGCGGCGTTCCGCATCAACGGTATCCACCACACCAGCGCCGTGCCGGAACCGGCCAGTTACGCCATGCTGCTGGCCGCGCTGGGACTAGGACTGCTGGTCAGACTGGAACGGCGCCGCCAGCGTTGAGTAAGCGCCTGCAGCGGCGCAGGCCGGTGCAGGGATCAAGCACATCCTTACCACATCAGATCATCGGGAATCTGGAAGGCCGCGTACGGGTCATCCTCATCGACCACGTTACTACTCTGCTTGACGCGCACCACGAGCGCCGCATCGCGTTCGGCAATCTTGTCGGCAATCACCCGCGGCACCAGTTCCGCCACGTCATTGAGCACCACGATCACCAGCCGGCCGGCCACCAGATGGCCCTGCACTTCGGCCGACACATACAGGCGCTCGATCTTGCTGCCGAAGGTGTAGTGGTAGGCGATATCGCCTTTGCCATGGGACTGGCGGTTCTGCTGCACCATCTGCACGATTTGCGCATGGATGGCTTTCTGCTGTGCGGCGGCGTCGCGCTGGGCATTCAGTTCGCGCGCCCGCTCGGCCTGCTGCCGCTGGGCTTCCTGCACGGCCAGCTTGGCTTCATCGACGCTCGGCACGCCGGTGCGGCGCTGTTCTTTGTGCTGCTTGCTCTTGTCCTGATTGACCAGCTTGACCTTGGTCTTGTTGACCAGACCCGCTTTGAGCAATTGATCCTGTAAGGAAACCATTCGTGCCACTCCATAAAAAAAAGGCCGCCGGTCCCTGCGGACCGGCGGCCTTCATTATAACCAAGGCTTAGAAGCGGTAGTTCACCGAAGCGGCGAAGGTACGGCCCAGCTGGCTGAATTGCGAACCATCGTAAGTCACCATCGCATAGCGGCCGTTGAAGGTCACCAGATTACGCTGGACTTCGACTGGCGTCAGACCATAGGCTGGATCGATGGTTTTGCTGTCGAGCAGCGCCTGACCCTGAGCGTTGCGGGCATTGAAGTGCCAGCTTGGCGTCACGTTGAACATATTGTTGATGTTGAACGACAGCGTGGTGCTTGGCGTCAGCGCATAGTTCATGCCGAAGTCGGTCACGGTTTTGGTCTTGAACGCCACTTCCAGGTTGTTATCCATACCGGCATTGCGGAAATGGGTAGGACCGAACACGGTGTTGTTCAGCGACAGGTTCAACTGCTTGTAATCCCAGTCCGCGCCGAAGATGGTTTTGAACTTCGGACGCGAAGTGAACATCAGCGCTTCGGTGGTAGCGTTCAGCACCGACTGGCCGGCAGCAGCGATCAGGCCCGGATTGTTGACGGCACCATCACGCTCGTTTTTCAGCGAGTAGTTACCGGACAGGTTGAGGGTCATCTTACCGTCGGCGAAGTCGATGTTCTTACGCGAAGCGACGTAATCGATCCCTTCGGTACGGCTGGTCAGGGCATTCACGAAGAAGCTGGCCGAGACGATACCGGCTTTGTTCAACTGCACGTCGAGCGGGTTGGTGGCAACACCGGTCGGGGTGATCTCGGTGCTCAGCACGATGCGGTCTTTGACCTTGATGCTGTAGTAATCGAGCGTCAGGCTGGTGTTGCTATCCGGCTTGAAGCCCAGACCCAGCGTGATGTTGTTCGATTTCTCAGCTTTCAGCTTCGGTACCTGCAGCGCAGCAGCTGCCGAGGAGACGTTGTTGACCAGGCCGGATACTTGAATACCGCCACCGGCGACGAAGGAGTACTGGGCTTTCTGGGTGTAGATCTGGGCCAGCGATGGTGCACGGAAGCCAGTCGATGCCGAACCACGCAGGGTCAGCTGATCGGTAACTTTGTAGCGGGTCGAGGTCTTCCATACGAAAGCACTACCGAAGTCGGTGTATTTCTCGTAGCGACCGGTCGCATCGACCAGCAATGCCGGGCTGATATCCCAGGTAGCACCAGCGTAAGCGCCGTAGTTGGAACGCGACGATGGGAACGAGTTCTGTACCGAGTTACCGGCATAGGAATCGGCACCGCTACCGTAGGTCGAACCGAGGTCACCGGCCAGCGTTTCATAATTTTCGTG
Source organism: Oxalobacteraceae bacterium (assembly GCA_027490725.1). GTDB lineage: Bacteria > Pseudomonadota > Gammaproteobacteria > Burkholderiales > Burkholderiaceae_D > Rugamonas. The sequence continues at coordinate 24,008 of JAIXXN010000032.1, forward strand.
ACGCAGTTCGGTACCGGCGTAGACGCTGACGTCCTTGCTCCACTGACGCGACACGTCACCGTTCAATACCCAGTGGCTGAACTTCACGCCACCGGCATCAAAGCTGGTTGGCGACGGGGTGCTGATCACGTGCGCCAGATAGTCCTGCTGCATGCCGCGGTTGACCGAGTTACCCACTGCGTAGCCTTGCTTGTTACCGCCATAGGTCAGGCTCAGGTCGGCATTCCAGTCACCCAGCAGGAATTTGGTGCCGCCGGTGGCATTGTAGTCATCCAGCGTACCGACGAAGGTTGGTACATAGCCGACATACGGGGTACCGGTCGCATGCAGCAGACCGTAGTCGGTCGGACGCCAGTACGGGGTACGGTAGTTCGCGAAGGAATTGATTTTCTTGTTGATGTAGGCCGCGTTACCGTAAATGCTGGTGGTGTCGCTCAGTTCGTAACGGGTGTTGACTTCAGCCTTGGCAGCACGGGTCGCTGGCGAACCGTTGATGTTGCCCGCATCCGGACGGGTGGCCAGGAATGGCAGCACCTGGGTCGTCAGATCGGCGCCGAAGTCGCCTGCTTCGCCCTTGGCGCTGACCACGCCCGGACGGTTGGACAAATTGATTTTGGAGACATCGACGGTGTAGTTGACGAAACCACGGTCGCCCAGCGCCAGACCCTGATTCAGGCTCAGACCGCCCATCTTGCCATCACTCTCGTGGGTGATGCCGCTGCGGGCGGTAATCGAACCGCCGTCCGGATTGTCTTTCAGGATGATGTTGACCACGCCGGCAATCGCATCGGAACCGTACTGAGCCGAAGCGCCGTCACGCAGCACTTCGATGCGTTTAATTGCATCGGTCGGAATCGCGGAAATATCGGCACCGCTCTCACCACGACCCGGCGAGGTCTGGGTGTAGATCAGCGCGCTGGAGTTCTTGCGCTTGCCGTTAATCAGAATCAGCACGCGGCTCGGACCCATGTTGCGGATCTCGTAAGGATCGAGCAGCGAGGTGGCATCATTGACCGGGGTCTGCACGGTATTAAACGATGGCACGCGGAATTGCAGTGACTTGTCCAGCGTGGCCTGGCCGGTCTTGTTCAGATCACGCGAACCGATGATGTCGATTGGTACCGGGGTATCCACCAGCGTGCGTTGCGAACCGCGACTACCGGTCGAAACGATGACAACTTTCTGGATATCGTCGGTGGTGACATCGGCGGCAGCCGTTTGTGCGACTGCGGCAGATTGTGCCACGGCGGTGGCTTGCGCCAGCACATAAGGACTAGCCGACAACAGCAGCGCTGCGAATGGGAAATTTTTTTTCATGTCTATGCTCTTCCGGATTTGTGGTTTTGTGAGTCTGCGGCAAAAGCCAGCATCGATCGTGGCTAGAGGTGAATGTATAGACAGGAATGTAAGACGTCCACGATTTCCAGCATCGGGACGACGGAAAGTCTTGTGCGTGCGGCAAATAAACAACTACCGTACGTATTTTCCGTAGTTTTTTCTCACCTTTTTTAACCCAAAAATAATACTCAAAATAGGCGGTATTGAAGCGGTATTGAAGCGGTATCAGCACTGAAAAAACCCTGCTACGCGCAGCGCTTCCGCAGCTGTTTTCCAACCCTGCTGGCGCGTGCTCAAGGGGCGCTGGACCGATGATTCTGCGCCTGCACATGCCGCATGATGTTGCGGAAAGTCGTGGTCCAGTACTGCTCGCGGTGACTGGCCAGATACGCGAGCAATGCTTCATGCGCCTCTGCCGAAACACTCAGATAGTCGCCACCCACACCATGAAACGTCAGGTTCACCAGATCACCTTCTGCTGCGGCACTGCGCACCAGCGCAATCAGTTGCGCGCCACTCAGGCCGACCGGCGCCAGCACCTGCACGGCAGCCGGACGCAATGCCGCACGCGCCGTCAGCGCGCCGCCAGCCACCTTGATGCCGAGAAACGCGGGCGCAATTAGCGGCAGATAATCCTCGCCGCTGGCCAGTGTCTCGCCACACGGCACCGTATAAGTGCGCTCGCGCTGGCCATCGATGGCATACAGCATGGCGTTGGCGATCAGCACCTGATCGCGCATCTGGGCTGCCGTGGTGTGATCGAGATCGCGCTGCGGCGTGACCCAGTCATGCCCGGGCGTGCTGCCTGAGCACTGGTGAAACAGACTGTGATTGCCCAGTTCATGCCCCTGCCGTGCAGCACGCCGCCACGCCGCCAGCCGGCGCTCGACGGACGGATGCGATAGCTGCAGATAGAAGCTGGCCTGCAGACCATGGCGCTGCAAGGCAGGCAATGCCACATCGAGCTGGGAGTCGAGCGCATCGTCGTAGGCCAGACTGACGGCCACCCGTGCACCATGCGGCCAGCGCAGCGCAGACTGCGACTGCGATTGAGACTGAAACTGAGGCGGGGCGGCACTGGCAGGTAGCGCCGGCAAACCAGCCATTGCAAGCGGGCCAGACAGCAGTAAAAGCAGGAGTTTGCGCATCGGAGTGTCTCTTTTTGGAAACGTTCCCACATGGTGCACGGCTTAATTTTGCCTGTCAACGAATACTCTGGCCCGCTTTGCGGCGCTGCAAATTGACTTTGAAATTCTTTCGGTGCTATATTGACCAGACTAATTGGAAACCTTTCCAAACCAAAAGAATACGCAGAAAGCGGAGACATGAAACAGCTAGCGACGATGACAGCTCTGGTAGCGCTGTGTGCCTGCGGCGGCGGCGGCCAGGCGGCCGCCGTGGCCCATGGTGCCAGCCCGCCCGCTGTCACGCCGACGGTTCCCGCCGCGCCAGCCGTCCCCTCGCCGGCGCTGCCCGCCGGTGGCAAACCGGCCGACTGGAAACTGGTGTGGGCCGACGAGTTCGACACCGACGGCCTGCCCGATGCACGCCGCTGGGCCTACGACACCGAATTCAACCGCACTGGCTGGTTCAACCACGAACTGCAGTACTACGCTGCCGGGCGACTGGAAAACAGCCGCGTCGCCGCTGGCAAGCTGCTCATCACCGCCCGCAAGGAAGCCCTGACCAGCATGGCCGACTACGGCGGCCAGCAATACAGCTCGGCACGCCTGATGACCCGTGGGCTGGCCAGCTGGACCTACGGCTTTGTCGAAGTGCGCGCCAAACTGCCCTGCGGGGTAGGCACCTGGCCAGCCATCTGGATGCTGGGCAGCAAGGGCCGCTGGCCCGACGACGGCGAGCTCGACATCATGGAGCACGTCGGCAAAAATCCCGGCCAGATTCTCGGCAGCATTTACACGGCGGCGCAGAACTGGCCGGCCGGCACGCCCAACACCACCAGCACCACCGTCAGCGACGCCTGCACGGCGTTCCACAATTACCAGCTGACGTGGAATGCCGAACGGGTGGTGATCGGGGTGGACAACCGCAACTATATTCAACTGATTAACCCCAACGATGGGGATTACCGGAAATGGCCGTTCAGCAATCCGCAGTACCTGCTGCTGAACCTGGCGATCGGCGGCGACTTGGGGGGCAAGGTCGATGACTCTGCCCTGCCGCAACAAATGGAAGTGGAGTACGTGCGGGTGTACCAGCCCTAAGCGATTTTTTTACAACACAACCGACGCAAAACACCGGCAAACCCGGGCTGAATAGGGCCTGTTCACCGGTCGGCGATTGACAAAGAAGTGCGTCAATCTTAGTATCTGAAGGCATAAAATGGAAAGGTTTCCAGTGCCGTTCGGGGAAGTGGAAAGCTAGCTGTTCATAAAAACACAGGAGATCACATGCATTATCCAAAGGCACGCATCAAATTAATGACGCTGGCAGTCGCCAGTGCTTGTGCCGGCGCCCTGCCGGCTTACGCGCAGGACACCGTCAAAGCCGCCGAAGAACCACAAAGTGTGGTCGTCACCGGCTTGCGTCAGAGTCTGCAATCGTCGATGAATCTGAAACGCAATTCCGACGGTATCGTCGACGGTATCGTTGCCGAAGACATCGGCAAATTCCCCGACACCAATCTGGCCGAATCGCTGCAGCGCATCTCCGGCGTGTCGATCGACCGTTCGATCGGTGAAGGCTCGAAAATCACCGTACGCGGTGTCGGTCCCGACTTCAATCTGGTGCTGCTGAATGGCCGCCAGATGCCGACCTCGAATCTGGGTGACCTGAATGGTCGCGCCTACGACTTCGCCAATCTGGCCTCGGAAGCCGTGGCCCAGCTGCAAGTCTACAAAACCAGCCGTGCCGACAGCCCGACCGGCGGCATTGGCGCTACCGTGAATGTGATGACGGCGCGTCCGTTCGAACGTCCGGGCCTGCACGCCAGCATTGGCGCCAAAGGCGTGTACGACAGCACCAATGGCAACTTGCCAGCCGACGTCAAAGCCAGCCGTTCGACCACCCCGGAACTGTCCGGCATCTACTCGAACACCTCGGCCGATGGCAAATTCGGCGTGGCACTGACCGGTAGCTATCAGGAACGCAACCTCGGCTACAACAGCGCTGCCGTCTCAAATGGCTGGCGCGGTCCCTTCCGTGGCGACGAAAACAACTGGGGCACCATTGCCCAGCCGGGCACTCCGGGTGCGGCCAACATCACCAACCGTCCCGGCCCGACCGATCTGTATTCGGTACCGCAAAATCTGAATTACAACTTCAACGGCGTGAAACGCCAGCGCACCAACGCCCAGTTGACCCTGCAATTCAAACCGGTCGACACGCTGGTCACCACGCTCGACTACACCTATTCCGAAAACAAGATCCAGACCAAGCGTAACGATGTGTCGGCCTGGTTCAACTTCGGTGATTCGGCCAGCTCGTGGACCAAAGGTCCCGTGTCCAGCCCACTGATGTACAAAGAGTTCGTGTCGAACAGCGACATCGCGATGGGCGCGGCCGACTTCGCCACCAAAACCCAGAACAAATCGCTGGGCTTTAACGCCGTGTGGAAACCGACCAAGACCATGCGTCTGGAACTCGATACCCACCACTCGACGGCCGAGTCGGGCGCCGATAGCCCCTTCGGTTCGAGCAACACGCTGGGCACCGCCAGCTTCAGCCGCGGCAACACCACGGCCGACTTCAGCAAAGATTTCCCGGTGCTGAGCATCGAGGGTGCCGACTTCACCAAATTCGGCCAGCAGGTCACCGGTTCGGTGTTTAGTAACCAGTACATGAAAGGCATCGTCGATCAGACCCAGGTCAAAGGCGAGCTGAAAGTACTGGAAGCGTCCGAGCTGAAATTCGGTGCCGGCGCCACCAAGGTTTCCAACCGTTCGGCCTTCTCCAACCAGCAGCGCGATACCTGGGGCGGCGCGACCAAGCCATCCGACTATCCAAGCAATGTCTGGCATCCGGAATCGGTGCGCCAGTACTTCGACAAGATCGATGGCAGCAGCAACCCGAATCTGTTCAATAACTTCTACACCTTCAACTTTGCCCAGGTGCGTCAACTGGCGGCGACTGCCTCCGGTCTGCCTGCGCTGTATCTGCCGAAGACCACCTTCGACAACGATGCCCGCACCGAGGAAAAGTCGAAAGCAGCCTATCTGCAGTTCAATACCGACTGGGATACCAAGTTCCCGATCCGCACCGCGCTCGGCGTGCGTTATGAAACCACCGACGTAGTCTCGACCGCACTGGTACCGGCTGCCACCAGCATCACCTGGGTGTCGCAGAACGAGTTCCCGATCACCTTCGGCGACCCGACCTTTACCACCCTGACCGGTAAATACCACCATGTGCTGCCAAGCTTCGACTCCGACATCGAACTGACCCCGGACCAGAAGCTGCGCTTCAGCCTCGGTGAAACCATCGGTCGTCCACGCTGGGATCAGATCCAGGGCGGTACTACCCTGAACTCGCTGGCACGCGCCAATGGCGGCACCGGTGCGGCCGGTAACCCGGCTCTGAAACCGGTCAAGTCCAAGAATCTGGACCTGTCTTACGAGTGGTACTACGGCAAGCAGAACTTCGTCTCGCTGGGCTACTTCCGCAAGAATCTGGAAAACTACGCCGGCCAGTCGATGGTCAACGCCACCCCGTTCAATCTGCACACCCCGGTGGGCGGCAAGTACTGGAATGCGGCGCTGGCCAATGGTTGCGCTACGGCCGACACCACCTGTATCCGTAACTACATCTTCCGCAACTTCGCCGGTCAGCCAGGCGTGGTACGGGGGAATGACGATGCGATTACCGGCAATGCCAATGGCGTGATCACCGGCCAGCCTAGCGATCCGGTCGCTAACTTCCAGATCACCTCGTTCGCCAATCAGAAAGCTGCCAGCCTGAACGGTCTGGAAGTGAATCTGCAGCATATGTTCGGCAACAGTGGTTTCGGCGTAATGACCAACTACACCTATGTGCACTCGGGCCTGAAGTATGACAATGCCAAGATCGGTGAGCAGTTCGCACTGGTCGGTCTGTCGAATTCGGCCAACGTGGTGGGTATCTACGAAGACAAGAAATTCAATGCGCGTCTGGCTTACAACTGGCGCGGTGAATTCCTGTCCTCGACCTTCGACGGTTCCGGTCCGAACCCGCAATATGTGGAAGCCTATGGTCAGATCGACCTGAGCCTCGGTTATGCCTACAGCGAGAAGCTCAGCTTCCAGTTCGAAGGCATCAATCTGGGCAGCGCCATCTCGCGTACTCATAGCCGTACCCAGCAGCAGCTGGAAGGCGTGACGCAGCAAGGTGCCCGCTACATGATCGGCGCACGCTACAAGTTCTAAGCGTGTAGCACCACTGCGAGGCCACCAAGGGCCGCTGCCAGTCAGCGGCCCTTTTCGGTTAGACTTCCCGAACATCTGAACCACACAAGGCGTATGAATTGACGTCCTCCCCGCCCTAAAGGACGGAGATTCCTACATCTAGCGTCGCACGTCCGCGACGGAGAATGTTTAACGCAGCATTGGTGTCACGATCATGTACGCAACCACAATCACAGCATTGCCATTCTCTTATTCCAAGCCCTGCGATACCTTTCGGCCGCGAATCTGGCAAAGCGCCACAACTCGAACAGGTTTGGGTGGTAAAACACTCATTCACTTCCTCGAACCACGCGCCATGCTTAACAGCCTTGTACGCCAATTTGTTTCGGAAGGACGA